>NZ_JBHWGA010000014.1:50270-183334 GCF_042733315.1 Streptomyces sp. NPDC059718
CAACCCCCGGGGCCGGCCCGCCCGCCACCGCCACGGCCCGTCCGTCGTGGCGGCGCTGTGCTCCGCGTACCGTAATCCGGCCGCCCCGGGCGGTCGCGTGAGCGCCCGCCGCGGCACGGGGGCGGCACCGTACGGGGGACGGCGCCGGTGGGGTCACCGGCGTGCGGCGGCATGCCCGCCGTATGGCAGAATGGTCAGCTGAGCACTCGGCAGCCGTGCAGGACCCCTCTCTCCTTCGGCTGACGCGTCCGTCGGGCAACCGGCTCCACAACCCCACGTGGTGGTCCGGCCTGCCCAACCACGTCAACTCCAGGAGAACCCACTCCCGTGGCAGTCAAGATCAAGCTGAAGCGTCTGGGCAAGATCCGTTCGCCTCACTACCGCATCGTCGTCGCCGACTCCCGTACCCGCCGTGACGGCCGGGCCATCGAGGAGATCGGTCTGTACCACCCCGTCCAGAACCCGTCGCGCATCGAGGTCAACGCCGAGCGCGTCGCGTACTGGCTGGGTGTCGGCGCGCAGCCGACCGAGCCCGTGCTCGCCATCCTGAAGAAGACCGGCGACTGGCAGAAGTACAAGGGCGAGCCGGCTCCGGCCCCGCTCCTGGTCGCCGAGCCCAAGGCCGACAAGCGCGCCCTCTTCGAGGCCGCCGCCAAGGACGCCGGTGACGAGTCCAAGGGTGAGGCCATCACCCAGAAGGCCAAGAAGTCCGACAAGAAGGACGAGGCCGCCGAGGCGGCTGAGTCGACCGAGGCCTGATCGTGCTCGAGGAGGCCCTCGAACACCTGGTCAAGGGCATCGTCGACAACCCCGACGACGTGCAGGTCGCCGAGCGCACCCTGCGTCGGGGGAAGGTCCTGGAGGTCCGGGTGCACCCCGACGACCTCGGCAAGGTGATCGGCCGCAACGGCCGCACCGCCCGCGCCCTGCGCACGGTCGTGGGCGCGATCGGGGGACGCGGTGTCCGCGTCGACCTCGTCGACGTGGACCACGTCCGCTGAGGTACGCAGCACCGGCACGGGCCGGGGGTGGCACTTGGGCCGCCCTCGGCCCGTGGCCGTATCCGACACGTGAGCACAGGAGCGCGATCAAGTGCAGCTGGTAGTGGGACGCATCGGTCGCGCCCATGGCATCAAGGGCGAGGTCTCGGTGGAGGTGCGCACCGACGAGCCGGAACTGCGGCTCGCCCCGGGCGCCGTGCTCGTCACGGACCCGGCGTCGGCCGGCCCGCTCACCATCGAGACGGGCCGGGTGCACAGCGGCCGGCTGATGGTGCGCTTCGCCGGCGTGAAGGACCGCACCGGTGCGGAGGCGCTGCGCAACGTCCTGCTGATCGCCGACGTCGACCCGGACGAGACGCCGGAGGACCCCGAGGAGTTCTACGACCACCAGCTGGTCGACCTCGACGTGGTCACCGCCGACGGGACCGAGGTCGGCCGGATCAAGGAGATCTCGCACCTGCCGTACCACGACCTGCTGGTCGTCGAACGGCCGGACGGCAGCGAGGTCATGGTGCCCTTCGTCGCCGAGATCGTCCCCGAGATCGACCTGGAGCAGCAGCGCGCGGTCATCACGCCCCCGCCCGGCTTGCTGGACGAGGCCGAGGCGGAGCAGTAGCCCCATGCGCATCGACGTCGTCACGATCTTCCCCGAGTACCTGGAGCCGCTGAACGTCTCCCTGGTCGGCAAGGCCCGGGCACGCGGGCAGCTGGACGTGCGCGTCCACGACCTGCGCCAGTGGACCCACGACCGGCACAACACGGTCGACGACACCCCGTACGGCGGTGGCCCGGGCATGGTCATGAAGCCCGAGCCGTGGGGCGAGGCCCTGGACGCGGTCCTGGAGTCGGGGGAGGGCGACCCCGTGCTGGTGGTCCCCACCCCGAGCGGCCGCCCCTTCACCCAGGAGCTCGCGGTCGAGCTGTCCGGGAAGCCCTGGCTGGTCTTCACCCCGGCCCGGTACGAGGGCATCGACCGGCGGGTCATCGAGGAGTACGGGGAGCGGCTGGACGTCCGCGAGGTCTCCATCGGCGACTACGTCCTGGCCGGCGGCGAGGCCCCGGTGCTGGTGATGGTGGAGGCCGTGGCCCGGCTGCTGCCGGGCGTGCTGGGCAACGCCGAGTCGCACCGCGACGACTCCTTCGCCCCCGGTGCCATGGCCGACCTGCTGGAGGGCCCGGTCTTCACCAAGCCCCCGGTCTGGCGGGACCGGGGAGTGCCGGAGGTGCTGCTCAGCGGCCACCACGGCAAGGTCGCCCGCTGGCGACGCGACGAGGCCTTCCGCCGTACGACGGAGAACCGCCCCGACCTGATCGAGCGCTGCGACCCGGCCGCCCTGGACAAGAAGGACCGCGCGATGCTCGCGGCCCTCGGCTGGGTGCAGGGCGAGGACGGCCGATTTGGGCGACTCCCGGAGTCCGTGGAAGAATAGGCGGCTGCTGCCTCGCGTCCGGTGTGCGCCCCTGCCACAGGGGGACATGACGCCCGTCCGACGCGGAGGCAGTCGGATCACCACCACTACTCCCGCCGATGACCTGTGGCATGGGCGAAGAAAGCAGACGAACATGTCTCACCTGCTCGACTCCGTCGACGCCGCGTCGCTGCGCAGCGACGTCCCGGCCTTCCGCCCCGGTGACACCGTCAACGTCCACGTCCGCGTGATCGAGGGCAACCGCTCCCGTATCCAGCAGTTCAAGGGCGTTGTCATCCGTCGCCAGGGCGCCGGCGTCCGTGAGACCTTCACGGTCCGCAAGGTCTCCTTCAGCGTCGGCGTCGAGCGTACCTTCCCGGTGCACAGCCCGATCTTCGAGAAGATCGAGCTCGTGACCCGCGGTGACGTCCGTCGCGCCAAGCTGTACTACCTCCGTGAGCTGCGCGGCAAGGCCGCGAAGATCAAGGAGAAGCGCGACAACTGAGTCCGCCCGGCATATGCGGGGCCCTATAGGCTCTGCGCCTGATGGACACAGAGGTACACCTCCCGGAGCGCGACCGCGCCGATCCCGCCGAACAGCGGGATGAGCGGTCGCGCTTCGGCGTACGTACACAGCGGTATGCGCTGCTCGCCGTGGCGGCCGCCGCCGTGATCGCGCTGGTCAACGTCTTCGTGGCCCAGCCCTTCGAGATCCCCAGCGGGTCGATGGAGAACACCCTGCGGGCCGGGGACCGCGTGCTGGTCAACAAACTGGCGTACCGTTTCGGCAAGGTGCCCGCCAGAGGCGATGTCGTGGTGTTCGACGGCGAGGGATCGTTCGTGCAGGACTCCGGCGGGACCGACTACGTCAAGCGGGTCATCGGTGTCGGTGGGGACCGGGTGACCTGCTGCGACGAGCGGGGCAGGATCACCGTCAACGGGCGCCCGCTGGACGAGACCTATCTTTACCCCGGGGACACGCCGTCCCGGGTAGCGTTCGACATCGAGGTTCCGAAGGGGAGGCTGTGGGTGATGGGTGACCACCGTGCCGACAGCCGGGATTCCCGTGACCATCTGGGCGACCCCGGAGGGGGCACCGTCCCGGTGGACAAGGTGATCGGCCGGGCCGAGGCGACCTTCTGGCCGCTGGGCCGCCGCCGCTCCCTGGACGGCGCCCATGGGTAGCCGCGGGCGGGCGAACGCCGGCCAGCCGAGCCGTGCCGAGTACCTGGGCGAGGAGCCGGCGGGCCCGCGCAGGGGCGGCGGCCGGGCCGAGCGGCGCAAGCTGGCGCGGAAGGTCAAGCGCAGGCGGCGTCGTTCCGCGGCCAGGGAGATACCCCTGCTCATCGGGGTCGCGCTGCTGATCGCGCTGGTGCTCAAGACCTTCCTGCTGCAGGCCTTCGTCATCCCGTCGGGCTCGATGGAGCAGACGATCAGGATCGGTGACCGCGTCGTCGTCGACAAGCTCACGCCGTGGTTCGGCTCCCGGCCGCAGCGCGGCGACGTGGTGGTCTTCAAGGACCCCGGCAACTGGCTGGAGGGCGAGCAGGCCCAGTCCGGCGAGGACCCGGTGGTCGTGAAGCAGGTCAAGGAGTTCTTCACCTTCATCGGGCTGCTGCCGTCCGCGGACGAGCAGGACCTGATCAAGCGGGTGGTCGCGGTCGGCGGCGACACGGTGAAGTGCTGCGACGCCCAGGGGAAGATCACCGTCAACGGGACCCCGCTGAACGAGCCCTACATCCATCCCGGCAATCCGCCGTCGGAGATCAAGTTCACGGTCAAGGTCCCGCCGAACCGGCTCTTCGTGATGGGTGACCACCGGTCCAACTCCGCGGACTCCCGCTTCCACCTCAAGGACGACGGCGACGGCACCGTGCCGGAGAACCTGGTGGTGGGCAGGGCCTTCGCCGTGGCCTGGCCGATGGGGCACTGGGCGGGGCTGAAGGAACCGGCGACGTACTCCGGCGTCGCCGCGCCGGGGGGTTCGGGCGCGTCTGCCGCGAGGGCGGGCCCGGGAGTGGCAACATCCAACAATCGGCAAGGAATGACCCCGCTCCCGACTCCTGCGGAACTCCCGCTCGTTATGGGGGTGGTGGGCTTGCGCCGCATATGGCGCGGGCGGCAGCGCGCAGCAAGCGGAGTAAGGAGTGGATGTGGGGGACCTGGTGGTCGGCGCAAGGTCCGGACGCGGAGAGCCGGAGGATCGGGACCCCACGTCGGGCGGCTCGGCGGGCGACGGCGAGGCGCCGCTCGGAAAGAAAGGCCCGGACGCGGGCGCGGAAACCTCCGAAGAGGCGAGTGACACGAAGGGCCGTGACGGCGACGCGGGGAAGAAGCAGCAGCAACGTTCGTTCTGGAAGGAACTGCCGCTGCTCATCGTCATCGCGCTCGCGCTGGCCTGGCTGATCAAGACCTTCCTGCTGCAGGCGTTCTCCATCCCCTCGGCGTCGATGGAGAACACCCTCAGGATCGGCGACCGGGTCCTGGTCGACAAGCTCACGCCCTGGTTCGGCTCCGAGCCCGAGCGCGGCGAGGTCGTCGTCTTCCACGATCCGGGCGGCTGGCTCGGCGAGACGGTCCCGGTGGACACCAACCCGGTGACGAACGCGATCCAGAAGGGTCTGAGCTTCGTCGGCCTCATGCCGTCCGCGGAGGAGAAGGACCTGATCAAGCGGGTCATCGCGGTCGGCGGGGACACGGTGGAGTGCAAGGGCACCGGCCCGGTCAAGGTGAACGGCAAGGCGCTGGACGAGCCGTACATCTACCCGGGGAACACCCCCTGCGGCGACCGTCCCTTCGGCCCGATCAAGGTCCCGGACGGCCGCATCTGGGTGATGGGCGACCACCGGCAGGACTCCCTGGACTCCCGCTACCACCAGAACCTGCCGGGCAACGGCACGGTCTCCGTGGACGAGGTCGTCGGCCGCGCGGTCGTCGTGGCCTGGCCGATCAGCAACTGGTCCACCCTCCCCGTGCCCAGCACCTTCGACCAGCCCGGCATCAACGCGGCGGCAGCGGGTCTGCCGGCCGCGGGCGGACTGGCCGGTGCGGTCCCGCTGGTGCTGTGGCGGCGGCGCCGTCTGATCAACCGGACCGGGTGAGAGGGCTGCCCCCGGTCCGTACCGCCGGGTAGGGTGCGGACGCATGAGCACGAGCACACGCACGGGCACGCGGACGGCGACGGGGCGAGCAGGCGAACAGGGCGGCGGGCGGACCGGACGGATAGTCTCCGGTCTGGCCGTCGCCCTCGGCTGCGTGCTCTTCCTGGGAGGTTTCGTCTGGGGTGCGCTGGTCTACCGGCCGTACACCGTCCCCACCGGATCCATGACCCCGACCGTCGACGCGGGCGACAAGATCCTCGCCCAGCGGATCGACGGCTCCGAGGTGCGGCGCGGGGACATCGTGGTCTTCACCGACCCGCTGTGGGGCGACGTCCCCATGGTGAAGCGGGTCGTGGCGGTCGGCGGTGACAAGGTGGCCTGCTGCGACAAGCAGGGGCGGCTCACGGTCGACGGCAAGCCGGTCGACGAGCCGTTCCGGCTCGACCCCGAGGGCCCGGCGTCGCCGACCTCCTTCTCGGCCACCGTGCCCCGGGGCAACCTGTTCATGATGGGCGACAACCGGGCCACGTCCGAGGACTCCCGCTTCCGCCTCGGCGACGCCGACAACGGCTCCGTGCCGCGCAGCACGGTGTCCGCGCGGGTCGACGGTGTGGTGTGGCCGCTCGGCCGCGCGGGCATGGTCGACCGGACCGGCGCGTTCGCCGCCCTGCCGGGCGACGGGCCCTCCGGCCCCGGCCCGCTGCGCACGGTGGGCGTGGCGCTCGCGGCCGGCGTGGTCCTGATCTTCGCTGGTGCGGCCTACGGCCCGGTCGCGGACCGGGCCCGGCGGCGGAGGGCGGCGCGATAACGATGCGACGGCGCGCGGCCCGGCTCGTCCTCCTGGACCCCTCCGACCGGATCCTGCTGCTCCACGGGTACGAGCCGGACGACCCGTCCGTCACCTGGTGGTTCACCCCGGGTGGCGGCGTCGAGGAGGGCGAGAGCCTGGACGTCGCGGCGCGCCGCGAACTGGCGGAGGAGACCGGGATCACCACGGCCCTGCTCGGGCCGGTGCTGTGGGAGCGCTCGTGCGCCTTCGACTTCGACGGCCGGCGCTGGGAGCAGGACGAGTGGTACTACCTGGCCCGCACCGACGACGTCCGGGTGCACACGGCCGGTCTGACCGAGCTGGAGCGGCGCAGCGTCGACGGCCTGCGATGGTGGACCTGTGAGGAACTGCTGGCCTCGCATGAGACGGTGTACCCGACCAGGCTCGCCGAGCTGCTGCGCGCATTGCTCGACGAAGGTCCCCCATTGTCCCCGATTCACCTGGGGACGGAGCGTGACTGACGCACAATGGGGGGACGTACGGCTGAAGGGGAACATGCCATGAGCGCCGAGGACCTCGAGAAGTACGAGACCGAGATGGAGCTGAAGCTCTACAGGGAGTACCGGGATGTCGTCGGCCTGTTCAAGTACGTGATCGAGACGGAGCGTCGTTTCTACCTCACCAACGACTACGAGATGCAGGTGCACTCGGTCCAGGGCGAGGTGTTCTTCGAGGTCTCCATGGCCGACGCGTGGGTGTGGGACATGTACCGGCCGGCGCGCTTCGTGAAGCAGGTGCGCGTGCTGACGTTCAAGGACGTGAACATCGAGGAGCTGAACAAGGCCGACCTCGACCTACCCTCGGACGACTCCGGCTTCAACGGCTGAGCCGGCCGGGGCCGGCGGGTTGTCCACAGGCCCCGATCAAGATCATCTCGCGGACGCCACCTCCCTCACAGTGAGTGACGGAGGTGGTACCGATGAATGCCCGAGGAGCTTTCGGACGCTACGGCGAGGAACTGGCGGCACGGTCTCTGACCGAGGCCGGGATGACCGTGCTGGAGCGGAACTGGCGGTGCAGGCACCGCGAACGGCACGGCGAGATCGACATCGTGGCGGCGGACGGCGACGCGCTCGTGGTGTGCGAGGTGAAGTCGCGCGCGGAGTCCTGCGGTGAGCATCCGATGGCAGCCGTCACCCCGCGCAAGGCGGAGCGGCTGCGGCTGCTCGCCGAATGCTGGCTCGCCGACCACGGCGGACCGCCCCCGGGCGGGGTGCGGATCGACGTGGTCGGCGTGGTGCTGCCGCCCCGGGGCGCCGCCCGCGTCGAGCACGTGCGGGGGGTGGAGTGATGGGCTTCGCCCGGACGTGTTCGGTGGCGCTGCTGGGTGTGGAGGGCGTCGTCGTCGAGGTCCAGGCGGACCTGGAGGCGGGAGTGGCCGCGTTCACGCTGGTGGGGCTGCCGGACAAGAGCCTGAGCGAGAGCCGCGACCGGGTCCGCGCCGCCATCGTGAACAGTGGCGAGACCTGGCCGCAGAAGAAGCTCACGGTCGGCCTCAGCCCGGCCTCCGTCCCCAAGAGTGGCAGCGGCTTCGACCTGGCGGTCGCGTGCGCCGTCCTCGCCGCGAACGACCGCGTCGCCCCGCGCGACATCGCCGACCTGATGATGATCGGCGAGCTCGGCCTCGACGGCCGGGTCCGCCCGGTCCGCGGGGTGCTGCCCGCGGTCCTCGCCGCCGCCGACGCCGGATACCGCCACGTCGTGGTGCCCGAGCGCACGGTCGCCGAGGCCTCGCTCGTACCGGGGGTCTCCGTGCTCGGGGTCCGCAGCCTGCGGCAGCTGATCGCACTGCTCAACGACGAGCTCGCCCCGGAGGAGGACGAGGAGCCCGCCGACGGGAGGCCCGACCCGATGCTGGCCGGCCTGACCCTGCCGGGCGCCGGCCACGGCACGGGGCTCGCCGACACCGGCACCCCGGATCTGGCCGAGGTCGCGGGACAGGGCACCGCCAGGACCGCCCTGGAGGTCGCCGCCGCCGGCGGTCACCACATCTATCTGAAGGGCCCGCCGGGCGCGGGCAAGACGATGCTGGCCGAGCGGCTGCCCGGGCTGCTGCCGCCGCTCACCCGGCAGGAGGCGGTGGAGGTCACCGCCGTGCACTCGGTCGCCGGGATGCTGCCGCCGGGCCGGCACATGGTGGACCAGCCGCCGTACTGCGCGCCGCACCACTCGGCGACCATGCAGTCCCTGGTCGGCGGCGGAAACGGGCTGCCACGGCCGGGTGCCGTCTCGCTCTCTCACAAAGGTGTGCTTTTTCTGGACGAAGCACCCGAATTCCATGGTCAGGCCCTCGACGCGCTGCGCCAGCCCCTGGAGTCCGGCCATGTGGTGATCGCCAGGGCGGCCGGAGTCGTCCGCCTTCCCGCGCGGTTCCTGCTCGTCCTCGCCGCCAACCCCTGCCCCTGCGGGCGGTACGGCTCACCCGGCGGTATGTGCGACTGCACGCCGAGCATGATCCGCCGTTACCAGGGGCGGCTCTCCGGGCCCCTCCTGGACAGGGTCGACCTGCGGGTCGAGGTGGAAGCCGTCAGCCGCTCCGAGCTGATCGGGGGTGCCGGCTCCGCGGAGTCCACCGCGGTGGTCGCCACGCGGGTGCGGGAGGCCCGCGAGCGCGCCGCCGCCCGGTACGCGGACACGCCGTGGCGGCTCAACAGCGAGGTCCCCGGCCATGAGTTGCGCACCCGCTGGGCGATGTCGCCCGGGGTCCTGCGCTCCGCGGAGCGGGACATGGAGCGCGGGCTCCTCACCGCGCGGGGACTCGACCGGGTCCTGCGCGTGGCCTGGACGGTCGCCGACCTCGCGGGCCGTGACCGGCCAGACGGCGTCGACATGGAGCGCGCCCTGGAGCTGCGCACCGGTGTGCGCCGCGGCATGGCGGCGACGGGGGCCGCGCGATGACGCAGATGCCACCCGGCATGGACGGGGACGCCGGGCCGGACCTGGAGGAGGAGCCGCCACCGACGCCCGAGGAGCGTCTGGCCCGCGCCGCCGTGACGCGGATCGCCGATCCCGGCGACGCCCTCGTCGGCGCCTGGCTGCGGGAGCTCGGCCCCGTCGAGACCGTACGGGCCCTCACCGCCGGTGAGGAGCTGCCCGGGGCGGGCGAGCAGCGGGCGGCCGGATACGCCCTGCGGGCCCGCCGGACCCGGCCGGAGCGGGATCTGGCGGCGGCCCGGGCCATGCGGGCCCGCTTCGTGTGCCCCGGTGACCCGGACTGGCCGCGGCAGCTCGACGACCTGGGCGGCGAGCGCCCGTACGGACTGTGGGTGCGCGGCGGCGCCTCGCTGCGGATGTGGGCGCTGCGGTCGGTCGCCGTCGTCGGTGCCCGCGCCTGCACCGACTACGGCTCCCACATGGCGGCGTCCCTCGGAGCCGACCTGGCGGAGGCCGGCTGGGTCACCGTCTCCGGGGCCGCCTACGGCGTCGACGGCGCCGCGCACCGGGGAGCGCTGTCCGCGACGGGGGCGACCGTGGGGGTCGTCGCCTCCGGAGTGGACGTGCCGTATCCGCCGGGTCATGCCGAGTTGATCGGACGCATCGCCGAACAGGGGCTGCTCATCGGTGAATTGCCACCCGGATCGCATCCCACCCGCAGCCGCTTCGTGCTCCGCAACCGTGTGATCGCCGCGCTCACCCGGGGCACCGTCGTCATCGAGGCCCAGTACCGCAGCGGCTCCCTGATCACCGCCCGCCGGGCCCGCAAGCTGGGCCGTTTCGTCATGGGCGTACCGGGACCCTGCACCTCGGCGCTGTCCCAGGGGGTCCACGAGCTGCTGCGCGCGGACGGGGTCCTGGTCACCGGCGCCGCCGACGTCATCGAACTCGTCGGCCGCATCGGCGAGGACCTCGCCCCCGAGCGTCGCGGGCCGGTCCTGCCGCGGGATCTGCTCCCGCCCGCAGCAGCCCGGGTCCTGGAGGCCCTGCCGGCCCGGGGCGGGGCCGGCGTAGCGGAACTCGCGGTCGCCGCCGCGAGCACCCCCGACGACACCCTCGCCAGGCTCCATGAGCTGCACGCCCTCGGTTTCGTCGAACGGGACGGCCCGCGCTGGAAGTTGCCGCAAGGCCGCGAGGCGGCTCCCACGGCTCCCACGGCGGAGGGGGGCCGCCAAGCCGACACGCTCTCCCGGTGAACACACCATCAGGTGACAGGACGGTTCTTGACCTGGGACCCCCTGGATGGCGAGGTTATGGGGACGCCCGAACGTCGCCCTGAGCGACGGTATGGTCACGCTACGCTCAAGGAGGTTCGAGTCCCGCCCGTCCCTCAGGTCACGCAGAACGGCTCAGATCGACGCATGCACCGGCACACTCCCGGGCACGAAGGCAGCACGGCGGCGACCGCCGTCACCGGAAACCCCCGGCCGCCCGCCCCCACCTCGCTCGACGCGCTGTGGCGGACCTACAAGTCCACGGGGGACGCACGCCTGCGCGAGCAGCTGATCCTGCACTACTCACCCCTGGTGAAGTACGTCGCGGGACGTGTGAGCGTCGGCCTGCCCGCCAACGTGGAACAGGCGGACTTCGTCTCCTCCGGGGTCTTCGGGCTCATCGACGCCATCGAGAAGTTCGACCCCGAGCGCGCGATCAAGTTCGAGACCTACGCGATCACCAGGATCCGCGGGGCCATGATCGACGAGCTGCGTGCCCTGGACTGGATCCCGCGCTCGGTGCGCCAGAAGGCCCGCGCCGTGGAGCGCGCCTACGCCACCCTCGAGGCCTCCCTGCGGCGGACCCCGAGCGAGTCCGAGGTCGCCGCCGAGATGGGCATCGCCCTGGAGGAGCTGCACGGCGTCTTCAGCCAGCTCTCCCTGGCCAACGTCGTCGCCCTGGAGGAACTGCTCCACGCGGGCACCGACGGCGGCGACCGGCTCACCCTGGTCGACACCCTGGAGGACACCGGCGCCGACAACCCCGTCGAGGTCGCCGAGGACCGCGAGCTGCGCCGCCTGCTGGCCCGCGCCGTCAACACGCTGCCCGAGCGCGAGAAGACCGTGGTCACCCTGTACTACTACGAGGGGCTCACCCTCGCGGAGATCGGCCAGGTGCTGGGGGTCACCGAGAGCAGGGTCAGCCAGATCCACACCAAATCCGTTCTGCAATTGCGCGCGAAACTGGCCGACGTCGGCCGTTGACGCCGCTTTGCCGACGGGTGGGCCCGACGGCCGCGCCGCTTCCGTACAGTGGTGAGGTGCCCAAGATTCGAGCGGCCTCGGTGGCCGAGCACCGGTCGATGCAGCGCGACGCCCTGCTGGACGCCGCGCGCAGTCTGCTCTCCGAAGGCGGGACGGAGACACTGACCTTCCCTGCCCTGGCGGAGCGCACCGGGCTCGCCCGGTCCTCCGTCTACGAGTACTTCCGCTCCCGGGCCGCAGTCGTCGAGGAGCTGTGCGCCGTCGACTTCCCCGTCTGGGCGGCCGAGGTCGAGGCGGCCATGGAGGCCGCCCCCACCGCCGAAGCCAAGATCGAGGCGTACGTCCGCAGCCAGCTCACGCTCGTCGGTGACCGCCGGCACCGGGCCGTGGTCGCGATCTCCGCGGGCGAACTCGACTCGGGCGCCCGTGAGAAGATCCGCGCCGCCCACGGCGGTCTGGTCGCCATGGTCGTCGAGGCGCTCGCCGCGCTCGGCCACCATGAGCCGAGGCTCACCGCGATGCTGCTCCAGGGCATCGTCGACTCCGCGGTCCGCCGGATCGAGCTCGGCGCCGCCGAGGAGCCGGACGCCATCGCCGATGCGGCCGTCACCATGGCCCTGCGCGGCGTCCTGGGCTGACCGGCGGGACCTTCCCGACCGCCTCGATCGCTCCGACCGTCGTTCCGGCCACCCCTTCCGGCAAGGGCACCCCGAAGACCGGCAGGAGTCGTGACGGCCCGCCGCGCAGCATCGCGTCCGGCAGCAGCGACAGCGGGTCGAGGTAGACCTCCCCGCGCAGCAGCCCCCAGTGCAGGCAGCCGCCGGGGCAGTGCCACGGGCCTTCCGTGAGCACCCCCACCTCCTGCCCCGCCCCGACCTCGTCGCCCACCGCGACCGAGGCCCGCACCGGCTGGTACGTGATGCGCAGCCCGCCGGCGAGCTCGATCGCCACGACCCCGCGCCCCGCCACCTGACCGGCGTACGACACCCTGCCGGGCGCTGCCGCGCGCACCGGTGCGCCGGGCCCCGCGCGCAGGTCCACCCCACGGTGCCCCGCCGCCCACGGCACCGCCGGCGGATCGAACCCCCGCTCCACGACCGGTCGCCGGCCCCCGCCGGACGGATCCACCGGCCAGGCCCGGTCCGCGCCCCCGCCGGCCGGGACGACCGGCGTCCGGGCGGCGACCCCCACCGGGTGCACGAGCCCCCCGAGCCACGTCAGTACCGCCAACACCACCACCGCGTATGTCCTCATGGTCCAACGGTGACGTGTTCCGCCGTCGCCGGATGATCATGGAAGCGGCCTGTGGACAACCCCGTACGGCCCCCGCCCCCAGGCACGATGTCGCCCGCCGCTCCGGCGGTCCCGTACACTTTCCATGGCGATCCGGGTCACCGGGTCGACTTCGCACGCCCCGCCACCGCCCTACAGCGAGCGGTGGACGCGCTCCTCGGTCCCTCGTGGCACGGCGCGTTCGGGGCGTCAGGCGCGGCCGCCGTCCGGCGACCGCGAAAACCGAGTACCCCTAGGAGTACGGCCATGGCCGTCGTCACGATGCGGGAGCTGCTGGAGAGCGGCGTCCACTTCGGGCACCAGACCCGCCGCTGGAACCCGAAGATGAAGCGCTTCATCTTCACCGAGCGCAACGGCATCTACATCATCGACCTGCTCCAGTCGCTGTCGTACATCGACCGCGCCTACGAGTTCGTCAAGGAGACCGTCGCACACGGCGGCACCATCCTCTTCGTCGGTACGAAGAAGCAGGCCCAGGAGGCCATCGCCGAGCAGGCGACCCGTGTCGGCATGCCCTACGTGAACCAGCGCTGGCTGGGCGGCATGCTCACCAACTTCTCGACCGTCTACAAGCGCCTGCAGCGCCTGAAGGAGCTCGAGGAGATCGACTTCGAGGACGTGGCCGCCTCCGGCCTCACCAAGAAGGAGCTCCTGGTCCTCTCCCGTGAGAAGGAGAAGCTGGAGAAGACCCTGGGCGGCATCCGCGAGATGCAGAAGGTGCCGAGCGCCGTCTGGATCGTGGACACCAAGAAGGAGCACATCGCCGTCGGTGAGGCGCGCAAGCTCCGCATCCCGGTGGTCGCGATCCTCGACACCAACTGCGACCCCGACGAGGTCGACTACAAGATCCCGGGCAACGACGACGCGATCCGCTCCGTCACCCTGCTGACCCGTGTGATCGCCGATGCCGTCGCCGAGGGCCTCATCGCCCGCTCCGGTGCCGCCACCGCCGGTGACAAGGCCGAGGGCGAGCCGCTGGCCGCCTGGGAGCGCGAGCTGCTCGAGGGCGACAAGGCGAAGGCCGAGGAGACCGCCGCCGAGGCTGCTCCGGCTGCCGAGTCCGCTGAGGCGCCCGCCGCGGAGGCCGCTCCGGCCGAGACCGCCGCCGAGGAGACCGCAGCCGAGGCTGCTCCGGCCGCCGAGACCGCCGAGGCGCCCGCCGCCGACGCCGAGCAGGCCTGAGCCTCAGCCCGCCTTCCGATGCGTGTGAGGACGGCGGGGGCTCCGGCCCCCGCCGTTCGTCCGTAGAACCACCGCTCACCGGATCCACCGACTTCCGAGAAGAGACTGACAGACCATGGCGAACTTCACCGCCGCCGACGTCAAGAAGCTCCGCGAGCTGACCGCCGCGGGCATGATGGACTGCAAGAAGGCGCTCGAGGAGGCCGAGGGCGACCTGGACAAGGCCGTCGAGATCCTCCGCGTCAAGGGCCAGAAGGGCGTCACCAAGCGCGAGGGCCGCTCCGCCTCCAACGGCGCCGTCGTGTCCCTGATCGCCGGTGACAACAGCGAGGGTGTCCTCGTCGAGCTCAAGTGCGAGACCGACTTCGTCGCCAAGGGCGACAAGTTCATCGCCGCCGCCGACGCCCTCGCGGCCCACGTCGCCGCCAGCAAGCCGGCCGACCTGGAGACGCTGCTCGCCTCCGAGATCAAGGACGGCCAGACCGTCCAGGCCTTCGTCGACGAGGCCAACGCCACCCTCGGCGAGAAGATCGTCCTGGACCGCTTCGCCCTGTTCACCGACGGCTACGTCGCCTCCTACCTGCACCGCACCAGCCCGGACCTGCCCCCGCAGGTCGGTGTCCTGGTCGAGCTGGACAAGGCCGACGCCCAGGTCGCCAAGGACGTCGCGCAGCACATCGCCGCCTTCGCCCCCACCTTCCTGTCCCGCGAGGAGGTGCCGGCCGAGACCGTCGAGAACGAGCGTCGCGTCGCCGAGGCCACCGCCCGCGAGGAGGGCAAGCCCGAGGCCGCCCTGACGAAGATCGTCGAGGGTCGCGTCAACGGCTTCTTCAAGGAGAACGTCGTTCTCGAGCAGGCCTTCGCCAAGGACAACAAGAAGACCGTCCAGAAGGTCCTGGACGAGGCCGGCGTCTCGCTGAAGCGCTTCGCCCGCTTCCGCGTCGGCGTCTGAGCGACCACCGCGCAAGCGATTGACCGACGGCCCCGCTAGGGTCGTACGCAGCCGGCCGCTCACCGGCGGGCCGCAGTTGTGACGAGGAGGCCATTGCCCACAGGGAACCATCACGGACCCTCGGCAATGGCCTTCTTCGTACGTGTACGAGGAGATCTCCATGGAACAGGACGCCGACAAGGCACCCACCGCCACCGGCAGCACGCACAAGGGCCGGTACCTGCTCAAGCTCTCCGGCGAGGCCTTCGCCGGCGGAGGGGGACTCGGAGTCGACCCCGACGTCGTGCACACGATGGCCCGCGAGATCGCCGCCGTCGTCCGCGACGGCTACGAGATCGCCGTGGTCATCGGCGGGGGCAACTTCTTCCGCGGCGCCCAGCTCCAGCAGCGCGGCATGGACCGTGCCCGCTCCGACTACATGGGCATGCTCGGCACGGTCATGAACTGCCTCGCCCTCCAGGACTTCCTGGAGAAGGAGGGCATCCAGTCGCGGGTGCAGACGGCGATCACCATGGGCCAGGTCGCCGAGCCCTACATCCCGTTGCGCGCCGTGCGCCACCTGGAGAAGGGCCGCGTGGTGATCTTCGGCGCCGGTATGGGCATGCCGTACTTCTCCACCGACACCACCGCCGCGCAGCGCGCCCTGGAGATCCACGCCGAGGCGCTGCTGATGGGCAAGAACGGGGTCGACGGGGTCTACGACGCCGACCCCCGCTCGAACCCCGACGCGGTGATGTTCGACGCCCTGGAGTACGCCGACGTCATCGCCCGCGACCTGCGCGTCGCGGACCTGACGGCGATCACGCTGTGCCAGGACAACAAGCTCCCGATCCTCGTCTTCGAGCTGCTCGCGGAGGGCAACATCGCGCGGGCCGTGAAGGGTGAGAAGATCGGCACGCTCGTCAACGACACGGGTGCCCGCTGACGGACGGCGCCGGCCGCAACCCGGCCTGCGATCCGCCCGGAACGGGGATGGACAAGACGCTGCCGGTCGGACACCGTGCAGGAAAGACGCGCGCAAGGGCCGAGGCTCTGCCTTCTGAATACCAGGAGCACATGGTGATTGAAGAGACCCTCCTCGAAGCCGAGGAGAAGATGGAGAAGGCCGTCGTCGTCGCCAAGGAGGACTTCGCCGCGATCCGCACCGGCCGCGCCCACCCGGCGATGTTCAACAAGATCGTGGCGGACTACTACGGCGCCCCGACCCCGATCAACCAGCTCGCCTCCTTCGCGGTGCCCGAGGCACGGATGGCCGTGATCACCCCGTTCGACAACTCGGCGCTGCGCAACATCGAGCAGGCGATCCGGGACTCGGACCTGGGTGTCAACCCGACCAACGACGGCCGTATCATCCGGGTGGTCTTCCCGCAGCTCACCGAGGAGCGGCGCAAGGAGTACATCAAGGTCGCCCGCGGCAAGGCGGAGGACGCGCGGATCTCGATCCGCAGCGTGCGCCGCAAGGCCAAGGAGACCCTCGACAAGCTCGTCAAGGACGGCGAGACGGGCGAGGACGAGGTGCGCCGCGCGGAGAAGGAGCTCGACGACACGACCCACAAGTACGTGGCGCAGGTCGACGAGCTGCTCAAGCACAAGGAAGCCGAGCTGCTGGAGGTCTGATCCGGCACACCGCCGGACCGGATCCTCGGCTCCGCAGGCCCGCGGCTGAGCGACCCATCCACCCGACCACCCATCCGACCGACCCGGACCGGACGAAAACGCGAGGCGAAACTCCGTGAACGACTCTTCTTGGGGGCCCTCGCCACATGCCGGTTCCTGGGGAGGCGAGGATGAAGGGGCCACCCGGATGGGCGGCCCCTTGTTCCGCGACGACGCCCCCGAACCGGAGCGGCACTCCGCCCGGCCCGACCGTTCCGTGCCGCAGCCCTCGGCAGCGGGTGGGAACGGCGGCCGGGCGAAGAAGAGCGCGGGGCGCAACCTGCGCGCCGCGATAGGGGTGGGTGTCGGCCTCGGGGTCGTCATCATCGCCTCGCTCTTCATCGTCAAGGCCGTCTTCGTGGGCGTCGTCGCCGCGGCGGTCGTGGTGGGCCTGTGGGAGCTCACCTCGCGCCTGGCCGAACGCAAGGAGATCCGGGCTCCCTTGGTGCCGCTCGCCGTCGGCGGCGCCGCCATGGTCGTCGCGGGCTACGTGCGCGGTGCCGAGGGCGCGTGGGTGGCGATGGCGCTCACCGCGCTCGCCGTACTGGTGTGGCGCATGACCGAGCCTCCGGAGAACTACCTCCGCGACGTCACGGCGGGCGTGTTCGCCGCCTTCTACGTGCCGTTCCTGGCCACGTTCGTGGTGATGATGCTCGCGGCGGGCGACGGCCCGTGGCGGGTCTTCGTCTTCCTGCTGCTCACGGTGATCAGCGACACCGGTGCCTACGCCGTCGGTTGGCGCTTCGGCACGCACAAGCTCGCTCCCCGCATCAGCCCCGGCAAGACCCGTGAGGGCCTGGTCGGCGCGATCACCTTCGCCATGGCGGCGGGCGCCCTGTCCATGCAGTTCCTGATCGACGACGGCCGGTGGTGGCAGGGTCTGCTGCTGGGCCTCGCGGTGGCCGCCAGCGCGACCCTCGGTGACCTCGGCGAGTCCATGATCAAGCGGGACCTCGGCATCAAGGACATGGGCAAGCTGCTGCCCGGCCACGGCGGCATCATGGACCGCCTCGACTCGCTGCTGCCGACCGCCCCCGTGGTGTGGCTGCTGCTGGTCGTCTTCGTCGGCTCGGGCTGATCCCCGGCAGCCGGCCGTCAGCAGCTCAGCCCGGCTGCGGCCCCGTCGCCACGGGCCGGGCCTGGTCGGCGCTCCACTCGCTCCACGAGCCGACGTACAGCGCGGCGTCGATCCCCGCGACGGCCAGGGCCAGCACCTGCTGCGCGGCCGAGACCCCCGAACCGCAGTACACGCCGACCCTGCCGCCGTCCGCCGTGACCCCCAGGGCGGCGAAACGGGCGGCCAGTTCGCGGGCGGAACGCAAGGTGCCGTCGGCGGTGACGTTCCCGGACGTCGGAGCCGACACGGCCCCCGGGATGTGACCGCCCACCGGATCCAGCGGCTCGACCTCGCCCCGGTAGCGCTCGGCCGCCCGTGCGTCCAGCAGCACCCCCGTACGGGCCAGCGCCGCAGCGTCGTCGGCGCTCAGCACCGGCAGCGCGCCCGGTACGGCCTCGAAGTCGCCGGGCTCCGGTGCGGTGGCCCGTGTGGTCAGTCCGCCGCCGGCGGCCGTCCAGGCGGGCAGTCCGCCGTCCAGCACGTGTACGTCGTCGTGGCCCGCCCAGCGCAGCGTCCACCAGGTCCGTGCGGCGGCCCAGCCCTGGCCGCCGTCGTGGACGACGACCCGGCTGCCCCTGCGCACCCCGGCCCGCCGCATCGCGGCTGCGAACACCCCGGCATCCGGCAGCGGATGCCGGCCGGCCGGGCCCGCCGGTCCGACGATTTCCGCCTCCAGGTCGACGTACACCGCGCCCGCGATGTGGCCCGCCTCGTACGCCGCGCGCCCGGACAAGCCTCCGCGCTCGTAGCGAACGTCCAGGAGCACGGGGGCGGTACCGTCGCGCAGGGTGGTGGCGAGCTCCGCGGCGCTGATGATCGTGTTCACCGGCCCATCCTGGCGCAGCCCGGCCGAGCCGGGAAGCCGGCCGTGCGGGCGGCAGCCTGCCGCTGAGCGGCCCACGGCCGACACCCCTCCCTGACCTGCGCCGTCGCCGCTCGTCGTGACGGCGGTCGCAGGGTGCGGTGGCCCGTGACGCTGGTCGGCGGTCGGTCCGCCGCTTACACTCGAACGTGTGTACGAGCTTCCTCCGGATCCGCAGCGCCTGCGGGTGATACGCCTCTATCTGCAGATGCAGATCGCCGCAGTCGACGCCAAGATCCAGGAGGCGGAATCCGGTTCCCTGGTCGTGGCCGGGGCGGAGGCCGGAGATGACGCCGTTCCGCGGACTCGGGGCGGGAAGCGCGGTCGCATCTCCGCCTGGCGGCTGCAGAGCGTGCCCGATCCGCGCGGCGGTGCGGGCCGGGGCGTCCTCCATCGCGACGACTGCCGCGTACCCGGAGGCGGGCGGCTGAACCGGCAGGAGTTCGAGGTCGCCCTCGGCATGCCGGACGTCGCGCCGTGCGAGATCTGCCACCCGGAATCGGAACGCACCCCGTGAGGTCCAGGACCGCGTCCCGCGTCCCGCGTGGCCCTGCGTGACGGACAGTCAAGTCACCGCGCGGCATCCGCCCGGGCCGGTCCGGCGCCCGGAACCGCTCGGAGCAGGGGGGCGCCCGGGCTGTGGCGGAATCCACAGTTCCGGCAACGGCAGTGTCACACCCGGCGCGCACACTGTGTACGTGCCGTCGCTCCAGAGGGGAGGCCGTCGGCGCGTGCGCGTGTCCAGGGCGGGGAGAGCGGGGGAAGTGATGAGCGGTCACCGGACGGTGGAACAGATCCTCGGTGAGCGGTGGGAGGAGTACGCCCAGGAGGCACTCGCCGAGGCGGGGCAGGATTATCCGGGCCGGGCGATGGTCGTCGAGGTCTTCGGCGAACCCGAGCCGTTCGAGGAACTGATCGCGCCCTTCGGGCCCCGGTGGCCGGGGTCGGCGGCGCCCCCCGTCGGCCCTCGGACCGATCCCGACGAGCTGGCCGCCGAGGTCCTCGCCGAGCTGGTGGACGACGAGGAGGTAAGCGAGGACGACCCGTGGGGCGTCGTGCAGCGGGTGTCCCGCAGTACGGACGTGCCCTCCCTCGCCGACGAGCGCGGGCTGCCGGACCTGTGGTCGTCTGACGTCGAGGAGATGTGCACGGTGCTGCGGTCGTGGGAGGACCGCTTCGGCATACGCCTGCTGGCGCTCAACCGTGAACGTCTGGTCGTCTCGGTGGCCGCGCCGCCGACCAGCATGGCCGAGGCGCTTGCCGTGGCGGCGGAGCACTTCGCCTTCTCGCCGGACACCATCACCCAGGCAGGTGAGCACGACACCCTGCGTACCTTCGCGGCCCACGAGCTCCTGGGCAAGCAGATGTGGAGCTTCTGGTGGGACTGACCGGGCCGGCCCGGCGCTCTCGCGACCGCGTGCCCTCCCCGGGTGCCGGGCGGGAGGGCACGCGACGGTGAGGGCGGGTCAGCTCGCCTCGGTCTGCGGGCACGTGCGCGGGATCGGCCGGGAGGAGTGGGGGTGCGCCGGGCGGAGGGGCTGGAAGTAGTGCGTGAGGGCCCAGAGGCCGATGCGGGCTCCCGCGAGGCAGCCTTCGGTGTCCGCCGTCCGGGTGTGGATGCCGGCCCACACACGGGCGTCGATCATGTCCTGGTTGAACTGAACGGCGTCGTCGTAGTGCCGTGTGGTGCCCGTGGCGTCGGACGGGAAGGTGAGGTCGATGCGGGTCGTGCCGAAGAGCCCCGTCAGGGTCTGGGCCACGGCGCCGGCGACCGCGGCGTGCCCGCTGATGTGGTCGGGGTGCGGTGGCGTGAAGAGCAGCGGCTGCCACTGCGGATCCGGCTCGGTCGCCGGGTTGCCGTCGGTGCCGGCCAGTTGGACGGCCGTGATCGGCCGCCAGGATCCGTAGTGGAGCTTGGCGTCCCACGCGGTGATGACGGCGTCGGTCGCGGCGGAGTTCGCCGCGGCGAACAGCCGGGCGGTGTCGGCGATGTCCAGGCGGTGGCGGGCGCTGTGGTCGCGGAACGCGGCTTGGAGCTGCACGGTCAGGTTGCCCCCGAAGAACAGGGCGGTCTCGGTCTGCAGCGCGGTGCGGGGCGAGCCCGTCCGCGCGCCCATGGTCCTCACCTCGTTCACGTCCCGGGCGTAGCGGGCCGAGGTCAGGGCGGGCGGCGGCCCGGGCCGGAACTGGGACGGTGAGGCGAGCAGCAGCGGGCGCAGCCGGGCGAGCCAGGTGTCGATGAACGGGAGGTTCCCGGGCGGTGTGGGCCGCCAGACGCCCGGCGCCGGCGGGGTGGTGAACTCCACCGTCGCGAACCGGCCGTCGCCTTGCCGTAGTTGGATGGCACGGTCGGCGGCTCGCGCCCCGAAGGCCACGCCCTGCCGTTTGGCGTTGCCGTCGGGGATCCTGGCGAGGGAATCGGCGTACGCGGTGTCGAGCAGCGTGCGGGACGCTGGGAAGTCGGAGAGCAGGACGTGGTGTGCGGCGGTCACGGCCGCCGCCTCCGGCGACGCGCCGGCGGGCCCGCGGGCGTGCCACTTGTAGGGTGCGTAGCGGCCCTCGATGCCGACCACGGCGTTGTAGACGGCGACCGAGACGAAGCCGTGCCAGACGACGGCCTGCCCCGAGGGCCGGGTCGGGCCCAGGCTGGTGCCGATGACGTCCGTGGCGATGGCGTTCCACTCACGTATCGCGGCCGGATCGGCCGCGGGCTCCCGGTCCTTGCCCGCGGCCTGGGCCGGGACGAGGGCGGCGGCCGACACCGCGGTGGCGGCGAGGGCCGCGGACACGACCATGCCGGTGAGCCGTCCGTACCACCGCGAGTGCCGCCCGGAGGGCGGAGCGGTCCTGTCTGCAGGACTCATGGGGAGACTCCTCGTCGACATCGGGCCCGAGCCGGACCGGAGGGAATTCCGTTCCGGTTCGGGCCACATCGACGTGGTTCCTACCCATGGCCGGGGGTGACGGCAGCCTGGCCTGTCAGGTGCGCGGCCGGTTCCCGTCCTCCGCCTCACAGGCGGGTCCCACCCGGGGCTGACGGCCCCTCGTACGACCGGCCACGCCGGCGCCCGTCGTTCGGCGGGCGCACACTGCGACGGACCGTCGACCCGGGCCGGTCAGGGGATGGCGACCGGGGGCGGCTGGAATGTGCCCAGCAGCGGGCTCCAGGCAGTGCAGACCGGCAGGTCATCGGTGATGGTGCAGCGGCTCTCCGCCACGTCGCCGCGGAAGGTGATGACCTTGACCGACAGTTCCGATTCCGAGGAGGTGCTCACGCTCGCGCCGCACACCCCGGTGCCGGGGTACCCGGGGAGCCAGCTGAGGTCCCGCCAGGTGTAGGTGCCGCCCACCGGGACGGTGTCGCGCTGGCCGACGAACGTCCGGCCGCGGATCACGGCGACGGAGAAGTCGCGGTCGGTCGTGTTGTCCACGCTGGTGGAGTCGATGTCACACCCCGAGAGCCTGCCGGGCCCGGGGCGGGGGGCCGGGAAGGGTCCGCGACCGGGGCCGAGGAGGGGCTCGGTGTCGAGGAGGGAACCGGAGCCGAGGAGAGGGCCGAGGAGAGGGCCGAGTCCGGGACCGGGTCCGGGACCGGGACCGGGGTCGGGGTCTCCGTCGGGGTACGGGTAGTCGTCGTACGGGTCGGGCCACGGGAAGCTCGACGCCGGTGCCCCAGGCGTGGCCGCGTCGTTCGTGTCGGCGGCTTGAGCCGTCGTCAGGGAGACCGCGGATATCGCGGTGGCGATCAGGGCCGCCGGCACCACCGTGCCGACGAGCCGTCCGAACCGTCGAAGGGACCGCCTGGAGGGCGGAGGGGTCCTGTCTGCAGGACGCATGGAGACACTCCTCGTCGATCTCTGGCCGGCACCGAACCGGAGGGCCTTCCGGCACGGCTCGGGCCCCTGTCGACGAGATCCGTACCCGCGTCCACCGGCGTCCGGCGCCAAGGTCATCCCAGTGGCGCAGCCCGTTCCCGGCCGCCGAGTCGCGCTCACCCGATCGACGCCCTGCGCCTGGACAGACCCTGACCCTCCGTGAGCCGTGCAGCACTGGCCAACGTTCGCGGGGTGCGGACGGCCCGGGGAGCCTCAAGGTGCAGGCTGGGAAGCATTCATGACATACATATGGAAAACGGGTGCGGCCCGGAAGGATCCCGAGCGAGGACGAGGTGGCTGAGGTGGCGGAAGCCCCGACGGACGAGTCGGCCGGCGAGAGGTCGGTCGAGGAGGGGGGATATCGGCAGGAACTGAAACGTACCCTCGGCTCCTTCCAGGTCTTCGCGATCTCGTTCGCGTTCATCTCCGTGGCCGTCGGCATCTTCTCCACCTACGACGACGTGCTGCAGAACGCGGGCCCCGTCGGCATCTGGCTGTGGATCCTCGTCGCGGTCGGGCAGTCCCTGGTGGCCCTGGTGGTGGCTCAGCTCGCGGGACGCATCGCCCTCAGCGGCTCCTCGTACCAGTGGGCCTCACGGCTGGCGAACCCGAAGGTGGGGTGGGGATTCGGCTGGCTGACGTTCTGCTACCTGGCGATCGCCGTGGTCGCCATCGACAACGCCCTCGCGAGCCAGGCCTTCATGCCGCTCGCCGGCATGAGGCCGGACGAGGACACGGCCCGCGTCATCACGCTCGTGGTGCTGCTCGTCCAGGCCGTGCTCGCGGTGGCCTCCACCCGCCTCGTCAGCCTGGTCAACAGCGCTGCGGTCGGGCTGGAGCTGGCACTCGTCGTGGTGATGGCGGTCGCGCTCGTCATCGCCGCGGCGGTCACGGGGAATGGCGCGGTCGGCAACCTCACCTCGCGAGGCATCACCGAGGGCGCCCCGCACTACTTCACCGTCGGCGGCGGGCTCATGATCGCGATGATCATGGGCCTCGCCACGCTCGTCGGCTTCGACTCCGCGGCGAACCTCGCCGAGGAGGCCAAGGACCCCTACCGGAGCGTCCCCCGAGCGATCGTCGGTTCGGTCGTGGCCGCGGGGCTGCTGGGCATGCTCTTCCTGATCACGCTCACCGTGGCCATCGAGGACGTCCCGCGGATCAGCCGCGACGGCTCCCCGGTCGCCACGATCATGCGGGACCAGCTCGGCCCGGTGACGGAACGGACGCTGCTGGTCGCGATCACCTTCGCCTTCTTCGGCGCGGGGATGGTGGTGATGGTGGCGTGCTCGCGGATCATCTTCGCGATGTCGCGCGACGGGCGCTTCCCCGCGCACCGGATCATGCGACGGGTCAACCCGCGCACGCACACCCCGATCCCGGCCACCGTGCTCATCCTCGCCATGGGGGTCGTCCTGATGGTGGCGCTCCCCGGCGCCGCACTGCTGGAGCTCATCACGGCGTCGACGATCCTCCCGGCGCTCATCTACGGTTCGACGATCGTCCTCTACCTGGCGGTACGCCGACGCCTGGGCCGCCGCAAGGGCGCCTTCGACCTGGGACGCCTCGAGCTGCCCGTCGCCCTCACCGCCCTGGCGTGGACGGTCGTCGCGCTCATCGCCCTGGTGACACCGCAGGAGGCGCTGGTGCCCCTGGTGATCGTGGTGGGCCTGCTCGTCGTCGGCGGGCTGTTCTTCCTCGGCATGCTGGTCTTCGACCGCCGGTCCCTGGAGGCCGAGCCCGGCGGGGTCGACGTCTTCAAGCACTGAGCTGCCGCGAACGGGCGGCCTGGGCCGCAGACGTCACGATCACGGAACCAGCGGTCAGGCTTCCCTCGCTCAGCACCAGCTCCACCCAGGCCACGGACATGCGGTCCAGGAACGGGACCCACCCCTCGTGCGACTCCACCACCACGGGCGGATCGTCCTGCTCGACCCGGTCCAGTGGGATGCCCCATGACGCGCAGTCCTGGTTCTCGACGCGGAAGACGAGGACGCCGCCGAAGCCGTCGTCCACATGGAGGCCCATCGGCGGGACCAGCGGATCCTGCTGCTTGGGGGAGGGAATCGACCGGTGCTTGTCAGCGGAGCCTGCGCATTGACGAATCAGCTGACGATCCCCGACTTTACCGGGAATTCCGGCGGCCAGGGCTTGGACAGGTCGTACAAGGACTCCCGGTCGCTCATCAGCGCGTACTCCGCTTCGCGCCAGCCCGGGTTGCCCCCAACGACAAAGCTTCCTCCGTCAGGGTCCAGCATCCAGGTGTACTCGGCGTCCGAGGACTCCAGCCCGTGCCGCTCCTTCAATACGGCGAAGTCAACAGGACTGGCGCGCCGAATGTGGATCCCTTTACGGTAGTAGGGCTGAAGGAGCATCAATCTCACATGCCCAATGTAGACCTCGATATGCGATGTGGTCCGGTCGATCAACGTTGCGTCACTCTGCAGGAAGAGCTGCCGGTGTGACGGGTTGAACCCAGCGAGCCGGAACAGCCTCCCCGTGCGAATGAAATCGGTCATGGCTGAAATCCTTCCAGGAAAATCCGATACGTCAGCGTCGGCACCACCCTGCCCCGCCCCGCTACGCAACGGCAGGGATGAACAAAGGCCCTGGTGAGCGCAGGTCACTCGGCGGACAATGGCCGCATGACGCTGACAATTTGGGTCGATGACTGGCAGATCCAGTGCTGCGGGCAGGACTTCGCGCCAGGAGATGTTGTCTCGTGGAAGTTGCTGGAGGTCGATCCGGAGGACTACGCAGACGTCGTCGGTGGCGAACGTGCAACTGGGATCGACTTCCGCGAGGAGCATCACGGCCGGGGGGAGGAGCACGCGCCCACCTCGTTGGAGGCGCTGACGATCGCCGAGGTGCACTGCCGTTACGAGGTCCCCCCACGCGGCACGGCCAACGAGTACTACCCGGTGCCGGGCACAACCGTACTGGTTCCTGTCAGGAAAGCGGACGGGTGGGCGGAGGTCCGGCCAGACGTGCAATTCGCGGGCTACTTGGTGACCGCCCGGCGCGTCACAGATGTGTCGGAAGACGCCTCATTGACCGAGCCGGCCAGAGCCGCGGACCAGAAGGAGGTGGTGTCGCGGACACCGAACAGGGACCCGAAGGCAACGTAGGAGCGCCCGTTGTAGAGATGCGCGAGGTCGATGGCCCTGAACCAGCTGCGGTCCGTCCTCCCGGAGTTGGGGCGCGTTCGACGCTGGTCGTCTCGGTCGCGTCGGCAGCCGGGGTTTCCTGGCGTTCGAGGGCGGGACTTGGGGAGTGCGCGAGGAGGGTGCCGCCAAGGAAGGCCAGTGCGGGCCAGCCCGCCAGGAGAATGCTCAGCCAGTCCGGCACGTGCTCCAGGTCGAGGAGTCCAGCGGTAGCGATGTTGGCACCGAGTGAGGCGGTCAGGGCGATGGCGAACCAGAACCACGCGGCCCGGACCGGCTCCCCACTGGGACGAAGGGTGCGTAGCTTGCGCCAGGCGGCGACCAGGAGCAGATCCACGGAGACGGGGTAGGCCCCAGGCTTTCCAGCCGTCTTGTCCGGCTGCGGCAGCGAGGTCATGCAGATGGGCGTCTGAGCTCCTGACAGCCTTGGAGCGTGGACTGCGGTGCCCGCACATCTCGGACCACATCTTCTGGGACTTCGACCCTGCGCTGACCGCGGAGCAGGTCGTCGACCGAGCCATGACGTACAGGCCCCCTGCTCTCTGAAGCCTGTCGGAGCTCGGTTGAGGCTTGCGCCGGGTCATGCTTGACGACTGCCGACAATGGCAAGACCCCACGGCTGGCTCGAGTCCGTAGCCGGCCCTACTCAGCGTCCTGTAGCGTCCTGTGCCTCGATCAGGTCGAGGTCGCGGACGCAGAAGCCGTGGTGCTCGAAGGTCTCGTTGAGCACCGTGCCGAGGCACTGCCGCACCAAGCGGCCCCGGGCGTACGGCGGCCAGACATCGTCGTCGGGCACCGGCGCTCGTGCTGCGAGCTGCACAGCGGTGACCTCGTCGAGCCAAGTCTCAAGCTCGGCGACCTGTGCGTCACGCACCCTCACGATCTCGTCGAGGGCCGGATCGAGCGAGAGGTCAAGCCCGTGCGCTCCACGGTAGGGCTCGACGGTCGTCCCGATGCCCATCGGCGTGAACAGCTCCGTCGAGCCCAGGCAGCAGCGGCGGAACCACGAGTCGTGGACGAAGACCAGGTGGCGCATCGTCTGCACCGCCGACCACTCGTCGTTCACGCTGCGGCGCTCGATGCCGGGCGTACGGCGGATTCGCTCGATCGTGGCGGCCCAGCCGGCATGGAGCTGACGCGATGCCTCGCGCAGATCGGCCGGGTCCTCGGAGCGGATCAGCACCCGCACCGGATGACGCCGGTCGAGCTCTGCCTCGACGTACTCGGTGACCTCGACACCGTTCACCACGAGGTTGGTGATGAGCCCGTCGATCACGGCATCCTGCATGACGACGCCGATCAGCCGTGCCCCGGTCAGATCGCACTCGCGGAACTCCGCACCGTGCAGATCCTCGTCAACATACCGCGTCATGCTCCGCATACTAGGTCCGAGCACCGACAAGCCAGCATCCCCGGGCGCGCTGAACCTGTGGGGTGCGGCCGAAAGGTTCTTCCACATGGTCGCGCGACGGATGCCGTACACGGGGACGGCGACGCCGAGAACGCTCCGAATCGTTGGCGGAGGCTGGGTCTTGATCGGGTTCCTCATGCTGTTGCCCGATCTTGTAGCTCTGGGGCGCAGAACATAGCCGTACAGCAGCGGATTACAGCAACCACCGCGTCAACCACTGACCGCCACCAGACCCGGGCGGCCGACTGACCCGCCCGGTAGACCAGCAACGGTCACGCCCATGGTTCGCATCGAGGGGATCGGGCGTGCCACAGCCGTGCCAGGCGAGGCGGTGCCGAACGGGGACCCGCGGGGAACAGCGGTGACGGGGTCGCTTTGCCGCAGGTCAGCGTCCCCGAGATGAGGCCGGGTTCGCAGCCTCAGTCTTTCAAACTGGGGCTGCAAGGTCTTCAAGATCGCGGCGGTCTCGACGCAGTCGTTGGGGCTTGTCCTGCGGCCGGCAGTTGCCGGCGCGGGTCAGCGATGTGGGTCTATATCGCCCAGCTATCGAAAAGGCCCCATTCCTTCCCGAAGAAGAGTGCTGCGGAAGCGGAAGCCAGCAAGCAGAAGCCAACGCCGCCAAATATGCACGACGCAATCGGTCCAACTTTCGAAAATCGGCCATCGACCCGATTTCTCCGCGCGGCGATGAAGTGCGAGATGAGCAAGGCCGTGCCCAGTAGAAGCAGGTATATGCCGACTGCCTGGAGAATCATCAAGCCGCATTCAACAAGGAAGAGAAATAGATATGACAGCAGCACGCCCACAATGTCCCCCCGCTTACTCGGATTGCGGCGTCAATCGGGAACCGGTTCGCTTTGTCGTCTTCGGTCACGGCCGCGTAAGGCGCACAATAGGATCATGCTCTGGGGCGAGTCAATACGTGCGACTGCAAGACCGTGTGGACGTGCCGAATCGAATTTGTCCTGAATGCTGCCGCGCTGTAACGGTCCGTGATGAAGTCGCTGCCCGTCCGCAGCCTTACGCCTGCACCGTGGGATGACACGAGCGCGCTTCCCGGGTTGTCCTGGGGCCGTGAAAGCTCCTGGAGCGATACCGCCTCCGGCAGTCAGACGGTGGAACGCCCAGAGGCGAAGGCCGGGCCGTCCCTGGGCCGTGGAAGGTTGGCCGACGTTGACAGAGGACACCCCAACGTGACAGGCCCCTCACCCATCTGACCTGGGGGCGCCGAATCGATCTGCGACACTGGATGAACCATGCCTGCACCCGGAGAACTCACATTCGTCGCGCCGCGCGGAGTCAAGAAGCCGCCGCGGCACCTTGCCGATCTTTCGCCCGAGGAGCGCCGGGAGGCGGTCGCGGAGCTGGGGGAGAAGCCGTTCCGCGCCAAGCAGCTGTCGCAGCACTACTTCGCGCGCTACGCCGATGACCCCGCCGCGTGGACGGACATCCCGGCGGCGGTGCGGGGGAAGCTGGCGGAGGGGCTGCTGCCGGACCTGATGTCGGTGGTGCGGCACAGCAGCACGGACAACGACACCACGCGCAAGACGCTGTGGCGGCTGTTCGACGGCACCCTGGTCGAGTCGGTGCTGATGCGATACCCGGACCGGGTGACGATGTGCATCAGCTCGCAGGCGGGCTGCGGCATGAACTGCCCGTTCTGCGCCACCGGCCAGGCCGGGCTGGACCGGAACCTGTCGACCGGGGAGATCGTGCACCAGATCGTGGCGGGCATGCGCTCGCTGCGGGACGGGGAGATCCCGGGCGGTCCGGCGCGGCTGTCGAACATCGTGTTCATGGGCATGGGCGAGCCGCTCGCGAACTACAAGCGTGTCGTCGGCGCCATCCGCCGGCTGACCGATCCGGAGCCGGACGGGCTGGGGCTGTCCCAGCGGGGCATCACCGTGTCGACGGTGGGCCTGGTCCCGGCGATGCTGCGCTTCGCCGACGAGGGCTTCAAGTGCCGGCTCGCGGTGTCGCTGCACGCGCCCGACGACGAGCTGCGCGACACCCTGGTGCCGGTGAACACCCGCTGGAAGGTGCGCGAGGTGCTGGACGCCGCGTGGCACTACGCGGACGTGTCCGGGCGCCGGGTCTCGATCGAGTACGCGCTGATCCGGGACATCAACGACCAGGCGTGGCGGGCGGACCTGCTGGGCCGGCTGCTCAAGCGCCGCCGCGTGCACGTCAACCTGATCCCGCTCAACCCGACCCCCGGCTCGAAGTGGACGGCCTCGCGGCCCGAGGACGAGCGGGCGTTCGTCGCGGCGCTGGAGGCGCACGGCGTGCCGGTGACCGTCCGGGACACCCGGGGGCAGGAGATCGACGGCGCCTGCGGGCAGCTGGCGGCTTCCGAGCGCTGATCCGCGCTTGCTAGGGTGACGGTCGTTTGCGGCCGTTTGCCGCGACGCCACGCACAGCACACAAAAGAACATCCGACAGGGGAGCGCGGAAAGCGCTGAGAGTGCGGCACGGCCGCAGACCCTCGGACCTGATCCGGGTCATACCGGCGTAGGGAGTCACCACATGAGCACCATCCGTCGGCGTGCGGCCGGCACCGTCCTCATCGTCGCGCTCGGCGCGACCGCGCTCGCCGCCTGCGGCAGCGACGGCGGGGACACCGCCAAAGGGAAGGGCGGCACCGCCTCCAAGACCGTCACCCTCGTCAGCCACGACTCCTTCGCCGCGTCGAAGGACGTGCTGAAGGCGTTCACCGAGCAGACCGGCTACACCGTCAAGGTGCTGCGCGGCGGCGACGCCGGTGCCGCGGTCAACCAGGCCGTGCTGTCCAAGGGCAACCCGCAGGGCGACGTCTTCTTCGGCGTCGACAACACCCTGCTGTCCCGGGCCCTGGACAACGACCTGTTCGAGCCGTACGAGGCCAAGGACCTCGACAAGGTGCCCGCGGCACTGCAGTTGGACGCCGCGGAGCACCGCGTCACCCCGATCGACTTCGGCGACGTCTGCGTCAACTACGACCGGAAGTACTTCACCGAGCACAAGCTCCCCGTGCCGGAGAGCTTCGACGACCTCGTCAAGCCCGAGTACAAGGACCTGCTGGTCACCGAGAACGCCGCCACCTCCTCCCCGGGTCTCGCCTTCCTCCTCGCCACCACCGCGACGTACGGCGACGGGGGCTGGGAGGACTACTGGAAGAAGCTCAAGGCCAACGGCGTCCAGGTCGTCGACGGCTGGGAGCAGGCGTACTACGACACCTTCTCCGGCGCCGGCGGTGGCAAGGGCGACAAGCCGCTGGTCGTCTCGTACGCCTCAAGCCCGCCCGCCGAGGTGCTCGGTCTGAAGACGCAGCCCGAGCAGGGGCCGACCGGTGTCGCGACCGGTACCTGCTTCCGGCAGGTGGAGTTCGCCGGCCTGCTGAAGGGCGCGAAGAACACCGAGGGCGGCAAGGCGCTCGTCGACTTCCTGCTGAGCCGCGCCTTCCAGGAGGACATGCCGCTCAACATGTTCGTCAACCCCGCCCGCGGCGACGCGAAGCTGCCCGAGGTCTTCACCAAGTACGCGCCGGTCATCAGCGAACCGGCCACCGTCGCCCCGGAGAAGATCGCCGGGAACCGGGAGCAGTGGGTCAAGTCGTGGTCCTCGCTCGTGCTGAAGTAACGAAGACCGCCGAGGGGACGCGCACCGGGGCGGCGGCCGTCCGGCCGCTCGCCGTACGGCTGGGCCTGATGGCCGTGCCGGTCGCGTTCTTCGGGCTGTTCTTCGGCTACCCGGTCGCCGCCATCGTCGCCCGCGGGCTCCGCGAGGGCGGGCGGTGGCGGTTCGGCCGGTTCGCGGAGGTGCTGGGCGAGCCCGACATCGTCCACATGCTGTGGTTCACCTGCTGGCAGGCGGCCGCCTCCACCGCGCTCACCCTGGCGATCGCGCTGCCCGGCGCGTACGTCTTCGCCCGCTTCGACTTCCCCGGCAAGCAGGTGCTGCGCGCGGTGGTGACCGTGCCCTTCGTGCTGCCGACGGTGGTCGTCGGCTCGGCCTTCCTCGCGCTGCTGGGGCGCGGCGGGCTGCTCGACGAACTGTGGGGCGTGCGCCTGGACACCACGGTCTGGGCGATCCTCCTCGCGCACGTCTTCTTCAACTACGCCGTGGTCGTACGGACCGTGGGCGGGCTGTGGGCACAGCTGGACCCCCGGCAGGAGGAGGCCGCGCGGGTCCTCGGCGCGGGACGCCTCGCGGCCTGGCGCAGGGTGACGCTGCCCGCCCTCGCCCCCGCGGTCGCCGCGGCCGCGCTGATGGTCTTCCTCTTCACCTTCACCTCCTTCGGCGTGATCCAGATCCTCGGCGGCCCCACCTTCTCCACCCTGGAGGTGGAGATCTACCGCGAGACCGCGCAGTTGCTGGACCTGCCGACGGCGGCCGTGCTGACGATCGTCCAGTTCGCCGCCGTCGCGGCGATCCTCGCCGTGCACGCCGGGACCGTACGGCGCAGGGAGAGCGCGCTGCGGCTGGTGGACCCGGCCCGCACCGCGCGCCGGCCGCGCGGCGCCGGTGAGTGGGGGCTGCTCGCGGGCGCGCTCGGCGTGGCAGCGCTGCTGATCCTGCTGCCGCTGGCTGTGCTGGCCGAGCGCTCGCTGCACGGGCCTGACGGCTACGGCCTCGGCTACTACCGGGCGCTGGGCTCGGTGGCCGGCAGCGGCGGGACCTTCCTGGTGGCGCCCGTCGCCGCGGTCTGGAACTCGCTGCAGTACGCGGCCGCCGCCACCGCGATCGCCCTGGTCGTCGGCGGGTTGGCCGCGGCCGCCCTCACCCGGCGGGCCGGGCGCCTCGTACGGGGCTTCGACGCCCTGCTCATGCTGCCGCTCGGCACCTCGGCGGTGACCATCGGCTTCGGCTTCCTCATCACCCTCGACGAGCCGCCGCTGGACCTGCGCTCCTCGTGGATCCTCGTGCCGCTCGCGCAGGCGCTGGTCGGCGTGCCCTTCGTGGTGCGCACCATGCTGCCGGTGCTGCGTGCCGTGGACGACCGGCTGCGCGAGGCGGCGGCGGTGCTCGGCGCCTCCCCGCTGCGGGTGTGGCGCGAGGTCGACCTTCCCCTGGTGCGGCGGGCGCTGCTGGTGGCAGCCGGCTTCGCCTTCGCCGTGTCCCTGGGCGAGTTCGGGGCCACCGTCTTCATCGCCCGCCCCGACAACCCCACCCTCCCGGTCGCGGTCGCCCGCTTCCTGGGGCGTGCCGGAGAGCTCAACTACGGCCAGGCGATGGCGCTCAGCACCGTGCTGATGCTGGTGTGCGCGGGGGCGCTGCTGGCGCTGGAACGTATCCGCATCGACAGGTCCGGGGAGTTCTGATGACCCTGCTGCGACTGGACGGCGCCACCGTGCGCTTCGCCGGGCACACCGCCCTGGACGCCGTCGGCCTGGAGGTCGCCGAGCACGAGACGGTGTGCGTGCTCGGGCCCAGCGGCAGCGGGAAGTCCACGCTGCTGCGGGCCGTCGCCGGGCTGCAGCCGCTGGACGCCGGGCGCGTCCTGCTGGCCGGCCGCGACCAGGCGGGGGTTCCCGCGCACCGGCGTGGGGTGGGCCTGATGTTCCAGGACCACCAGCTCTTCCCGCAGCGCGACGTCGCCGGGAACGTCGACTTCGGTCTGCGCATGCGCGGCGCGGGACGCGCCGAACGGGAGCGCACGGTCCAGGAGTTGCTGGAGCTCGTGGGTCTGCCCGGCGCGCAGCGGCGCGCCGTCGCGTCCCTGTCCGGCGGTGAGCAGCAGCGCGTCGCCCTGGCCCGGGCCCTGGCACCCGGGCCGCGGCTGCTCATGCTCGACGAGCCGCTCGGCCAGCTCGACCGGGGCCTGCGCGAGCGCCTGGTGGTCGAGTTGCGCGGGCTCTTCCGGCGGCTGGGCACCACGGTGCTGGCCGTCACGCACGACCAGAGCGAGGCCTTCGCGCTGGCCGACCGCGTCGTCGTCATGCGCGACGGCCGGGTCGAGCAGGCCGGCACCCCGCTGGAGGTGTGGCAGCGGCCCGACTCCGAGTTCGTCGCCCGCTTCCTCGGCTTCGACAACGTGGTGGCCGCCACCGTCACCGGCGACGCCGCCGACACCGCCTGGGGCAAGGTCCCCGTCCCCCCGGGCTCCCCGCAGGGCGCCGGGCGGCTGCTCGTCCGGCCCGCCGGCGTACGGCTCGTCCCGCCCGCCGACGGGCTGCGCTGCGACGTGCTCGCGCGTACCTTCCGCGGCGACCAGGTCACCCTCCTCCTGCGCCCCGAGGAAGGCCCCCCGCTGGAGGCCGGCTGCGCCCTGCGCGACGCCCCCGCCGAGGGCGACACGGTCGGCGTCTCCTTCACGGCGGACGAGGTCGTGGTCCTGGGCGGGTAGGCCCCGTTGAGCACCGGGGGGCCTTCGGGGCGCGCTGGTGGGCTGTTCGGCTGTCCCGTCGTCTCGCGCCCTGCGGGCGCGAAGCGGCTGGCTGCGGAGGGGAGGGTGGGGGCTCTCCTCCGCGGTGTGCGGGTGGGTGGCCGGGGTTCAGGCGCCGGAGCGGCTTGCCTTTCCGTTGGCCTCGGTCTCGTTGCCGTCCGCGGGTGCAGATGGCCGGTTGCCACGCCTACTGCTGGTGGTGGCGCCCGCCGCTACCGGCGTCTGCGGGTGCTTCGGGCGCTGCCGGGCGGTCGGCGGGAGACCGGGCGCGCTTTCGTCGGTATGGACGTCGGAAGTGGACCCGTTGCGGGGGAATCACCCGCAGTCGCGGGTTACGGCGGCGCGCCACCCACGAAGGGTGGGCGTGGTCACCGGCCATCTGCACCCGCGGACGGCAACGAGACCGGGACCGTACGAACAACCGGTCCCGCTCCGGCGCTTGAACCCCGGCCACCCGTCCACCCGCACCCTGCGGACAGGGCTGCGCCCCACTCTCCCCTCCGCAGCCCGCCGCTGTGCGCCCGAAGGGCGCGAGCCGGCGGGACAGCCGGCGGAGTACGGGCTAACCCCGCGTCAGGCGTGCCAGGGCCTCCGGGGCGTCCTCGACGGAGTCGACGAGCACGATGCGCTGCTCCATGGAGCGGCCTTCCGCCAGCGCCTGGAGAAGGGGCCACGCCGGCAGGCGCCGGGTCCAGTGGTCCCGGTCGACCAGCACCATGGGGCGGGGGGCGCCGTTGGACTCGTAGTAGTTCGGCGTGGTGTTGTCGAAGATCTCCTGGACGGTGCCCGCGGCGCCCGGCAGGAAGACGACCCCGGCGGTGCAGCGGGCCAGCAGGCCGTCCTCGCGGGTGGCGTTGGCGAAGTACTTGGCGATGTGCGCGGCGAAGGCGTTCGGCGGCTCGTGGCCGTAGAACCACGTCGGCACGCCGATGGAGGCGCCGCCGCCGGGCCAGCGGTCGCGCACGTCGAAGGCGGTGCGCGCCCAGTCCGTGATGGACGGGCGGAAGGAGGGGACCTTGGCCACCGTCTCCAGGGCCTCGACGAGCATCGCGTCGCCGAAGGGCGCGGCGTAGGCGCCGAGGTTGGCCGCCTCCATGGCGCCGGGCCCGCCGCCCGTGGCCACGCTCAGGCCCTCGCGGGCCAGCGCCCGGCCGAGGCGGGCGGCGCCCGCGTACGCCTCCGTGCCGCGCTCCATGGCGTGACCGCCCATGACGCCCACGACGCGGGCGTCCGCGACGAGTTCGTCGAAGGCGTCGGAGACGGCGTCGTCGTGGATGCTGCGGAGCATCGAAGCGTAGATGTCGCCGCTGCCCCGGGTGCGCAGGAACCACTGGTAGCCGCGGGCGTCCGGCGTCGCCTCGTAGCCGCCGGCGTCAAGGCCCTCGTACAGCGCGTCGGGGCCGTAGAGGGAGCCCCGGTACGGATCGAAGGGCAGGTCCGGGACGGGCGGGAAGACCATGGCGCCGCCGGCGCGGACGTGGGCGGCCGCCTCCGGCTCCATCGGGCAGCCCAGGAACACGGCCTCGGTCGTGTCGGCGGACATCAGGGCGGGCGTACGGGTCGTCAGGTCGACCGACTGGACGCGGTGTCCGCGCAGCGAGCCCGACGCGGCGACGCGGTCGAACTCCTCCAGGGTCTCTATCTCGTGATCGTTCGGCGACAGCACGGCCGCCACCCTAGCGCCCGCGGCGGGGGCCGCCGCCGCGGGGCTCCGCACGGCACTACGGCAGCGGCAGTGCGCCCAGGTGGGCGATGAGCAGGGTCAGCGGGAGCACGACGCCGAGGACCGCGAGGGCGCGCACGGCGGCCGCGTTGCGCAGCAGCGCGGCGGGTGTGCCGAGCCGGCTGAGGGCGGCGGTGGCCGGACGGCGGGCGCGCTTGGCGTCCACGGTCGCGGTGAGGGCGGTCGCGACCGCCGACAGGACGACGAGGACGGCGCCCAGCACGGTGAGCGGTCCGACGGGGTGCGCCACGGCGCCGAACCGGTCGCTGCCGGCGAGCGCGGTGGCGGCCACCGCGCACAGCGCGCCCAGCGGACGGCCCACGAGCGTCGCCTCCTCCTGGAGGGCACGACCCGCGAGGAGCCGCAGGGCACCCGGCCGGTACGCCGCCAGCAGCCGTCCGCACAGGTGGACGAGGCCCGGCATGGCCAGCACCATGCCCGTGGCCGTCAGCAGCCAGCCGCCGACGACGGCCGGAGCGGCATGGCCGAGACCGCCGGGCAGCGGGAGTGCGCCGTCGGGCCCCGGGGCGCCGCCGTCCCCGGCCGAGGAGATCTGCACGGCGAGGCCGATCGCCACGAGCGCGGCCCCCCACGGCAGTCCGGACGGCGCCCCGCCCTCGCGGACGGCGGTCTCGTCCCCACGGGAGCGCCGTGGCCGCAGCACGACCGCGGCCGAGACCGCCGCGGCCAGCGGCAGTGAGGCCAGCAGGGTCACCGCGCCCGCGAACGGGAGTTCCCGGTCCGCGCCCAGCGCCTCGGCGGCACCGCCGAGGTGCGGGCCGGGCAGCTCACCGCGCAGGAAGAGGAAGCCCAGGAGCGCGATCAGCACGCCCAGGCCGCAGTTCAGGGCGGAGCTCGCCGCGGCCAGCAGGGGCAGCCCGTGCCGGCCGAGCCCGGCCGAGGCCAGGCCCGCGCGCAGCCGTCCGCTCGGCTCCGTACGGGCCACGAGCACCGACAGGTGGACGGTGGCGGCGAACGGCACGGCGCACCAGAGCAGCCGGACCAGGCCGTCCGGGGCGTCCTCGGGGTGCGCGAGGGCGTGCCCGAGGACGGCGAGCAGTAGGAAGCCCGTGCCGGCGGCGGCGGCGGCGACCAGCAGCCGGCGCAACAGCACCTCCGGACGGGAGCCGAGGGCTACACGGAGGCTGAGCACGAGTCGGCGTCCTCCCGCTCCTGGTGAGGCATGCCGGCCACGAAGCGCCCGTCGACGAGGGTGACCACCCGGTCGGCGAGCGAGACGACCTCGGGTTCGTTGGAGGCGAGCACCACGGTGATGCCGTGCGAGCGGGCGGCGCTGGTCAGCATGCGCAGCACCTGGGCGCGGTCCGCGCGGTGCAGCGGCGCGGTCGGTTCGTCGGCGAAGACCACGGAGGGCCGGTTGACCAGGGCGCGGGCGATCGCCACCCGCTGCCGCTCGGCCTGCAGCAGCCGGCCGGGACGCTTGCGGGCGGCCCCGCCGATGTCCAGCCGGTCCAGCCACTCCTGCGCGGCGGCGCGCGCCGTGCGGTACGGGACGCCGCACAGCAGGAGCGGCAGCGCGGCGTTCTCCCGGACGGTCAGTTCGGGGAGCAGCTGCGGGCTGCTGTCGATCCAGCCGAAGCGCTCACGGCGCAGCCGCTCGCGTGCGGTCACGCCCAGGGTGTGCACGGGGGAGCTGTTGAACCACACCTCGCCCTGCTCGGGGAGCAGCTCACCGGACAGGCAGCGCAGCAGGGTGGTCTTCCCGGCGCCGTGCGGGCCGAGGACGCCGAGGATCTCGCCCTCCCGTACGCCGAGTGACACGCCGAGCAGAGCGGGTGAGCGGTCGTGCGCGTGGCGCAGGCCGCGGGCCCACAGCACGTCGTTGTCGGGTGGGTTCACGTTGGCCTCTAACGAACGCGGGGAGTCCGGGTCACTGCGGCACCGTACGCGCCCCAAGGCCCGGGACCACGGCTAAGAGCGGGCTTTCCCGGGCGCGGCCACCCGTGCGGACTAGCACGGTTCCCGCCGCGGACGCCGACGGGCCGGGGCACGCGATGTGCGTGCCCCGGCCCGTGGATGCTTCGGCGAGTGAGCCGAAGGGGCGCGGCCGGTGTCGAAAGGTGGGGGCCCCTCCCGGCGGTAGCCGGGGGAGCGCGGAGGTCCCGAGGAACGAGGGACCGAGCACGATCGACCGCCCCCGGCCTGGCGGCCGGGGGCGCCCCCAACATCGGCTGAGAGCGCCCCGGAGGCGAACCGAGCCTCGAAAAGGCCGATCAGAAAGGCCGATCAGAGCTTGGTCCAGGCCTCCGTCAGGACGGTGCGCAGGACGCCCTCGATCTCGTCGAACGTCGACTGGTCGGCGATCAGCGGCGGCGCGAGCTGGACGACCGGGTCGCCGCGGTCGTCGGCGCGGCAGTAGAGGCCGTTCTCGAAGAGCGCCTTGCTGAGGAAGCCGTACAGGACGCGCTCGGTCTCCTCGTCGGTGAAGGTCTCCTTGGTGGCCTTGTCCTTCACCAGCTCGATGCCGTAGAAGTAGCCGTTGCCGCGGACGTCGCCGACGATCGGCAGGTCGTGGAGCTTCTCCAGGGTGGCGCGGAAGGCGCCCTCGTTGTCGAGCACGTGCTGGTTGAGCTGCTCGCGCTCGAAGATGTCGAAGTTGGCCAGGGCGACCGCCGACGAGACCGGGTGGCCGCCGAAGGTGTAGCCGTGGAGGAAGGTGTTGTCGCCCTTGTAGAAGGGCTCGGCGATGCGGTCGGAGATGATGCACGCGCCGATGGGGGAGTAGCCGGAGGTCATGCCCTTGGCGCAGGTGATCATGTCCGGGACGTAGCCGAACTTGTCGCAGCCGAACATGGTGCCCAGGCGGCCGAAGGCGCAGATGACCTCGTCGGAGACGAGCAGCACGTCGTACTGGTCGCAGATCTCGCGGACCCGCTGGAAGTACCCGGGCGGGGGCGGGAAGCAGCCGCCGGCGTTCTGCACCGGCTCGAGGAAGACGGCCGCGACGGTGTCGGGGCCCTCGAAGAGGATCTCCTGCTCGATCTGGTCGGCGGCCCAGCGGCCGAAGGCCTCGGGGTCGTCGCCGAAGAGCGGGGTGCGGTAGATGTTGGTGTTGGGCACCTTGTGGGCGCCGGGGACCAGCGGCTCGAAGGGGGCCTTCAGGCCCGGCAGGCCGGTGATGGACAGGGCGCCCTGCGGGGTGCCGTGGTAGGCGACGGCGCGCGAGATGACCTTGTACTTGGTCGGCTTGCCCTTGAGCTTGAAGTACTGCTTGGCGAGCTTCCAGGCGGTCTCGACCGCCTCGCCGCCGCCGGTGGTGAAGAAGACCTTGTTGAGGTCGCCGGGGGCGTAGTCGGCCAGGCGCTCGGCGAGCTCGACGGCCTTGGGGTGGGCGTAGCTCCACACCGGGAAGAAGGCGAGCTCCTGGGCCTGCTTGTAGGCGGTCTCGGCGAGCTCCACGCGGCCGTGGCCGGCGTTGACCACGAACAGCCCCGCCAGGCCGTCGATGTACCGCTTGCCCTTGTCGTCGTAGATGTACGTGCCCTCGCCGCGCACGATGGTCGGCACAGGGGCGTTCTCGTACGACGACATGCGGGTGAAGTGCATCCACAGGTGGTCGTACGCGGTCTTGGAAAGGTCCGCGCTCATGGCTATCTGGTTCCCCAGGTGTAGGTCTGCTTCCGGAGCTTGAGGTAGACGAAGCTCTCGGTGGACCGCACGCCGGGCAGCGTGCGGATCCGCTTGTTGATCGTCTCCAGGAGATGGTCGTCGTCCTCGCAGACGATCTCGATCAGCAGATCGAAGGAGCCCGCGGTGACGACGACGTACTCGACCTCCGTCATCTCCGCGAGCGCGTCGGCGACGGGTTCGATGTCGCCCTCGACGTTGATGCCGACCATCGCCTGTCGCCGGAACCCCACCGTGAGCGGGTCGGTGACGGCGACGATCTGCATGACGCCCTGGTCGAGCAGCTTCTGGACGCGCTGCCGTACGGCCGCCTCCGACAGGCCCACGGCCTTGCCGATGGCGGCGTACGGACGCCTGCCGTCCTCCTGGAGCTGTTCGATGATCGCCTTGGAGACGGAATCGATCACGAAGGCACCGTTGGCGCCCCTGTGATCCGGAGTACGAGTGGCCACGGACCCCACTCTGCACGAGAGGTCAGCCGTCACGCAACCCCCGATCGATGAAATCCGTGGTTTGAGGGCTCGAAACTCACGGAATCCATTGTTTCGGAGTTTCGGCTATGTCGAATACGGCAGTGCTGCAGGTAGGCTGGTGTTCGTCTCACACATCGGACAGGAACCAGGAACAGGGAGAGGTGCAGTGAGCGAGCTCCGTACCTTGCGCAACCACATCAACGGAGAATTCCGCGACGCCGCCGACGGGCGCACCACCGACGTGGTGAACCCCGCCACCGGCGAGGTCTACGCGACCGCCCCGCTCTCCGCCGCCGCCGATGTCGACGCGGCCATGGCCGCCGCGGCGGCCGCCTTCCCGGCCTGGCGCGACACGACGCCCTCCGAGCGCCAGAAGGCGCTGCTGAAGATCGCGGACGCCTTCGAGGCGCGGGCGGACGAGCTCGTGGCCGTCGAGAGCGAGAACACCGGCAAGCCGATCGGGTTGACGGCCAGCGAGGAGATCCCTCCGATGGTCGACCAGATCCGCTTCTTCGCGGGTGCCGCCCGCATGCTCGAAGGCCGTTCGGCCGGCGAGTACATGGAGGGCATGACCTCGATCATCCGCCGTGAGCCGGTCGGCGTCTGCGCCCAGGTCGCTCCGTGGAACTACCCGATGATGATGGCCGTGTGGAAGTTCGCCCCGGCGATCGCCGCGGGCAACACGGTCGTGCTGAAGCCCTCGGACACCACCCCGGCCTCCACCGTGCTGATCGCCGAGATCATCGGCGGGATCCTGCCCGAGGGCGTCTTCAACGTCGTCTGCGGCGACCGCGAGACGGGCCGCCTGATGGTCGAGCACGAGACCCCCGCGATGGCCTCCATCACGGGTTCGGTCCGGGCCGGCATGCAGGTGGCGGCCAGCGCCGCCAAGGACGTCAAGCGGGTCCACCTGGAGCTCGGCGGCAAGGCGCCGGTGGTGGTCTTCCAGGACACCGACATCGCCAAGGCGGTCGAGGACATCGCCGTCGCCGGCTACTTCAACGCCGGCCAGGACTGCACCGCCGCGACCCGCGTCCTGGTCCACGAGTCGATCCACGACGAGTTCGTGGCCCAGCTCGCCAAGACCGCCGCCGACACCAAGACCGGCGCCCCGGACGACGAGGACGTGCTGTACGGCCCGCTGAACAACGCCAACCAGCTCGCCCAGGTCACCGGCTTCATCGAGCGCCTCCCGGCGCACGCCAAGGTCGAGGCCGGCGGCCACCGGGTCGGGGAGAAGGGCTTCTTCTACGCCCCGACCGTCGTCTCCGGCCTCAAGCAGGACGACGAGATCATCCAGAACGAGGTCTTCGGCCCGGTCATCACCGTCCAGTCCTTCACCGACGAGGACCAGGCCGTGGAGTGGGCGAACGGCGTCGAGTACGCCCTCGCCTCCTCGGTGTGGACCAAGGACCACGCCCGTGCGATGCGCATGTCCAAGCGCCTCGACTTCGGCTGCGTGTGGATCAACACCCACATCCCGCTGGTCGCCGAGATGCCGCACGGCGGGTTCAAGAAGTCCGGCTACGGCAAGGACCTGTCCGCCTACGGCTTCGAGGACTACACCCGCATCAAGCACGTCATGACGTCCCTGGACGGCTGACGCCACAGGGCGCGAGCCCGCCACGGCCCCGGACCTGCCCCCGTGTCCGGGGCCGTGGCATGTACGCGTACGCTCCGCTCCATGGAGTATCGAAGAGCCCTTGAACAGCGCATACGCGCATGGCTGGTCGTCTTCGTCGTGTGCCTGGTGCTGAGCGGCGCCACCGCGTTCCCGCTCGTGCACGAGGTGCGGTGGGTGGACGGCTGGGGCCTGCCCGGAGCCATCGGTGACTGGATCTCCCACGTACGGGAGGGACTCGACGCCAGCGACGAGAAGTACCCGTTCATGATGTACGGGACGGACTGGCTCGCCTTCGCGCACCTGGTGATCGCGGTGGCCTTCTACGGCGTCTGGCGCGACCCGGTGCGCAACATCTGGATCGTGGAGTGGGCCATGATCGCCTGCGTCGGCGTCATCCCGCTCGCGGCGATCTGCATCCCGCTGCGCGGCCTGCCGCTGTGGTGGATGCCCGTGGACATGGCCTTCGGCGTCCTCGGCATCGTGCCGCTGTTCGTCCTGCGGCGGATGATCAAGCGACTGGAGCGCTCCGACACCGTGCCCGTCGAGCCGGCCGTCGCCTGACGGACCGGCGGTTGCCCGGGTCCGGGGCCGTACGGCGAGGAGACCGCGGCGCTCGCGACATCACCGCGGAGGAACGCGCGGTGCCCGCGGCCGACGGGGAGAAGCTCACCGGCCGCTCAACTCCGCGCGCAGCACGTCGATGCGGTTGCTCGTGACGGCGTCCACGCCGAGCCGCTCCAGTCGTCGCATCGTCCGGCGCAGGTCCACCGTCCACGCGCCGACCAGCAGGCCCTCGCCGCGCGCCCACTCCACCAGGGGCGCGCGCACCAGCCCGAAGCGCAGGTTGATCCAGCGCGGCCGCAGCTCCGACAGCAGCAGCGGCGGCACCGGCGCGGAGGTCTTCCAGGTCAGCGCGATCTCGGCGGCCGGGTCCTGGTCCCGCACCGCCAGCACGGCGGCCGCCTCCCCGCAGTAGTACGTACGGTCCCCGGCGCCCGCGTCCCGGACCGCGGACAGCACCGGGCCCGCGGACTCCGGCAGGGTGAGGTCGACCAGGGCCCGGCAGCCGTCCACGGCGGCCAGCGCCTCGTGGAGGGTCGGCACGCCCGATGGCAGCCGGTCCGCCGCGAGGCCGGCGACGGCGGAGTCCACGCCCCACAGCCGCTTCAGCGTGGGGTCGTGGAGCAGCACCGGCACGCCGTCGCGGCTCAGCCGTACGTCCATCTCCACCGCGTCCGCCCCCGCGCGCAGCGCGCTGCGCAGCGAGGGCAGGGTGTTCTCGCGGTGGCGGTACGGATCGCCGCGGTGGGCGATCGCTAGCGCTGCCATCCCGCCAGGTAGGAGTCGATCTCGGCGGTGAGCTTCGCCTTGCCGGGGGCGTCGAGGAACGAGGCCTCGACGGCGTTCCTGGCGAGCTGGGCCAGCCCGCCCTGGTCGAGCTGGAGCAGGCGCGCGGCCACCGCGTACTCGGTGTTGAGGTCGGTGCCGAACATCGGCGGGTCGTCGCTGTTGATGGTGACGAGCAGGCCCGCGGCCACCATCTCCTTGACGGGGTGCTCGTCGAGCGTGGCGACGGCGCGGGTGGCGATGTTGGAGGTCGGGCAGACCTCCAGCGGGATGCGGTGCTCGGCCAGGTGGTCCAGCAGGCGCGGGTCCCGGGTGGCCCTGGTGCCGTGGCCGATGCGCTCGGCGCCCAGGTCGCCCAGGGCGTCCCAGATCGTCTGCGGGCCGGTGGTCTCGCCCGCGTGCGGCACGCTGTGCAGGCCGACGGCGCGGGCGCGGTCGAAGTACGGCTTGAACTGCGGGCGGGGCACACCGATCTCGGGCCCGCCCAGGCCGAAGCTGACCAGCCCGTCCGGCTGCAGCTCGGTGGCGATGCGCGCGGTCTCCTCGGCGGAGGCCAGCCCGGCCTCGCCCGGGATGTCGAAGCACCAGCGCAGCACGATGCCGAGCTCCGCCTCGGCCGCCTTGCGGGCGTCCTCGATGGCCTCCACGAACGCCTTGTCCGGGATGCCGCGGCGGACCGAGCTGTACGGGGTGACGGTCAGCTCGGCGTAGCGGATGTTCTGGCGCACCATGTCGCGGGCGACCTCGTACGTCAGCAGACGCACGTCCTCCGCGTCGCGGATCAGGTCGACGACGGACAGGTAGACCTCGATGAAGTGGGCGAAGTCCCGGAAGCTGAAGTACTCGGCGAGGGCGGCGGGGTCGGTGGGCACCTTGGAATCCGGGTGCCGCGCGGCCAGCTCCGCCACGATGCGGGGTGAGGCCGAGCCGACGTGGTGCACGTGGAGCTCGGCCTTCGGGAGTCCCGCGATGAAGGCGTCGAGGGCTGACGCGGTGTCGGACATGGGGCGATCCTCCTGCGGGGTCGGCGGCAACCGCCATCGTAAACGCGAAATTGCCTCCGTCCGGCGTCTTCGCAGGCCATAGCATTGCCCGACGTAGTCAGCAGGAAGGCAGCGATGTCCCACGAGCCCGAGCACCCGACGCCCCGCGACGCCGCGAGCGACACCCCCGAAGCGGCGGCCCCGTCGTCCTCGTCGGCCCCGGCGGACGCACGGCCCGCAGCCGACTTCGAGCTGCCCGCCCCGGCGCCCGCGGCGCCCATGGACGCCGAATCCGGCGCCGCCTCGGGCGCGGACGCCGAGGTGGCCGACGCGGTGGCCGGCGGCGTCGAGGGCGCGGGGGTGCCGGGAAGCATGACTCCTGCGGAGGGCGCGACGCCTGCCGACGCGCCGGTCGAGGACGGCGGATCCGGCGCTGCTTCGGGCGGGGATGCCGCGACGGCTCCCGATGTCGAGGGCGCGGAGGTCCCGGGAAGCGTGACTGCTGCGGAGGCCGTGACGCCTGCCGGCGCGCCGGTCGCCGATGCCGAGCCCGGTGACGGCTCGCCTGCCGTGGTCGGCGCGGCCGACGTTCCGGTCGCCCCGGACGCGCCTGCCGGCGCGCCGGTGGCGGAGGCCGCACCGGCCGGGGGCGCTGCACCGTACGTCGACGCCCCCGCCGCCGTGCCGCCCGCCGTGCCGCCCGCGGGGGCGCCCGGGCCGCAGGATCCGTGGGCGCCGCCGGTGCCGGTCGCCCCCGGGTACGGGCAGCCGGGCGCGCCGGCCGGGTACAACCCCTGGGGACCGCCCGTCCCGCCGGTGCCGCAGGCCCCGCAGGAGCACGTGACGCTGACCAAGCGTCCGGTACCCGTGGACGCACCCGCGCCCGGGCCGGCGCAGCAGCCGCGCGATCCCTGGGCCCCGCCGGCCCCGGACTCGGCGGCGGCCGTGCCGCCGCAGCCGCCCCACGCCACGTACCCGGGCTACCCCGATTACCCCGGCTACCCCGGTTACCCGAGCCACCCCACTCAGCCGGAGTACCCCGCGTACCCGGGCTACCCGGCCCACCCGGGCTACCCCGCCCACCCCGGCTACGCGGTGGGCCCCTACGGCGGATGGGCGCCGCCCGTCGCCCGCAACGGCGCCGGCCTGACGGCGATGATCATGGGCATCGTGGGCGCCGTCCTGGCCGTCTCCTGCTTCGGGGCCTTCCTCGGCCTGCCGCTCGGCATCGCGGCCGTCGTCTGCGGCATCGTCGGCCTGCGGATCGCCCGGCGCGGCGAGGCGACCAACCGGCCGCAGGCGTTGACCGGCCTCATCCTCGGGATCGTCTCCATCGGCCTGTCGGTCGCGATGATCGCCCTGGTGTTCAGCGGGATCGACGACGGCTGGTTCGACGGGTCCGGCGACGACCTCATCACCTCCCGGAACGGCGACTGGGCGGCGCCGCTGGACGTCGACGGCACCGCGCTCTACGACGACGGGGTCCACGTCACGCTGTCGGACGTCCACCGGGATATCGTCCTCCCGGAGAGCCAGCTCGACGGCGGCATCGCCGTCACTTTCTCCGTCGAGTTGGAGAACACCGGCGACACGACCGCCGACCTGGGCGAGAGCGAGGTCTCGGCCTACGCGGACGACTTCGAGGACGAGAGCCTGACCGACCTGACCGCCGGTGTGGGCCTGCCCGACGAGCTGGAGCCGGGGGAGCGCGCGACAAGGGAGATCACCGTACTCGTGCCGGAGGACGACGAGGACGGCACCTTCCAGGTCGAGGTCGCCCCCGGCTTCGACTACGACTACACCTACTGGCACCTGGACGTCCCGTAACGGGGGCGCCGCCGGGCCGCCTCAGCGCCGCACCGCGTCCAGCGCCAGCAGGGCCACGTGCAGCGAGAGGCAGGACTCGACCTGGTCCAGGTCGATGCCGAGGACGCGCTCGACCCGGTGCAGCCGGTCGTAGAAGGAGGGCCGCGACAGGTGCGCGGCGTCGGCCGCGGCCGACTTGTTGCGGCCGGCGTCCAGGTAGACGGTGAGGATCCGGACGAGGTCCGTGCCGTGCTCGGCGTCGTACGAGAGCAGCGGGCCGAGCTCGCGCTCGACGTACGTCTGCAGCCGCGCGTCGTCGCGCAGGAGGTGCAGCAGACCGCGCAACCGGACGTCCGGCAGCCGGTAATACGCCCGCCCGCCGCCCGCCACCACCCTTTTTTCGGAGGGCTGCGCCCTGCCTCCCTCATTGCGGCCGCCGTGCATCGCGGCGTCCGCGACCTGTGCCGCCTCCAGCAGGGTGCGGCGGGCGTCGCGCAGGGAGCCGACGGAGGAGCCGGCCGCCATGACGAAGGCGGGGCCGCCGTCGGGGGCGGACTCGGTCAGCCGGGTGAGCGCGGCGGCGAAGTCCTCCAGTGCGGTGTGCTCGTGGTCGGACGGGCCGAGGGAGACCAGCACGCCGACGCCGCCGTCGTCGAGGGTGCCGGTGAGCGCGGTCAGGCCCCGCTCGCGCACGGCCTGGGCGGCGGTCTCGGTGAAGTCCCGCAGCCTGGCCTGCGCCTCCAGGGCGGCCGAGGCCGGTCCGCCGCGCAGCCGCAGCATGACGCCGACCAGCCGGCGGCCCTCCAGCGGCACGCCCAGGGCGCGGGCGCGCAGCGCCACGTCGGAGACGGTCAGGGCGTGGGTGAGGATGCCGGACAGCAGGGTGCGGTGGGTCTGCCGTTCCAGGGACTCCCGGTCGCGCTCCAGCAGCCGGTTGAGTGCGAGGGTGGCCGCCCCCCGCTCCAGCAGCACGCTGTGCCGGTGCGGGCGTTCGCCCGGTTCCGGCTCCTCGTCGGGCGCGGGCTCGCCGACGATCACCAGCCTGCCCCAGTCGCGGCCGCGCGCCCCCACGGCGGTGACCAGCCAGCCGGTGCGCGGGTCGTGGCCGGTGCGCCCGGCCGGGTGGACGCCGCGGCTGCGCCGCTCCCAGCCGTCGAGCAGGGCCTCCGGGTCCTGGCCGGCCGGGTCGAAGGCGAGCACCTGGTGGGAGAGGTTCTCCAGCACGACGGGCGCGCCCGCCATCCGGGCCACCTCGCGCACGACCTCATCGGGCTCCGCGCCCTCGACGGACAGCTCGTTGAAGATCTGGTGCACCGCCTCCGAGGCCCGCAGCTCGGTCAGCTGGGCGTCGACGACGTGGGCGTGCACGGCCTCGGTCACCGCCACGAAGCGCACCTCGGTACGGAGTGCCACCAGCGGCAGTCCGCGCCGTTCCGCGGCCCGGACCAGGGGGCGGGGGAGGGCGTCCGCGTAGCGCCGGCCCAGTTCGACGACGAGGCCCGCGGCGCCGACGTCGGCGAGGCCGTCGATGTAGCGGGCCAGGGACTCCTTGTCGTCGGGCAGCATCACGCCCGTGGTGAGGACCAGCTCGCCCCCGTGGAGCATGCCCGCGATGTCGGCCAGCTCGCTGATGTGCACCCAGCGCACCGGGCGCTGCAGTCCGCCGGAGCCGGCGACCACCTGCGGCGAACCCCGCCTGAGCACGTCCAGTTCCAGGACCTCGGCGACGGTGGGAAACACGGTGACCTCCGGGCGGAACGGGGGCGGAACGTCGTGCCACCGTAGCTCCAGGGTGTAAAGGCCCCCGTCGCACGGCATGCGATGTGTCGGTTGCCCGGTGTACGCGGCGCCCGGCATCGTCCACGGTGACGATCTGTTGCGGGCCGCCAGGTGAACACAGAATTCGTCGCGTAACCAAAAGGCAACAACGGAATCACTTGTTGGGGCGAGCCTACTCTGTCAGGATCGTCCACCAATCAAGGCTTTGGCCACGCCGCCGAGCCGAGTGCGAGGAGAAGACGATGGACCTCAGCGCGAACGGCGAGTTCGATGTGAGGGAGCGTTTCGCCGAGGGGGCCCAGTACATCGGCGGAACCCTGCGCCCCGGCACCTCGGGCCGGCGGCACCCCGTGGTCGACCCGGCCACCGGCGAGACCGTGTACTCCTGTGAACTGGCCGGCACCGCCGACGTGGACGCCGCCGTCGCCGCCGCCACGGAGGCGCTGCCCGGCTGGGCCGGCGCCACCCCCGGAGCGCGCTCCGACGCCATGCACCGCTTCGCCGGCGTCCTCGCCGCGCAGGCCGCCGAGTTCGCGTACGCCGAGTCGCTGCAGTGCGGCAAGCCGCTCCGGCTGACCACCGAGTTCGACGTCCCGGGCACCGTCGACAACACCGCCTTCTTCGCGGGCGCCGCCCGCCACTTGGAGGGCAAGGCGGCTGGGGAGTACTCCGGCGACCACACCTCCTACGTGCGGCGCGAGCCCGTCGGCGTCGTGGGCTCCATCGCACCGTGGAACTACCCGCTGCAGATGGCCGCCTGGAAGGTCCTCCCGGCGATCGCCGCGGGCAACACCATCGTTCTCAAGCCGGCCGAACTGACCCCGCTGACCTCGCTGATGTTCGCCCAGGCGGCGACCGAGGCGGGCATCCCGGCGGGCGTGGTCAACATCGTCACCGGCGCCGGCCAGGAGGCGGGCGAGCACCTGGTGGGGCACCCGGACGTCGCCATGACCTCCTTCACCGGCTCCACCGCGGTCGGCAAGCGCGTCGCGGAGATCGCCACCGCCACCGTCAAGCGGCTCCACCTGGAACTCGGCGGCAAGGCGCCCTTCGTCGTGTTCGACGACGCCGACCTGGAGGCGGCCGTCCACGGCGCGGTCGCCGGTGCCCTGATCAACACCGGCCAGGACTGCACCGCCGCGACCCGTGCCTACGTGCAGCGCCCCCTCTACGACGCCTTCGTCGCCGGGGTCGCCGACCTCTTCTCCGGCATCCGCGTGGGCGATCCCTTCGACGCCAAGACCGATCTCGGCCCGCTCATCTCCCACACCCAGCGCGACCGCGTCGCCGCCTTCGTGGAGCGCGCCCGCTCCTACGCCACGGTCGTCACCGGCGGGCACGCTCCCACGTCGGAGGGCGCCTTCTACCGGCCCACGCTGGTCACCGGCGCCGCGCAGGACAGCGAGATCGTCCAGTCCGAGATCTTCGGGCCGGTACTGGTCGTGCTGCCGTTCGACAGCGATGATGAAGGTCTGGCCCTGGCCAACGACACGCCGTACGGTCTGGCCGCGTCCGCGTGGACCCGTGACGTCTTCCGTGCGGGCCGTGCCACCCGTGAGATCAAGGCGGGGTGCGTCTGGGTCAACGACCACATCCCGATCATCAGCGAGATGCCGCACGGGGGCTACCGGGCCTCTGGGTACGGCAAGGACATGTCGGTGTACTCCCTGGAGGAGTACACGCAGGTCAAGCACGTGATGTACGACAACACCGCGGTCGCCAGGAAGGACTGGCACCGCACGATCTTCGGCGACCGCTGACCTCGGCCGCCGCCCCCTCCGGGACCGCCCCCCACCGGCCCGCTAGCCCGTCCGTCCCACGCACCACCGCCCCTGGAGGCCGCACCGCAATGGAGATGTTCGAGGGCCTGTCCGAGCCCGTACGCAAAGCGTGGGAACGCAGCCTGACCAACGGGAGGGCATCGGTCAGCCGGCGCCGGGTGCTCGGCGCGGGGCTCGGCGTCGCGGGCGCCGGGGCGCTGTCCGCCTGCGGCATCCCGGCCGCCACCAACAACCAGGGCGGTGTGAAGAGCGACGACCTGTCCGACAAGGACAAGTCGCTGGTCTTCTCGAACTGGCAGCTCTACATCGACATGAGCGACGACGAGAAGCACATGCCGACCCTGGAGGCCTTCGAGAAGAAGACCGGGATCAAGGTCAAGTACAGCGACGACATCACCGACAACGTCGAGTTCTTCGCCAAGATCAAGCCACAGCTCGCCGCAGGCCAGTCCACCGGCCGCGACCTGGTCGTCCTCACCGACTGGATGGCCGCCCGGATGATCCGCCTGGGCTGGGCCCAGCCGCTGGACCCCACCTACCTGCCGAACGCGTTCACCAACCTGGAGCAACGTTTCCGCAACCCCGACTGGGACCCCGGACGCGCCCACTCCTACCCCTGGCAGGGCATCGCCACGGTCATCGCCTACAACGAGAAGGCGACCAAGGGGAAGAAGGTCGGCAGCGTCTCCCAGCTGCTGGACGACCCCGACCTCAAGGGCCGCGTCGCCATGCTCAGCGAGATGCGCGACACCATAGGCATGACCCTGCTCGACATGGGCAAGCGGCCGGAGTCCTTCACCGCGGACGACTTCGACGCGGCCGTGGCCCGCGTCCAGAAGGCCGTGGACAACAAGCAGATCCGCCAGTTCACCGGCAACGAGTACACCGACGGCCTCGCCTCGGGGAACATCGCCGCCTGCGTCGCCTGGGCCGGCGACCTGGTGCAGCTCCAGGCCGACAACCCCGAGATCAAGTTCGTGATCCCGCCCGCCGGCTACATCTACTCGACCGACAACATGCTGGTCCCGGCGGGTTCCAAGCACCGCAAGAACGCAGAGCGGCTCATGGACTGGTACTACCAGCCCGCGATCGCCGCCGAGCTCGCGGCATGGGTCAACTACATCACGCCCTGCACGGGCGTCTACGAGGAACTCCTCAAGATCGACAAGGACGTGGCCAACAACCCGCTGATCATTCCCAACGCGGAGATGAAGGCGAAGGCCCATCCCTTCCGGTCGCTCTCCTCCAAGGAGGAGACCGCCTTCGAGGACAAGTTCGCCAAGCTCATCGGCGCCTGACCGGCCACCGCAGTTAGGGATCTGACGACATGACCCAGCAGACCGCACCGCTCACCGAGCCGGCCGGCGGCAAGAACCCCGCTTCCGCGGGCGGCGCCGTGACCCTCACCGGCATCGGCAAGGACTACGGCGACTTCACCGCCGTCCACCCGCTCGACCTCACCATCCCCGAGGGCTCCTTCTTCGCGCTCCTGGGCGCCTCCGGATGCGGCAAGACCACCACGCTGCGCATGATCGCCGGTCTGGAGGACCCCAGCAGCGGCACCGTCCGCATCGGCGACCAGGACGTCACCGGGCTGCCGCCGTACAAGCGCCCGGTCAACACGGTCTTCCAGAACTACGCGCTCTTCCCGCACCTCGACATCTACGAGAACGTCGCCTTCGGCCTGCGCCGCCGCGGCATCAAGTCCGTCAAGGGCCAGGTCGGGGACATGCTCGACCTCGTCGAGCTGGGTCACCTCGCCCGCCGCAAGCCGCACCAGCTCTCCGGCGGCCAGCAGCAGCGCGTCGCCGTCGCCCGTGCCCTGATCAACCACCCCAAGGTGCTGCTCCTCGACGAGCCGCTGGGCGCCCTGGACCTGAAGCTGCGCCGCCAGATGCAGCTGGAGCTCAAGCGCATCCAGACCGAGGTCGGCATCACCTTCGTGCACGTCACGCACGACCAGGAAGAGGCCATGACCATGGCCGACACCATCGCCGTGATGAACGCGGGCCGCATCGAGCAGCTCGGCGCGCCCACCGACCTGTACGAGAACCCCAGCACCACCTTCGTCGCCAACTTCCTCGGCCAGTCCAACCTCATCGAGGCCGAGGTCGCCGGTACCAGCGGCGACGACCTGCTGCTCAGCGTCGGCGACGGCCGCCTTGCGATGCCCACCGCACGGTGCGTCCCCTCCGTGCAGGCGGGCGACAAGCTCCTCGCCGGGGTGCGCCCCGAGAAGATCTCCATCGTCCACGCCGACGACGCGGCCGAGGTCCCCGAGGGCCGCAACAAGATCACCGGGCGGATCGTCGACGCCAGCTTCATCGGCGTCTCCACCCAGTACGTCGTCAACAGCCCCTGGTGCCCGGAGCTGGCCGTCTTCGCGCAGAACGTCGAACGCGACGGCCGTCTCGTCCCCGGCGCCGAGGTGGTGCTGCACTGGAGCCCCGCGCACACCTTCGGTCTCGACGCCGCGCAGGACATCGAGGCCGGGGAGGTCAACGCGTAATGGCCGCCCTTTCCACCGCCCCCGCCGGGGCACCGGAGGAGACCCCGCCGGTCCCGGCCGGCGCCGCCGCCCGGCGGCGCAGACTCGTCCCCTACTGGCTGCTGCTGCCCGGCATCCTGTGGCTGCTGGTCTTCTTCGCCGCCCCGATGGTCTACCAGGCCTCGACCTCGGTGCAGACCGGCTCCCTGGAGACCGGCTACCGCGTCACCTGGCACTTCGCGACCTACTGGGACGCGTTCAAGGAATACGACGTCTTCTACCTGCGCTCGCTGATCTACGCCGGCATCGCCACCGTGCTGTGCCTGGCGATCGGCTACCCGCTGGCGTACACCATCGCCTTCAAGGCGGGCCGCTGGCGGAACGTGCTGCTGGTCATGGTCATCGCGCCGTTCTTCACCAGCTTCCTGATCCGCACCCTGGCCTGGAAGACGATCCTCGCGGACGACGGCTACGTCGTCACCGTGCTGGACAAGCTGCACATCCTCAGCGTCACCGCCTCCCTGGGCATCACCGCCGACGACCGCGTGCTCGCCACCCCGCTGGCGGTGGTGTGCGGTCTGACGTACAACTTCCTGCCCTTCATGATCCTGCCGCTCTACAGCTCGCTGGAGCGCATCGACCCGCGGCTGCACGAGGCGGCGGGCGACCTGTACGCCCGGCCCTTCACCACCTTCCGCAAGGTGACCTTCCCGATCTCGCTGCCCGGCGTCGTGGCCGGCACGCTGCTCACCTTCATCCCCGCCTCCGGCGACTACATCAACGCCGAGTTGCTGGGCAGCCCCAGCGAGCAGATGATCGGCAACGTCATCCAGTCCAAGTTCCTCACGGTGCTCGACTACCCGACCGCCGCCGCACTGTCCTTCATGCTCATGGCCGCGATCCTGGTGATCGTGTCCGTCTACATCCGCAAGGCGGGGACGGAGGAACTGGTCTGATGCCCGTGCTGAACTGGGTGCGACGGCGCCTCGTCGTCTTCGCCGCCGCGGCGGCACTCGCCTACATGACGATCCCCAACGTGATCGTCCTGATCTTCTCCTTCAACCAGCCCAAGGGCCGCTTCAACTACTCCTGGAACCACTTCTCGCTCGACGCCTGGGCCAACCCCTGCGGTGTCGGCGACATGTGCGACTCGGTGTCGCTGTCGCTGGAGATCGCCGTACTCGCCACCATCGGCGCCACGATCCTCGGCACCATGGTCGCCTTCGCGCTCGGCCGCTACCGCTTCCGCGGCCGCGGCCCGGTGACCGGCCTGATCTGGCTGCCGATGGCGATGCCCGAGATCGTCATGGGCGCCTCGCTCGGCACCCTCTTCCTCAACATGCGCATCCAGTTCGGCTTCTGGACCATCCTCATCGCGCACATCATGTTCTGCCTCAGCTTCGTCGTGACGGCGGTCAAGGCGCGCGTGATGAGCATGGACCCGCGGCTGGAGCAGGCCGCCCAGGACCTGTACGCCACACCGTGGTCGACGTTCTGGCGGATCACCTTCCCGATCGCCGCGCCCGGCATCGCGGCGGGAGCGCTGCTCAGCTTCGCGATCTCCATCGACGACTTCATCATCACGCAGTTCAACGCCGGCCCGGCCACCGTGACCTTCCCGATGTTCGTCTGGGGCGCGGCCCAGAAGGGCCTGCCCGTCCAGGTGAACGTCATCGGCACGCTGATGTTCGTCGTGGCGGTGCTGTGCGTCGTCGTCGGACAGCTGCTCAGCCGCCGCAGGAAAGCCCATAGTTAATCCGCCGACCGCATCCGCAAAGGTGTGAGACCCCATGGATCCAGCCCGTTCGCTCGCCGACGCGCAGCCGACACCGTTCTGGCTGGAGGACCCCGGCAGGCCGCAGGCCGGCTCCGCGCTCGTCGGCGACGAGCACTGTGACCTGCTGGTGGTCGGCGGCGGCTACACCGGGCTGTGGACCGCGTTGCTCGCCAAGGAGCGCGACCCGCGCCGCGACGTCGTCCTGATCGAGGGCAAGGAGGTGGGCTGGGCGGCGTCCGGCCGCAACGGCGGCTTCTGCGCCGCCAGCCTCACCCACGGCCTGGCCAACGGACTCGCCCGCTGGCCCGAGGAGTTCGGGCGACTGGAGGAGCTGGGCAACCGCAACCTCGACGGCATCGAGGAGGCGGTGGACCGCTACTCCATCGACTGCGACTTCGAACGCTCCGGAGAGATCGACGTCGCCACCGAGCCCTACCAGCTCGACGACCTCCAGGCCTCCGCCGAGGAGGCCGCCCGGCACGGCGTCGAACTGGAGCTGCTCGACCGTGACCAGGTCCGTGCCGAGGTCGACTCGCCGACCTTCGTGGGCGGGCTGTGGGACCGCAGGGGCGTCGCCATGCTGCACCCGGCGAAGCTCGCCTGGGGCCTGCGGCGGGCCTGCGAGGAGCTGGGCGTACGCGTCTACGAGCACACCCGTGCCACCCAGCTCGCCCGCAACGGCTCCGGCATGGCCGTACGCACCCCGTACGGGCGGGTCTTCGCCCGGCACGTCGCGCTCGGCACCAACGTCTTCCCCTCGCTGGTGCGCCGGGTGCGTCCCTACATCGTCCCCGTGTACGACTACGCGCTGGTGACCGAACCGCTGACGCCGCAACAGCTCGGCGCGATCGGCTGGAAGAAGCGCCAGGGGCTCGGCGACAGCGCCAACCAGTTCCACTACTTCCGGCTCACCGCCGACAACCGCGTCCTGTGGGGCGGCTACGACGCCATCTACCCGTACGGCGGCCGCCTGGACGCCGCCCGCGACGAACGCCCGGAGACCTACCTGAAGCTCGCCGGGCACTTCTTCCGCTGCTTCCCGCAACTGGAGGGCGTGCGCTTCAGCCATGCGTGGGGCGGCGCGATCGACACCTGCTCGCGCTTCTCCGCCTTCTACGGCACCGCCCACGACGGGAAGGTCGCCTACGCCGCCGGCTACACCGGCCTCGGCGTCGGTGCCACCCGCTTCGGCGGGGACGTCATGCTCGACCTGCTCTCCGGCGAGCGCACCGAGCGCACCGCACTGCGCATGGTCCGCACCAAGCCGCTGCCCTTCCCGCCCGAGCCCCTGGCGTGGGCGGGCATCGGCCTCACCAAGTGGTCTCTGGACCGCGCCGACCGCAACGCCGGCCGGCGCAACCTGTGGCTCAAGACGATGGACCGGCTCGGCCTCGGCTTCGACAGCTGACCGCCCCTGCGGCACCCCCTCCGCACCCTGTGAGCCGGATCACCCCATCGGGCGTGGTGAAACCCGCGTAATGATCCGGCCCCGGCATCCTCTCTCCGCGTGACAGCACGACAGCGCACACACGGAACGGAGGAACCGGCATGGTGGGCACAGACGCGCGGGGAGCGGTCGAATGGCTGGTTTCCGTGGCACCCGACCCCGAGGCCACCCGGTGGGAATGGGAGCGGCACCCCCTCGGGGTGACGCTCCTGCCCGCTGGGCGGCTGTGGGACGTCCTCATCCTGACCGGCGAACTGGGCTACCCGACGCTCGACGTCCTCACCCGTCTCGTCGACCGCCCGGGCCCGGTCCTGGCCGACTTCGGCGACTCCCGCATGGGCTACTTCGTGCCCCCGGGCACCGCCGCCCGCTGGATCGGCACCGGGGTCCGCACCGCGGGCCCCGGCACCTGGATCGTGGTCCCCTACCCCGGCCGCGCCACGGGCGGCGTCCGCTGGCTCGTGCCGCCGGACGGCACCGGCAACCTCACCGACCCCGGCGTCCTGGAGCTGGCCATGCACGAGGCGGTGGCCCACCTGGCGGGACGGCGCGGCCGTGATCCGGGCGAGTGACCCCGCGCCCGGGGGCCCGCCACCCGTACGCCCCCGTGCGCGACACTGGTGCCATGATCCGCACGGAACGCGGCCGGCCCCGGAGCGGCCCCGGATACCCGGGCGCGCCACGGCGCGCGCCCGCTCCCGCGCTTGCCCCTGCGGCGGGCTGACATGGACCTCACGCCCGGCCTCGCGCACCTCGTCGAGACCGCCCTGCCCGTCTGCGGGCGCCACGGCCTCGCCGTGGCGGGCGGCCTCGCGCTGATCGCGCACGGCTTCGACCGCCGCCCGTCCCGCCACCTCGACCTGGTGACCTTCAGCTCCACACCGGCGGGCGACATCGGTGCCGCGCTCGCGGCCGCGTACACCGGGGCAGGTTACGAGGTGGTCGCGCTGCCCGGCACACCGCTGGCCGCCCACCTCGGGGCCACCTTGCCGGGCGATGCCGGCCACACGGTCCACGTCGCCAAGCAGCCGCTCTCCCGTCCCCCGGTCCGAGTCGGCCTCGGCCTGTCCGGGCCCGTGCCGGTGGTGGCGCTGGAGGACTGCGCCGCGCTGAAGGTGGCCGTCGTCGCCCACCGCGCCACCGTGCGCGACCTGGTCGACGTCCACGCCCTGACCGCCTGGTTCACGCCGGGGGAGCTGCTGACGATGGCCGTCCACCTCGACGAGGACCTCCAGCCGCGCCTCCTCGCCGACCGCCTCGACAAGCTCGTCGAGGCCGACGACGCGGCGTACGCGGCGCTTGGACTGGACGGCGCGGCCGTCGCCGCCGTCAAGCGCTGGGCCTTCGCGTGGGCGCAGGACATCCGGCTGGACCTCATGGAGGGCATGGAGCACCCCGACGAGCTGTACGACCTGTAAAGCTCCCGCCTCCGACGCCGACACCTTGGTGCTTGAGGGGGTCCCGCCGGCTGACGAGACTGGCAGGAGACGAGGAGAGGAAGGTCCGCCGTGACCGACAAGCACATCACGCACTGGATCGCCGGACAGACGTGGACCGGCACCACGGAGCGGCACGGGGACGTGTACGACCCCGCCACCGGGGCCGTGACCGGTCGGGTGGACTTCGCGTCGATCTCCGAGGTCGACCAGGCCGTCGGCGCGGCCGCCGCCGCGTTCAAGGAGTGGCGCAACGCCTCCGTCGCCAAGCGCACCTCGGTGCTCTTCGCCTTCCGCGAGCTCCTCAACGCCCAGCGCGACGAGCTGGCGGCGATCATCGTCTCCGAGCACGGCAAGGTGCACTCCGACGCGCTCGGCGAGATCGCCCGCGGCCTGGAGGTCGTCGAGTACGCCTGCGGCATCCCGCAGCTCATCAAGGGCGGCTTCACCGAGCAGGCCTCGACCGGCATCGACGTCTACTCGATCCGCCAGCCCCTCGGCCCGGTCGCGATCATCTCGCCCTTCAACTTCCCGGCCATGGTGCCGATGTGGTTCTTCCCCATCGCCATCGCCGCGGGCAACACCGTCGTCGTCAAGCCCTCCGAGAAGGACCCGTCCGCCGCCAACTTCCTGGCCGGGCTGTGGAAGCGGGCCGGGCTGCCGGACGGCGTCTTCAACGTCGTGCACGGCGACAAGGTCGCCGTCGACCGCCTCCTGGAGCACCCGGACGTCAAGTCCGTCTCCTTCGTCGGCTCCACCCCGATCGCCCGGTACGTCTACGAGACCGGCACCCGCTACGGCAAGCGCGTCCAGGCCCTGGGCGGCGCCAAGAACCACATGCTGGTGCTGCCGGACGCGGACCTGGACCTCGCCGCCGACGCCGCCGTCAACGCCGGGTTCGGCGCGGCCGGCGAGCGCTGCATGGCCGTGTCCGTCCTGGTCGCGGTCGACCCGATCGGCGACACGCTGGTCGAGAAGATCAAGGAGCGGATGGCCGGGCTCACGGTCGGCCCCGGCTGCAACGCCGCCTCCGAGATGGGCCCGCTGGTCACCGGCGTCCACCGCGACAAGGTGACGTCCTACCTCGACGCGGGCCTCGCCGACGGCGCGACCCTCGCCGTGGACGGCCGTGAGCACACCGTCACCGGGGAGGACACCGCGGACGGCTTCTGGCTCGGCCCGACCCTCTTCGACGACGTCAAGCCCGGCATGTCCGTCTACAACGACGAGATCTTCGGCCCGGTCCTGTCCGTGGTCCGCGTGGGCTCCTACGACGAGGGCCTGGAGCTGATCAACACCAACCCGTACGGCAACGGCACGGCCATCTTCACCAACGACGGCGGCGCCGCCCGGCGCTTCCAGCACGACGTCGAGGTCGGCATGGTCGGCATCAACGTGCCGATCCCGGTGCCGGTGGCGTACTACTCCTTCGGCGGCTGGAAGGCCTCGCTGTTCGGCGACACGCACGCGTACGGCCCGGACGGCGTCCACTTCTTCACCCGTGGCAAGGCCGTCACCCAGCGGTGGCTCGACCCGAGCCACGGCGGCATCAACCTCGGTTTCCCGACCAACAACTGACCGCCACGGCGGCGCCCGCGAGCAGGGCGCCGCACAGCAGCCAGCTCCCCACCACGTCGAGCGGCCAGTGGTAGCCGCAGCGGACCAGGGCGACGCCCACCGCACCGTTGAGCAGCACGGCGGCCGCGACCAGCAGCCGCCGTGCCGCTGTGCGTACCAGCCAGGGCAGCAGCAGAAGCACGGCGCCGCCATAGGCGGCGGTCGCCGTGGCCGTGTGGCCGGAGGGATAGAACCCGGGATAGCCGGGGGAGAGGGCCGGCGAACCGGGGCCGGCCCGGTCGATCAGCGGCTTCACCAGGGCGACCAGCAGCGGCGCCACGACCATCACCAGCGCGTACGCCAGCGGCGGCAGCCAGGGGCGGGGCAGTCGGTACCGGTGGGCGCACCAGGTGGTACAGACCATCGCGAGCAGCAGTACGGGCACGGCGACCTGCCAGTCGCCCAGGTCGGCCAGGAACCGCGCCACGGCGGAGCGGTCCGCGGGGTGGGGGGAGGATCCCGCAAGGGTGGCGCGCACCGGCCCGTCCAGGGCCAGCAGGCGCCCTCGTAGTGCTTCCTGCCAGGTCAGCAGTCCGAAGAGCGCCGTGCACACCACGGCCACCAGAGAAGTTGGCCGCCCCGGAACAGGGGGGAGAGTTCCGGGGCGGCCAGAACGATCGCCGTACCGCCCGCCCCGGGGGGTTTGGGGCAAGCGGCCGACCGATCGGCGAGGATTGCCGGAGCCTTCGGCTTCGGCGCTGTGCGCGAGGGCACTGCTGTGCCGGTGATGGGGAGTCACCGGCAAAGTGTCGCCCGCGGACTTCCGCAGACGGGGTGTTGCATCCATCTGCGGAAACCGTACGTCACCAGGGGGCCGCCCGGCAGGGGTTGCACCCTCCCGCCATCAGGCCCGCACACCTTCTTCACGCTGTGTGTCGTACACCCTCGGTCACGGGCGAAATACCTGGTCACAGCCGGGCGAGAGCGCCCTCGATGATGTCCAGGCCCTCGTTCAGCAGGTCCTCCCCGATGACCAGCGGCGGCAGGAAGCGCAGCACGTTCCCGTAGGTGCCACAGGTCAGGACCACCAGGCCCTCGGCGTGGCAGGCCTTGGCCACGGCGGCGGTCGCCGCGGCGTTGGGGTTCTTGCCGCCCGGCTCCACCAGCTCGATCGCGATCATGGCGCCGCGGCCGCGGACCTCACCGATGATCTCGAACTTCTCCTGCATGCCGCGCAGCCGGCCCAGCATGATCTCGCCGATGCGGCGGGCCTTGGCGTTGAGGTCCTGCTCCTTCATCGTCTCGATGGCGCCGAGCGCACCGGCGCACGCCACCGGGTTGCCGCCGTAGGTGCCGCCCAGACCGCCGGAGTGCGCGGCGTCCATGATCTCGGCGCGGCCGGTCACCGCGGCCAGCGGCAGACCGCCGGCGATGCCCTTGGCGGTGGTGATCAGGTCCGGGACGATGCCCTCGTCGTCGCAGGCGAACCACTGGCCGGTGCGGCAGAAGCCGGTCTGGATCTCGTCCGCGACGAAGACGATGCCGTTCGCCCGGGCGAACTCCACCAGCTTCGGCAGGAAGCCCTTGGCCGGCTCGATGAAGCCGCCCTCGCCCTGGATCGGCTCGATCACGATCGCGGCCACGTTCTCGGCCCCGACCTGCTTGGTGATCATGTCGATCGCCTGGGCCGCGGCCTCCTCCGCGCAGTTCTCCGCGCCGGTCAGCCAGCGGTAGGGGTAGGCCAGCGGCATGCGGTAGACCTCGGGCGCGAACGGGCCGAACGAGTGCTTGTACGGCATGTTCTTCGCCGTCAGCGCCATCGTCAGGTTGGTGCGGCCGTGGTAGCCGTGGTCGAAGACGACGACGGCCTGCCGCTTGGTGTACGCGCGGGCGATCTTCACCGCGTTCTCGACGGCCTCGGCACCGGAGTTGAACAGCGCGGTGCGCTTCTCGTGGTCGCCCGGGGTCAGCTCGTTGAGGGCCTCGGCGACCTCCACGTAGCCCTCGTACGGCGTCACCATGAAACAGGTGTGGGTGAAGTCGGCCAGCTGCGCCGACGCGCGGCGCACGACCGCCTCGGCGCTGTTGCCGACCGAGGTCACCGCGATGCCGGAGCCGAAGTCGATCAGGGAGTTGCCGTCCACGTCCTCCAGGACGCCGCCGCCGGCGCGGGTGACGAAGACGGGCAGGGTCACGCCGACACCGCTCGCGACCGCCGCCGTCTTGCGCGCCAGCAGCTCCTGCGACTTGGGGCCGGGGATCGGGGTGACGAGTCGACGCTCCTGGGCCAGATCGGTCATGGCGGACGTACTCCTTCGAAGCGTGGTCTTTTCTCGCAGGCTAAGCCCGTACGGCGGAGCCCCGCACACTCCGATAGGGCGCACTGCGGAATGCCTCTTCGACGTGACGGACATGAGCGTGCCAAGATCCTTCAGACTGCGGTGGCCGCTCGACTACATTGAGTGCGGACCTGCGAGGGGTGGCACACGCGATGGAACGCGACGGTACGCACGAGAAGCCCGCGGCGTCTCCGCCCGGAGGCCCCGGCCCGCAACCGGGCACACCGCCGGTACCCGGTGCCCGGCCGATGCCGGGCGCCCCGCCCGCGCACGCCGGACCGCCGCCCGTCCCCGGTGCCCGGCCGGGCCCCGCCGACCCCTCGCGCGGCGAGCGGGACACCCGCACCTGGCGCGACGCCGGCCAGGACGCCGCCCCGGCCACACCCCCGCCGCCACCCGGACCGCCCCCGCTGCCGGGGGTCCGCCCCGGCGCCGCCCCGTGGCACGCCCCGGCCGAGTCCGCACCTTCCGCCACCCCGGACGGGTCGGGCCTCCTCGCCTGGCTGCGGGCCCCGCGCCCGGCCGCCGCCCCCGGCGTGTGGCGCCTCGGGCACCGCCCCCGCCCCGCCGCCGACCCGGACGCCGTGCCGGGCCGCCAGCTCGTCGCCGGCGCCCTGATCTCCTTCCTCGGCGGCTGGCTGCTGTGGTCCCTGCTGTGGAACGGCTACCTCGGCAGCTACTGGCTGTGGCCGCTGCTCGCCCTGACCCCCGACTCCTGGCGCCGGGCGGGCGGCAACCAGACCGCCTACCTGTGGGCCTCGTACCTCTACTACGCGATCATCGGCGGCGCCCTGCTGGTCTTCTTCGCCCGCATCGGCCGCTGGGCCGAACTGTGGCGCCGCTACATCACCACCCCCCTCCAGCGGTCCCGCGAGGAGGAGGCCGCGGCCGCCGGCCGCGAACCCACCGACCCCGCCCAGGACCCGGCCGCCTTCCCCGCGCTCCGCCAGGGCGGCGCCGCCGACGCCGCGGACCGGCTCGCCGAGGACGCGCGCTCCGGGCTGATGAACGACGTCGACTTCGCCCGCCTGTCCCGCGCCTGGCAGTCCGTGCGCTCCGAACCCGGCCGGCTGACCGCCTTCACCGACACCGTCCTGCGGTACGGGGCCGCCGCCTGCGCCCACCCGTCCGGCGCCCGCGACCTGCCCGCCCGCGCCGCCCGGCACGACCTGCTCGCCGGCCAGGTCCGCATCGGCGCCGCCCCCGACGACGAGCGCAACCCCCGCTCCCACCGCGGCGCCGGCTACGCCCTCGACCCGTCCGTGCTCGGCACGTCGCTGCTGGCCGTCGGGCCGCCCGGCTCCGGCAAGACCGTGCGCCTGGTGCGGCCCGCGCTGGAGCTCATGTGCCTGCAGGCCCTCGCCGGGCGGGCGGCCGTGGTCGTGGTCGGCACCGAGGGAGCTCGGCTCGCACCGGACGAGTCCTTCGACGTCGTCGTCAAGATCGGCCATCCCGACTCCGCGTACGACCTCGACCTGTACGGGGGCACCTCCGACCCCGACGAGGCCGCGGGCTTCCTCTCCGAGGCCCTCGTCGGCGACCTCGCCGCGGCGCTGCCCGGCGGCGACAGCCGCCGCGCCGCCACCGCCCTCGCCCAGCTCCTCGGGCCCTTCCACGCCGCCCACGACCGCTTCCCCTCCGTCCCCGAGCTGCGCGAACTCCTCGACGGCACCCCCTCGGCACTGGCCGCGCTCCGCTCCGCCCTGCAGGCCCGCGGCGGCGCCGCCCAGGGCCAGCTGCGCGAACTCGACGCACGGGAACGGCAGTCCGCCCGGCCCGGCGACGCGGGCCCCCTGCTCGCCGACCGCATCGCGCTGCTCGACCGGCCCGCCTTCGCCGGGTTCTTCGACACCACGGGCGGCAGCCACCCGTTCTCGCTGCGGGGCCTGGAGCACCCGCTCCGGGTCCGCATCGACCTCCCGGAGCGGGGCCACGCCGAGGTCTCCCGGATGCTGGCGCGGCTCGTCCTCGCCCAGTTCGCCGAGTGCGCCACGGCCCGGCAGGACCGCTCCCTGTTCGCCTGCCTCGTCCTCGACGACGCCTCCCACACGGTGACCGCGGAATCCGTGCGCGGCCTGCAGCGCATGCGCTCCGCCAACGCCGGCGCGGTGCTCACGCTGCGCACGCTGGACGACGTCCCCGAAGCGCTCCGGGGTGCCCTGCTCGGCGCCGTCGGCTGCCGGGCCGCCCTGGCCGGCCTCACGGCCTGGGACGGCGCGCGGTTCGCCGAGGTGTGGGGCAAGGAATGGGTGGACGTCCACGACGTCACGAACCGCCAGATCGTCGCGGACGAGCCGCTCACGCGGGTGCTGCATGCCGTGCGGCGCCTGGTGACGGGGAAGGCGGTCACGGCGGAGTCGGTGACGGTCCGCCGCGTCGAGCGCGAGCGCTGGTCCGCGTCCGAGCTCGCCCACGCGGTCCCCGCGGGGCACGCGGTCGTCTCCCTCACCGCGGTCGACGGGGAGCACGCCCCTCCGGTGCTCGTCGATCTGCGCGCCTGACCCTTCGTGTGCGGGCGCGTTGTGGTTGCGGCCCGGTGGTTGTGTGCGGCGCCGTCGTGGTTGCTGTTGCGGTTTCTCCCCCGCCCGCCCTCCCGATTGCCCGGCGCGGTTGGTGCGGGCTTGCGCGCGGTTCGTGGTGGGCCGGGGGCGGGGCCTCCGGGGCTGGGCATTCTGGACCGCATATTTATGTGCATGGCGGGCGGTCCAGGTCGGACCCCGGATGCCGCACAACAAATACACGTCAGCGTCCAGAACGCCCACCCCTACGACCCCGCCCCCTCTGTATCGAGCGGCGACCAACGGCCGGTGGGGGGTCAGAGAGCGGTCCGGGGTTGCCGCAGGTGCCTTACTCACCCCCACCGGCCGTCAGTCGCCCACACAGCAGGAGGGGGTGTGGCGGGGTGCGCCCGGAAGCGACGAGCGGCAGACCCGGCGCCGAATGCTGCAGGGCCAAACCGCGAGCGCTGAGGACGTGCGCCGGCGCGGCACCGACCCAGGCACACGATGCGCAGGCCCGCACTGACCGCGCCGGGCAATCGGGAGGGAGGGCGGGGAAACCCCCAACCGCCACACACAACACCGCCGCACACAGCAACCGGGCCGCAAGCGGCACCCGCAACCGCAACAACCGCGGCGCCGCACACGAAGACGGCACCGCACCGCAGGTATACGGTGAGGCAGAATCGGATGTGAACGCACTCCGAGATGGAGAAAAAGCCCGTGCCCCCCACGCTCGCCTCGCTGCTGCGGAACCCCGCCCTGAAGCTGGCCGTCCTCGCCGGAGGCGACCGCCTGGGGGAGGCCGCCGTCCGCTGGGTGCACACCAGCGAGCTGGACGACCCGGCGCCGTACCTGGAGGGCGGCGAGCTCCTGCTCACCACGGGCCTCAAGCTGGACGTCGGCTCGCCCGAGGCGCTCGGCCAGTACGTGGCGCGCCTGGCCGGCGCCGGCGTCGTGGGCCTCGGGTTCGGCGTGGGGCTGAGCCATGACACCGTGCCGCAGGCGCTCGTGGACGCGGCGGCCGCGCACCGGCTGCCGTTGCTGGAGGTGCCGCACAAGACCCCGTTCATCGCGATCAGCAAGGCCGTCTCCGCGGAGCTCGCCGCCGACCGGTACAAGGCGGTGACCGCGGGGTTCGAGGCGCAGCGGGAGCTGACCCGGGCGGCGCTCGCTCCGGACGGGACGACGGCGCTGCTGTCGCGGCTGGCGGCGCACCTGAACGGCTGGGCGGCGCTGTACGACGCGTCGGGCGCGGTGGTGGCCGCGGCGCCGGAGTGGGCGGGGCGGCGGGCGGCGCGGCTCGCCGGGGAGGTGGAGCGGCTGCGGGGCAGGCCCGCCCCGGCCAGTGCGGCGGTCGCGGGCCCGGCCGGCACGGAGGACCGCGTGGAGCTGCAGTCGCTGGGCACCGGCCGGCGCCCCCGCGGTTTCCTCGCGGTGGGCACGGAGGAGCGGCTGGACACCTCGGACCGCTACCTCGTGCATGCCGCCGTCGCGCTGCTGACGCTGTCCCTGGAGCAGTCCCGCGCGCTGCAGGACACCGAGCAGCGCCTGGGCGCCGCGCTGCTGCGGATGCTGCTGGCCGGCGAGCCCGAGCACGCCCGCACCGTGGCCGGCCGGCTGTACGGCGGGCTGTTCGACGCCCCGGTGCGGGTGCTGGTCGCGGAGCGCGCGGAGGCCGCGGGGGACGCCGTGGGGCTGCTGGCCGAGCGGGTGGAGGCGGCCGGGATGCGGGCCGCGGAGCCCGTGCTGGCGGTACGGGACGAGGACCGGCTGACGGTGCTCGCGGCCGCGGACGGCGCGGTGATGCCGGCCTGCGTGGCGGCGGTCGACGGGAGCGACGACCTGGTGGCCGGGCTGTCCGCCGCGGTGGGTGCCGCGGGTGTCCCGGGCGCGCACGAGCAGGCCGAGCGCGCGCTGGCGGTCGCCCGGCGGCGGGGCCGCAGCCTCGTCGAGCACGACGAGGTCGGTGCCGGCTCGGTGCTGCCGCTGCTGAGCGACGAGGCGGTACGGGCCTTCTCCGACGGCCTGTTGCGGCCGCTGCGCGAGCACGACGCCACCGCCCGCGGTGACCTGGTCGCGTCCCTGCGGGCGTGGCTGTCCCGGCACGGGCAGTGGGACGCCGCCGCGGCGGACCTCGGGGTCCACCGGCACACGCTGCGCTACCGGATGCGGCGCGTGGAGGAGATCCTCGGGCGCTCGCTGGACGACCCGGACGTCCGCATGGAGCTGTGGCTGGCCCTCAAGTCCGGCGGCTGACACGGTCTGCCAAAACGTCGCACAGGGCGGGATCCGCAGGACGCACTGGACAAGACCGGCCGGGTGCCGCCCGCCCTACCGTGGTCCGCATGAGCACCCCCACCGCCTTCTGGCTCGCCGGCCGCCCCGCCACCGGCGAGGACACCTTCGATGTCGTGAACCCGTACGACGGCAGCGTCGTGGCCTCCGTCGGCGTGCCGACCCCCGCCCAGGTGGAGGAGGCCGTCGCCGCCGCCGAGGCGGTCGGGGCGGAGTTCGCCGCGACCCCCGCCCACGTGCGGGCCGCGGCCCTGGACCACGTGTCGAAGCGGCTGGCAGAGCGCTCCGAGGAGATCGCCCGGCTGATCACCGCGGAGAACGGCAAGCCGGTCAAGTGGGCCCGCGGCGAGGTCGGCCGTGCCGTGTCCGTCTTCCGCTGGGCGGCGGAGGAGGCACGCCGCTTCAACAGCGGCGAGGCCCAGCGCCTGGACACCGACGCGGGCGGCGTGGGCCGCCTCGCGCTGACCCGGCGCTTCCCGCGCGGCAGCGTGCTCGGCATCGCGCCGTTCAACTTCCCGCTGAACCTGGTGGCCCACAAGGTGGCCCCGGCGATCGCGGTCGGCACGCCGATCATCCTGAAGCCGGCCCCGGCGACCCCGCTGTCCGCGCTCCTCCTGGGCGAGATCCTGGCCGAGACCGACCTGCCGGCCGGTTCGTGGAGCGTGCTCACCGTCCCGAACGACCGCATGCCCGCCCTCGTCCGGGACGAGCGGCTGCCGGTCGTCTCCTTCACCGGCTCCGACCGGGTCGGCTACCAGATCATGGACTCGGTGCCGCGCAAGCACACCACCCTGGAGCTGGGCGGCAACGCCGCCGCCGTCGTCCTGGCCGACTGGTCCTCCGAGGAGGACCTGGAGTGGGCGGCGAACCGCATCGCCACCTTCTCCAACTACCAGGGCGGCCAGTCCTGCATCTCCGTCCAGCGGGTCATCGCCGACGCGTCCGTGTACGACCGGCTGGTGGAGAAGGTCGTCGCCAAGGTCCGCGCCCAGGTCACCGGCGACCCCTCGGACGACGCCACCGACGTCGGCCCGCTCGTCGACGAGAAGGCCGCCGAGCGCGTGGAGTCGTGGGTCGAGGACGCGCTGGGCAAGGGCGCCAAGCTGCTGACCGGCGGCCGGCGCGACGGCGCCGCCTACGAGCCGACCGTGCTCGCCGACCTTCCGGCGGACGCGATCATCGCCACCGAGGAGGTCTTCGGCCCCGTCCTGTCCCTGCACAAGGTGGACGGCACCGACGAGGCCTTCGCGGCGGTCAACGACTCCAAGTTCGGCCTGCAGAGCGGGGTGTTCACCCACGACCTGCAGACCGCCTTCCGCGCCCACCGCGAGCTGGAGGTCGGCGGCGTCATCATCGGCGACGCCCCCTCCTACCGGGCCGACCAGATGCCCTACGGCGGCGTCAAGGACTCCGGCGTGGGCCGCGAGGGCGTCAAGTACGCCATGGACGACTACACCTACGAGCGGGTCCTGGTCCTGACCGGTCTCGCTCTGTAATCCTCACGCCAGGACGAGCCACCCCTTCCAGCGGCCGGGGCGCATGTGCGGTGCGCCCCGGCCGCGCTGTGCCCAGGGAGGGGAAACGCGAGGTGGCACCGTATGCGGTGGTCCGCACGGCGGAGGCCGCGCGGAGCCGGACCGGCGGCGCGCCCGGCTGCCGCGCGAGCAGCGCTCCCCGTACGACTCGCACCCCCGATCGCCGAGCGTGTCCGGCTCGTCGCGGCGGCGTCCCCCGGGCAGGACCGACCGGCCCTGGAGCCGCCGTACGACCGGGACCAGGTGCCGATCGCCCTGGAGGGGCCACCCGCAGCCCCGAGAGTCCGGCGTTCACCCGAGTGGAGTGGAGCGCCCTCGCGGATCCGGCGGTGCGTCCGGTGCCCGCCGAGAACGCCGCGCCGCTGCGCGTCGCACTGTCGGCCGCGGGCACCGAGCCGACCGTCGTGGCCCCGCTCGACGCGGCCGACCGGGGCCGCCTCCCGGCCCTGGCGCAGGCGCTGCCCGAGCGCGCGCCGCACGAGGGCGTCGCCGGCCTCGCCCGCGCCGGATCCGGCGCGACCCCATGGGAACTGACGTCAAATCAGGATGTCCGGCCGGTGCCGGCCGACGGCACCGGCGAGGCGGAGTCCGGTTCGGCCGTCGCCGCCCTCACCGGCCCCGTCACCGAGGGCGACCCCTCCCCGGACACCGCGCCGCTGCGGAAGCTGCTCGCGTCGGCCTGAAATGCCGTCGGAAAGGCCGCCGGCTCCCCGCGCCCCGTGCGCGAGGGCTGGTGACCATGCCGGAACCGGGGTACTAACGAACAAGTAGCACCGGTCGGTAACCGACGCGAGGTGACGCCCCCATGTCCGCAGCATCCGCCCGCCCCACCGTTTCCGAACGCGAAGCGCGCCAGGTCGCAGAGGCCGCCCGCGAACAGGAATGGCGAAAGCCGAGCTTCGCCAAGGAACTGTTCCTGGGCCGCTTCCGGCTCGACCTGATCCATCCCCACCCCACACCGTCGACCGAGCAGGTCCAGCGCGGCGAGGAGTTCCTGGCCAAGCTGCGCGACTTCGTCGAGACGAAGGTGGACGGGGCCCTGATCGAGCGTGAGGCGAGGATCCCCGACGAGGTCATCACCGGGCTGAAGGAGCTCGGTGCCCTCGGCATGAAGATCGACCCCAAGTACGGCGGCCTCGGCCTCACCCAGGTGTACTACAACAAGGCGCTGGCCCTCGTGGGCTCCGCCAGCCCCGCCATCGGCGTGCTGCTCTCCGCGCACCAGTCGATCGGCGTGCCCCAGCCGCTGAAGATGTTCGGGACCCCGGAGCAGAAGGAGCGGTTCCTGCCGCGCTGCGCCCGCACCGACATCTCGGCCTTCCTGCTCACCGAGCCCGACGTGGGGTCCGACCCCGCGCGCCTGGCGACCACGGCCGTGCCCGACGGGGACTCCTACGTCCTCGACGGCGTGAAGCTGTGGACGACCAACGGCGTCGTCGCCGACCTGCTGGTCGTCATGGCGCGGGTGCCGAAGAGCGAGGGCCACAAGGGCGGTATCACCGCCTTCGTCGTCGAGGCCGGCTCCGAGGGCATCACCGTCGAGAACCGCAACTCCTTCATGGGGCTGCGCGGCATCGAGAACGGCGTCACCCGCTTCCACCAGGTACGCGTCCCCGCCGAGAACCGCATCGGCCCCGAGGGCGCCGGGCTGAAGATCGCCCTCACCACCCTCAACACCGGCCGCCTCTCGCTGCCCGCGTCCTGCGTCGCGGCCGGCAAGTGGTGTCTGAAGATCGCCCGTGAGTGGTCGGCCGCCCGCGAGCAGTGGGGCAGGCCGGTCGCCCGCCACGAGGCCGTCGGCGCGAAGATCTCCTTCATCGCGGCGACCACCTTCGCCCTCGAGGCCGTCATGGAGCTGTCCAGCCAGATGGCCGACGAGGACCGCAACGACATCCGCATCGAGGGCGCGCTGGCCAAGCTCATCGCCTCCGAGATGAGCTGGACCATGGCCGACGAACTGGTCCAGATCCGCGGCGGCCGAGGCTTCGAGACCGCCGCGTCCCTCGCCGCCCGCGGCGAACGGGGCGTCCCGGCCGAGCAGTTGCTGCGCGATCTGCGGATCAACCGGATCTTCGAGGGCTCCACGGAGATCATGCACCTGCTGATCGCCCGCGAGGCCGTCGACGCCCACCTGTCGGTCGCCGGGGACCTCATCGACCCCGACAAGGCGCTCGGCGACAAGGCCAAGGCCGGCATGAAGGCCGGCGGCTTCTACGCCCGCTGGCTGCCGAAGCTGGTGGCCGGCCCCGGACAGATCCCCGGCGCGTACTCCGCGTTCCACCCGGCTGGCCACCCCGACCTCGCCGCCCACCTGCGCTACGTCGAACGGGGCGCCCGCAAGCTCGCCCGCTCCACCTTCTACGCCATGTCGCGCTGGCAGGGCCGGATGGAGACCAAGCAGGGCTTCCTGGGCCGCGTCGTCGACATCGGCGCCGAACTGTTCGCCATGAGCGCCGCCTGCGTCCGCGCCGAGATGCTCCGCACCCGGGGCGAGAACGGGCGCGAGGCCTACCAGCTCGCCGACGCCTTCTGCCGCCAGTCGCGGATCCGCGTCGAGGAACTCTTCGGCCGCCTGTGGACGAACACCGACGCCATCGACCGCAAGGTCGTCGACGGGGTCCTCGGCGGCGCCTACACCTGGCTGGAGTCCGGCATCGTCGACCCCTCCAGCGACGGCCCGTGGATCGCCGACACCACCCCGGGCGCCTCGCACAAGGAGAACGTCCACCGGCCGATCCGCTGACCGGACCGGGGACGCGTCCCCCGCGCACAGGGCACCGCCTTCCCGGAGGCGGTGCCCCCGCCGTGCCGGCGACCGGACACAATGGGGGGATGACGGACTCTCTCGCCGACCCGCACCTGCGGCTGCCCGGACCGGACGCGGCCACCGCCGCCCACGACGGCCCCCGCACCATCGTGATCCTGGGTTCGACCGGATCGATCGGCACCCAGGCCATCGACGTCGTCCTGCGCAACCCCGACCGCTTCCGGGTGGTGGCCCTGTCCGCCGCCGGCGGCCGGGTCGGGCTCCTCGCCGACCAGGCGCGGCAGCTGGCCGTCTCCGCGGTCGCCGTCGCGGACGTGAACGCGGAAGGCCCGCTGCGGGAGGCGCTGGCCGAGCGCTACGGCACCGAGCCCCTGCCGGAGGTCCTGGTCGGCCCGGAAGCCGCGACCGAGCTGGCCGGCCGGCCGTGCCACTCCGTCCTCAACGGCATCACCGGCTCGATCGGGCTGCGCCCGACGCTGGCCGCCCTGGAGGCGGGGCGGATCCTGATCCTCGCCAACAAGGAGTCGCTGATCGTCGGCGGCCCCCTGGTGAAGGCCGTGGCCAAGCCGGGGCAGATCGTGCCCGTCGACTCCGAGCACTCCGCGCTCTTCCAGGCCCTCATGGGGGGCTCCCGCGCCGAAGTGCGCAAGCTCGTCGTGACCGCCTCCGGAGGCCCCTTCCGCGGCCGTGACAAGGAGGAGCTGGCCGGGGTCACCCCCGAGCAGGCGCTGGCCCACCCCACCTGGGACATGGGCCCGGTGGTGACGATCAACTCGGCCACCCTGGTGAACAAGGGCCTGGAGGTCATCGAGGCCCACCTGCTCTTCGACATTCCCTTCGACCGCATTGAGGTCGTCGTCCACCCGCAGTCGTATATCCACTCGATGGTGGAATTCACCGACGGCTCCACGCTGGCCCAGGTCAGCCCGCCCGACATGCGGATGCCGATCTCGCTGGGCCTCGGCTGGCCCGAGCGGGTGCCGGACGCCGCGCCCGGGTGCGACTGGACGAAGGCGGCCACGTGGACCTTCTTCCCGCTGGACGACGAGGCGTTCCCGGCGGTGGCGCTCGCCCGCCGCGTCGGTAGCCTCGGGGGTACCGCCCCCGCGGTGTTCAACGCGGCCAACGAGGAGTGCGTGGCCGCGTTCCTCGCGGGCACGCTGCCCTTCACGGGCATCGTGGACACCGTCGCACGGGTGGTCGAGGAGCACGGCACCCCCGCGGAGGGAACCTCCCTGACCGTGGAGGACGTCCTCGAGGCGGAGAACTGGGCGCGGGCCCGCGCCCGGGAACTGGCTGCGGAACAGGCGACAACGGAGGCGGCACACGTATGACGGGACTCATGTGGGCACTGGGGATCGCCGTCTTCGCGGTCGGCCTCCTGGTCTCCATCGCCTGGCACGAGCTCGGCCACCTCTCCACGGCCAAGCTGTTCAAGATCCGCGTGCCGCAGTACATGGTCGGCTTCGGGCCGACCGTCTGGTCCCGCCACAAGGGTGAGACCGAGTACGGCATCAAGGCGATCCCGCTGGGCGGCTACATCCGCATGATCGGCATGTTCCCGCCCGGCGACGACGGCCGGGTGGCCGCCCGGTCCACCTCGCCCTTCCGGGGCATGATCGAGGACGCCCGCTCCGCGGCGTACGAGGAGCTGAAGCCCGGCGACGAGACCCGGATGTTCTACACGCGCAAGCCCTGGAAGCGCGTGATCGTCATGTTCGCCGGCCCCTTCATGAACCTGATCCTGGCCTTCGGGCTCTTCCTGACGGTCCTCATGGGCTTCGGCCTGCAGATGCAGACCACCACGGTCGGCGTGGTCTCGGACTGCGTCATCGAGCAGTCCGACACGGCCGCGCTCAAGGCCAAGGACCCCTGCGCGACCAAGAAGTACCCCGAGACCCCGGCCAAGAAGGCCGGCCTGAAGGCGGGCGACCAGATCGTCGCCTTCAACGGCGTCCGCGTCGACGACAGCGAGTGGTCCGTCCTCCAGCAGGAGATCCGCAAGACCACCGGGCCCGCCACCGTCACCGTGCTCCGCGACGGGAAGACCGTCGACCTGCGCGCCGACCTGGTCGAGAACAAGGTCGCCAAGACCGACGGCAACGGCGGCTACGCCGAGGGCCAGTACGTCACCGCCGGCTTCCTCGGATTCACCCCGGCCAGCGGCGTGATCCGGCTGGACTTCGCCCAGTCCCTCGACCGCATGGGCGACATGGCCCAGAGCGGCGTCGAGTCCCTGGCGGCCCTGCCCTCCAAGGTCCCCGACCTGTGGAACGCCGTCTTCAACGGCGCGGAGCGGAAGCAGGACTCCCCGGTCGGCATGATCGGCGCCGCCCGCATCGGCGGCGAGGTCTTCGCGATGGACATCCCGGCGACCTGGCGGCTGGCGTTCTTCCTCAACCTGCTGGCCGGCATCAACCTCTCGCTCTTCCTGTTCAACATGCTCCCGCTGCTGCCGCTCGACGGCGGTCACATCGCGGGCGCGCTGTGGGAGTCCGTCCGCCGTACCGTCGCCCGGATCTTCCGGCGGCCCGACCCCGGACCCTTCGACGTGGCGAAGCTGATGCCCGTCGCCTACGTGGTCGCCGGCATCTTCATCTGCTTCACGGCGCTGGTCATGGCCGCCGATCTCATCAATCCGGTGCGTTTGACCTAGGCGCGATGTCGGAGGCGTGGGTGGGGTGACGTAGTCTCGTTCAACGGAGCCCGCCCACGCCGCCGGGACCTCGATCCGCGTACTTTGGGGATGCCACGCACATGACCGCGATTTCGCTCGGGATGCCGTCCGTTCCGATCAAGCTCGCCGACCGACGCAAGAGCCGCCAGATCCAGGTCGGATCGGTCGCGGTCGGCGGCGACGCCCCGGTCTCCGTCCAGTCCATGACCACGACCGTCACGGCCGACATCGGCGCCACGCTGCAGCAGATCGCCGAGCTCACCGCGTCCGGCTGCCAGATCGTCCGGGTCGCCTGCCCCTCGCAGGACGACGCCGACGCCCTCGCCACCATCGCGAGGAAGTCGCAGATCCCGGTGATCGCGGACATCCACTTCCAGCCGAAGTACGTGTTCGCGGCGATCGACGCGGGCTGTGCGGCGGTGCGGGTGAACCCGGGCAACATCCGGCAGTTCGACGACAAGGTGAAGGAGATCGCCAAGGCGGCCTCCGACGCCGGCACCCCGATCCGGATCGGGGTGAACGCCGGGTCGCTGGACAGGCGCCTGCTGGAGAAGTACGGCAAGGCCACCCCGGAGGCGCTGGTGGAGTCGGCGCTGTGGGAGTGCTCGCTGTTCGAGGAGCACGGTTTCCGGGACATCAAGATCTCGGTGAAGCACAACGACCCGGTGGTGATGGTCAACGCGTACCGCCTGCTGGCGGCGCAGTGCGACTATCCGCTGCACCTGGGGGTGACCGAGGCGGGTCCGGCGTTCCAGGGCACGATCAAGTCGGCGGTGGCGTTCGGCGCGCTGCTGAGCGAGGGCATCGGGGACACGATCCGGGTGTCGTTGTCGGCTCCTCCGGCGGAGGAGGTCAAGGTCGGCATCCAGATCCTGGAGTCGCTGAACCTGCGGCAGCGGCGGCTGGAGATCGTCTCGTGCCCGTCGTGCGGTCGTGCGCAGGTGGACGTGTACAAGCTGGCGGACCAGGTGACGGCGGGTCTCGAGGGCATGGAGGTGCCGCTGCGGGTGGCGGTGATGGGCTGTGTCGTCAACGGTCCGGGTGAGGCGCGCGAGGCGGACCTGGGGGTGGCCTCGGGCAACGGCAAGGGGCAGATCTTCGTCAAGGGCGAGGTCATCAAGACCGTGCCGGAGTCGAAGATCGTGGAGACCCTCATCGAGGAGGCCATGAAGCTCGCCGAGCAGATGGAGGCCGACGGCATCGCCTCCGGCGAGCCCTCCGTCTCCGTCAGCTGACCCACCATCCCCTCCCGCGTCCCGGGCCCCCGCGGTCCGGGATACGGGCGGGCACGGGCGGAACACACGTTCCCGAGGTAAGGTTCGGGGACTTCCCCCGACCGCTGCGGCCCGTACGGTGAGGCGCCCCACGTGTTGACGACCACGACGACCAAGGTCATGGAGCCAGGCGAACTCGACGCCGCCCTCGCGGTGCTCGACCGTGATCCGGTGTCCAACGCGTTCGTCGCCTCCCGGGTCGCCGTCGCCGGACTCGACCCCTGGCGCCTCGGCGGCGAGATGTGGGGCTGGTACTCCGGAGGCCGCGTCGAAGCGCTCTGCTACGCCGGCGCCAACCTCGTCCCGATCTGCGCCGGCCCCGAGGCCGTGCGCGCCTTCGCCGAGCGGGCGCTGCGCGCCGGACGCCGCTGCTCCTCCATCGTCGGCCCCACCGCCCCCACCTCCGCGCTGTGGTCGCTGCTCGAACCCAGCTGGGGCCCGGCCCGCGAGGTCCGCTCCCACCAGCCGCTGATGGTCACCCGCGCGCTGCCCGCGCAGGTCGAGCCCGACCCGTACGTGCGGCGGGTCCGGCGCGACGAGATGGACGTGATCATGCCGGCCTGCGTCGCCATGTTCACCGAGGAGGTCGGCGTCTCCCCGCTCGCCGGCGACGGCGGACTGCTCTACCAGGCCCGCGTCGCCGAACTCGTCGGCGCCGGCCGCGCGTTCGCCCGCATCGAGGACGGCAGGGTCGTCTTCAAGGCGGAGATCGGAGCCGTCACCCGGCACGCCTGCCAGATCCAGGGCGTCTGGGTCGCCCCCGAGTACCGCGGCCGCCGCCTGTCCGAGACCGGCATGGCCGCCGTCCTGCACTACGCGCTGCGCGACGTGGCCCCCGTGGCCAGTCTCTACGTCAACGACTTCAACGCGCCCGCCCGGGCCGCGTACCGCCGGGTGGGCTTCACCGAGGTCGGCGCCTTCATGAGCGTCCTGTTCTAGTAGTGTCGCCGCCCATGGAGGACGTGGCGGTCGAGCCGATCGACCTGGCGGCACGGGTGGACGAGGCACTGGCCGTCCAGGCGGTCGCCTTCGGGCTGGGCGCGGAGGAGGTCGCCATCCGCCGGCAGATCGTGCTGCGGCACCTGTGCTTCCCCGGTGTCCGCGCGCTCGGCGCGCTCACCCCCGACGGGCGGCTCGCCGGCTTCGTGTACGGCATGCCCAACAGCCGGATCCACTGGTGGTCCACGGTCGTCGAGCCCTACCTGCGGCGCACCGGCACCGACGAGTGGCTCGACGACTCCTTCACCATCACCGAGCTGCACGTCCACCCCGAATTCCAGGGCCGCGGCATCGGGCGCGCCCTCATCACCACCATCACCGACGGCGCCGACGAGCCCCGCAGCATCCTGTCCGCCATCGACACCGAGAGCCGGGCCCGGCGGCTCTACCGCGCCCTCGGCTACACCGATCTGGCCCGGCCCGTGCACTTCCCCAGCGCGGCCAGCCCGTACGCCGTCATGGGCGCCCGCCTGCCCCTCGTGCGATAACGCGTTTCCGGGAGCGCGCCACGGCTCGATATCCTCGGCGCAACGGTACGAAACCCCCTGGAGAGCCCCCATGGTCCTGCGCATGTCCCGGCTGATGCTCAAGACGCTGCGCGACGACCCGGCCGACGCCGAGACCGCGAGCCACAAGCTGCTGGTCCGGGCCGGATACGTCCGCCGCTCATCGGCGGGGGTGTGGACCTGGCTGCCGCTCGGCAAGCGGGTGCTGGAGAACGTCGCACGCGTCGTCCGCGAGGAGATGGACGCCATCGGCGGCCAGGAGGTCCTGCTGCCCGCGCTGCTCCCGCGGGAGAACTACGAGCTCACCGGGCGCGCCGGCGAGTACGGCGACCTGCTCTTCCAGCTCCGCGACCGCAAGGGCGCGGACTACGTGCTCGGGCCCACGCACGAGGAGATCTTCACCCAGGTCGTCAAGGACCAGTGCGCGTCCTACAAGGACCTGCCGGTGATCCTCTACCAGATCCAGACCAAGTACCGCGACGAGGCCCGGCCCCGGTCCGGCGTGCTGCGCGGCCGCGAGTTCCAGATGAAGGACTCGTACTCCTTCGACACCACCGACGAGGGCCTGGCCGAGGCCTACCGGCTGCACCGCGAGGCCTACATCAAGATCTTCTCGCGGCTCGGCTTCGACTTCCGCATCGTCTCCGCCGTCTCCGGCGCGATGGGGGGCTCGGCCTCCGAGGAGTTCCTCGCCCCCGCCGCGGCCGGTGAGGACACCTTCGTGGACTGCCCCGCGTGCGACTACGCGGCCAACACCGAGGCCGTCACCACCGCGGTGCCCCCGGTCGAGGGCGCGGACCACCCGGCCCTCGAGGAGGTGGACACCCCCGACACCCCCACCATCGAGACCCTCGCGGCGCACCTGGGGGTGCCGGCCTCGGCGACCCTGAAGAACCTGCTGGTCAAGGTCGACGGCGAGATCGTCGCCGTCGGCGTCCCCGGCGACCGTGAGGTCGACCTCGGCAAGCTCGCCGAGCACCTCGCCCCCGCCGAGGTCGAACTCGTCACCGCCGAGGACTTCACCGGCCGCCCCGACCTCGTCCGCGGCTACGTCGGCCCGCAGGGCCTCACCGGCGTCCGCTACCTCGCCGACCCCCGCGTCGCCCCCGGCACCGCCTGGGTCACCGGCGCCAACAAGCCCGACACGCACGCCCGCAACGTCGTCTGCGGCCGCGACTTCGAGGTCGACGAGTACCTCGACGTCGTCACCGTCGAGCCCGGCGACCCCTGCCCGCGCTGCGGCGCCGGCCTCAAGCTGGACCGGGCCATCGAGATCGGCCACATCTTCCAGCTCGGCCGCAAGTACGCCGACGCCTTCGAGCTCGACGTCCTCGGCCAGAACGGCAAGCCGGTCCGGGTCACCATGGGCTCCTACGGCATCGGCGTCTCCCGCGCCGTCGCCGCGCTCGCCGAGCAGACCGCCGACGGGCAGGGCCTGTGCTGGCCGCGCGAGGTCGCCCCGGCGGACGTCCACGTCGTGGCGGCCGGCAAGGCGCTGCAGACGGAACTGGCCCTCGAGGTCGCGGAGAAGCTGCACGCAGCCGGGGTCAGGGTCATCGTCGACGACCGCGCGGGCGTCTCGCCGGGCGTGAAGTTCACCGACGCGGAGCTGCTCGGGGTGCCGACGATCCTCATCGTGGGGCGCGGCGCCGGGGACGGGGTCGTCGAGGTCAAGGACCGCCGCACCGGGGAGCGCGAGGAGTTGTCCGTCGCGGACGCGGTCTCCCGCGTATCCGCGTAGCGTATCCGCGGGGTGCCGCTTGCGGCCGGTTGTCGTGTGCGGGTCGTTTGCGCCTGCGGCGGGCGGTTTCCCCGCCGCCCGCCCGATTGCCCGGCGCGGTCAGTGACCGCCTCGCTCGGTCGTCGTGGGGTCGGTGCCGCGCCGGGGTACGCCCCCAGCCTTCGGCCGGGGGGACCCCCACCTCGGCGCTCGCGGCGCTGCCCCAGGTCATTTGGCACCGCGCCCACCGCTCGTCGCCTGCGGGGGCACCCCGCCACACCCCCTCCCGATGTGTGGGCGCGTGACGGCCGGTGGGGGTTCAGAAAGGCACTTGCGGCGACCCCAGACCGCCTTTGCACCCCCCACTGGCCGTTGGTCGCCGCACGATACGGAGGGGGCGGGGGAGTTGGGGGCACCCCCGGCCGAAGGCTGGGGGAGGGTGGGCGTTCTGGACGCTGACGTGTATTTGTTGTGCGGCATCCGGGGTCCGACCTGGACCGCCCGTCATGCACATAAATATGCGGTCCAGAATGCCCAGCCCCGGAGGCCCCGCCCCCGGCCCACCACGCACGCGCGAGGCCCGCACCAATCGTGCCGGATGGGGGTCCCCCCGGCCGAAGGCTGGGGGAGGGCGGGCGGGCGGGGGATGCCCGCCGCAGGCGCAAACAACCCGCACACGACAACGGGCCGCAAGGGGTACCCCGGGCAACAACTAAAGCCAGGCCGCGAACTCCAGCAGCAGTTCCCCGCCCTGACGGTCGCCCACGGAGAACGCCCACACGCCCGCCTCGACCGCCCGGAACAGGGCCCAGCCGCGGACGCGGTCCCGGTCGACCTCGAGGGAGTCGGAGAGCTTGGCGACCCTCCGCCGGGCCGCGGACTGCGACCCCGGCGTGGCGACCAGCGTCTCGAGGCGGTCACGGACGAGCCAGGCCAGGTCGTACGCGGGCTCGCCCGCGACCGGCTTGGGGTCGATGGCCAGCCACGGCGCGCGGTCCGCGGCGAGCACGTTCCCGTGGTGGTAGTCGCCGTGCAGCAGCACGGCCTCGCCCGGGGCGGCCGCGCACAGCTCATCGCGGGCCGCGAGGGCCTCGTCGACCAGGGCCCGGGCCTCCTCCGGGACGTAACGCTGCTCGCGCCGCTCCCGCAGCAGTGCCGCCAAGCGCGCCGTGTGCTCGGCGACCGGAACGAAGGGGTGCCCCTCGCCCGGGGGGACCCAGAGCCGCTGCAGGGTGGCGCACGCCTCGAGCATCGCCTTCTGCTCGGGCAGCGAGCGCAGCGACACGTCGCTGTGCAGGCGCTCCAGGAGGAGCGCCCCCGCGTCGGGGTCGGCTCGCAGCAGGCGGACCGCGCCGCGGCCGTCCCAGCGGGCGAGCGCGGCGTGCTCGTGCCGGGTCTCGTCCGTGACGAGGCCGACCTTGAGGGTCGCGGGGGTGTCGTCGGCCTGCCGTACGAGGACGACCATGCTGATCTGGCCGCCGGGGGAGAGCACCCGTTCCGGCCTCAGCTCCCAGCGCGCGAGGTGGTCCGCGACGCGCTCGGGGAGGCCGGCGAGCCAGGCGCGGCCCGCCTCGCCCTCCCAGGCGCTGACCGTGCGGACCAGCCGCTCGGGCGGTTCCAGGTGCTGGGGCTGTGGTGCCGAGGCCATGCGTGGGTACGTCCCTCCTGGTGCTAAACCTTCTCCGCGGCCGTCCGCGCGCGTTCGGCCAGCCCCGGGAAGGCTACGCTGCCCCCGCGCCAGCGCACGGCGCGGACCGCCGCCTCGCGCAGCGCGTCGGCCGCCCCGCGGCGCAGATCGGCGTCGGCGGCGCGCACGAGGTCCGCGTAGACCCCGGCGACCCGGTCCTCCAGTTCCGCGGCGAGACGCACGGCCGCCTTGCCGTCCGGCACGTCGAACGGCAGGGCGTACGCGGGTTCGGCGGCGACGGGTTCGCCGCCGAGGTCGCCGACGGTACGGCGCAGCGAGTCGCGGCGGGCGCGGTGCGCGTCGTACGCCTGCTGGGCCTGCTCGCCGAGTTCGCCGCCGACGCGGGCGCCGACGATGCCGTAGCCGTACACGGCGGCGTGCTCGGCGGAGAGTGCGGCCTGGACGGCCTTGAGCAGCGCTTGCTGTGCCATGGGTCGGGTCAGTGCTCCTTGAGCAGCAGGACGTGCCCGGCGCCGCAGGCGGCCACCGAGGCGAGCAGGCGGGCGAGTTCGGGCGTCGCGTCCAGGAGCGCGGTCGCCCGGGCGTCGGCGAGCGTGCGTTCGGCCGCCGCCAGCGCGGACAACGCGGCTCCGGCCCCCGCGGGGACGGACGGCGAGGCCGACGGCGACGGGGAGGACATCGGCGAGGCCGACGACGAAGGCGCGGCGGACGGTGACGCCGCCCGTGCCGACGTGCCGAACGCCTCGGCGTGGCGGGCCACTTCGGCCCTCAGCGGCCGCAGCCGCTTCGCCAGGTCCGGGTGCGCCGCGACGGTGGCGTCGTACTGCGCGAGCAGTGCCGCGCTGTCCCGGGCGGCCCGCTTGCGCAGCGCCGCGGTCGCGTCGGCGGCCGGCGAACCCTTCGCGGACGTCCCCTCGGGCCGTGTCCCGTCGGAGCAACCGCCGAGCAGTCCGGCGGCGGCCGGCAGGACGAGGGCGGCGCGGACCGCGCGCCGGCGGGGAATGTTGCTGAGCGGCACAGTGCCCCTTCCCGTGATCACCTCACGTGAGGGTACCCGCGCGACGCCCGGGGGCCGTGACGGCGCCCTCCGCTGCGCCGAATCGTCGTTCCGGGGCCTGAACCGATAGGCTTTGGCCCGACACACGACCTTCCACCACAACAGCACACGCGGCCGAGGAGTCACCCGGATGAGCACCACCCAGAGCGAGAGGCTGCGCGGGCTGCTCGAGCCGCTCGTCGTGAAGACGGGGCTCGAACTGGAAGAGGTCAAGGTGACGGCCGCCGGAAACCGGCGGCAGCTCCAGGTGATCGTGGACTCCGACGAGGGTGCACCGCTGGACACGCTCGCGGAGCTGAGCCGGGAGATCTCGCAGGTCCTCGACGACGCCGACGCCATGGGCGGCGCGGCGTACCTGCTGGAGGTCTCCTCGCCGGGCGTGGACCGCCCGCTCACCGAGCCGCGCCACTTCCGCCGCAACGAGGGTCGGCTGGTCAAGCTGACGACGACCGCCGGTGACGAGCTGGTCGCGCGGATCCTCGCGGTCGACGAGGAAGGGCTCGACCTGGAGGTCCCGGGTGTCAAGGGACGCAAGCCCAAGCCCGCCCGTGCCGCCTTCGGCGAGATCGCCAAGGCGCGGGTGGAGATCGAATTCAGTCGCAAGGACCCGGCCGGTGCCGATACTGACGGCGACGAGAGCATGGAGGAGGCGTAGCCGTGGACATCGACATGAGTGCCCTGCGGGGTCTGGTGCGGGAGAAGGAGATCTCCTTCGACCTGCTGGTCGAGGCGATCGAGTCGGCGCTCCTCATCGCGTACCACCGCGAGCCGGGCAGCCGCCGCAACGCGCGCGTGCAGCTCGACCGCACGAACGGGCACGTCACCGTGTGGGCCAAGGAGGACCCGTCGGAGACCCCCGAGGGCGCCGAGCCCAAGGAGTTCGACGACACGCCCAGCGGCTTCGGCCGGATCGCCGCGACCACGGCCAAGCAGGTCATCCTGCAGCGGCTGCGGGACGCGGAGGAGGAGATCACCTTCGGCGAGTACGCCGGCCGCGAGGGCGACATCGTCACCGGCGTGGTCCAGCAGGGCAAGGACCCCAAGAACGTGCTGGTCGACATCGGCAAGCTCGAGGCGATCCTGCCCGTGCAGGAGCAGGTGCCCGGTGAGGACTACAAGCACGGCACGCGCCTTCGCTCGTACGTCGTCCGGGTGGCCAAGGGTGTGCGCGGTCCGTCCGTGACGCTCTCGCGCACCCACCCCAACCTGGTGAAGAAGCTCTTCGCGCTGGAGGTCCCGGAGATCGCGGACGGTTCCGTGGAGATCTCCGCGATCGCCCGCGAGGCCGGTCACCGTACGAAGATCGCGGTCCGTTCCGGCCGCTCCGGGCTGAACGCCAAGGGCGCCTGCATCGGCCCGATGGGCGCCCGGGTGCGCGCCGTGATGGCGGAGCTGAACGGCGAGAAGATCGACATCGTCGACTGGTCGGACGACCCGGCGGAGATGGTCGCCAACGCCCTGTCACCCGCCCGGGTGAGCAAGGTGGAGATCGTCGACATGGCCGCCCGCTCCGCGCGGGTGACCGTGCCGGACTACCAGCTGTCGCTGGCGATCGGCAAGGAAGGGCAGAACGCCCGCCTGGCCGCACGGCTCACGGGCTGGCGGATCGACATCCGGCCCGACACCGAGCTCGCCGAGCAGTAGCACCGGCGGGTAACCGAGGAACGACCGTGCGTCGAATAACCCGGAGGGGTGAGGTCGGCGCGGGGAGGTAGACTAAGGATGTCTGGCCGGACGCATGACCCAGCACGCCCGGAGCGTACGTGCATCGGGTGCAGGGAGCGGGCGGCCAAGCGAGATCTGCTGCGTGTGGCGGTGGTCGGGGAATTCTGTGTTCCCGATCTTCGCGGTACGCTGCCCGGTCGGGGTGCGTATGTGCATCCCGACACCGTCTGTCTCGACCTGGCGGTCCGCCGCCGGGCGTTCCCGCGGGCCTTCCGGGCCCGGGGACCGCTGGACACCGCGGACCTCCGTGGCTACGTCGAGCAGGCACACCGTGAGTAGGCAGGAAGACCGTACGGGCGACCGTGCGGCCAGGTACCCCGCGAGTTGGAAGTAGGTCGAGATTGCGATGAGCACTCGATGAGCACGCGATGAGTACGCCCATGAAGTAGCGACGGTCCGGCGGACGACCACCCCGGACCTCATGAAGGAGCGAAGTGGCTAAGGTCCGGGTATACGAACTCGCCAAGGAGTTCGGAGTTGAGAGCAAGGTCGTCATGGCCAAGCTCCAAGAACTTGGCGAATTCGTCCGTTCGGCGTCCTCGACGATCGAGGCGCCGGTTGTTCGCAAGCTGACCGACGCACTGCAGGGTTCCGGTGGCGGTTCCGCCTCCTCCAAGCCCTCGGCTGCCAGGCCCGCGGCGCCGCGCAAGGACGCGCCCGCAAAGCCGGTCACCCCCACTCCGGGTGCGCCGGCCCGTCCCGCTGCGCCGGCTCCCAAGCCGGCCACGGGATCAGCCCCCACTACCAAGCCCGCCGGTGGCCCCGCGCCGACGCCGGGCCCGCGCCCGACCCCGGGTCCCAAGCCGGCCCCGGCCAAGCCCGCGCCGGTCACCCCGGTGCCGCAGGCGGAGTTCTCCGCCCCGCCGGCCCCGGAGCGCCCGGCCCAGGAGCGTCCGGCTCAGGAGCGTCCGGCCCAGGGCGAGCGCCCCGCTGCCGGTCGTCCCGGTGGCCCCGGCCCGCGTCCGAGTACCCGTCCCTCCGGTCCCGGCCAGCGTGACGGCGGCCGTGGCCAGGGCGGCCCCGGTGCGCGTTCCGGTGGCCAGGCGCCGCGTCCGGGTGCCCCGCGTCCGGCCGGTCCCCGCCCGGGCAACAACCCCTTCACCTCCGGCTCCACCGGCATGCCGCGCCCGCAGGCGCCGCGTCCGGGTGGTGCCCCCGGCCAGTCCGGCCCGCGCCCCGGTGGCGCCCCGGGTGGCTCCGGTCCCCGTCCGGGTGGCGCTCCGCGCCCCGGCGGCGGTGCCGCCTCCGGCGGTCCGCGTCCGACCCCGGGCGGCATGCCCCGTCCGCAGGGCGGCGGCCCCCGTCCGAACCCCGGCATGATGCCGCAGCGTCCCGCTGCCGGCGGCGCGCCGGGTCGTCCGGGCGGTCCGGGTCGTCCCGGCGGTCCCGGTGCGCGTCCCGGCGGCGGTGCCGGTCGTCCCGGTGGCGGTGGCGGCGGCTTCGCCGGTCGTCCCGGTGGCGGTGGCGGCGGTGGCCGTCCCGGTGGTGGCGGCGGCTTCGGCGGTCCGCGTCCTGCCGGCGCCGGTGGTGGCGGTGGCGGCGGCGGCTTCGCCGGCCGTCCCGGTGGTGGCGGCTTCGGCGGTCGTCCCGGTGGTCCGGGTGGCCGCGGTGGCACGCAGGGCGCCTTCGGCCGTGGCCCCGGTGGCCGTCCGGCCCGTGGCCGCAAGTCGAAGCGGGCGAAGCGCCAGGAGTACGAGGCCATGCAGGCCCCGTCCGTGGGCGGCGTGCTGCTGCCCCGCGGCAACGGCGACACCGTGCGCCTGTCCCGTGGTGCCTCGCTGACCGACTTCGCCGAGAAGATCGGCGCCAACCCGGCGTCGCTCGTCCAGGTGATGCTGAACCTCGGCGAGATGGTCACCGCGACCCAGTCCGTCTCCGACGACACGCTGCAGCTGCTCGCCGACGAGATGAACTACACCCTCCAGATCGTCAGCCCGGAGGAGGAGGACCGCGAGCTCCTCGAGTCCTTCGACATCGAGTTCGGCGAGAACGAGGGCGGCGAGGAAGCGCTCGTCGCGCGTCCGCCGGTCGTGACCGTCATGGGTCACGTCGACCACGGCAAGACCCGCCTCCTCGACGCGATCCGCAAGACCAACGTGGTCGCGGGCGAGGCCGGCGGCATCACCCAGCACATCGGTGCCTACCAGGTGGCCACCGAGGTCAACGGCGAGCACCGGGCCATCACCTTCATCGACACCCCGGGTCACGAGGCGTTCACCGCCATGCGTGCCCGCGGTGCCAAGTCCACCGACATCGCGATCCTCGTGGTGGCGGCGAACGACGGCGTCATGCCCCAGACGATCGAGGCGCTGAACCACGCCAAGGCGGCCGACGTGCCGATCGTGGTCGCGGTCAACAAGATCGACGTCGAGGGCGCGGACCCGACGAAGGTGCGCGGTCAGCTGACCGAGTTCGGTCTGGTGGCCGAGGAGTACGGCGGCGACACCATGTTCGTCGACATCTCCGCCAAGCAGGGTCTGAACATCGACAGCCTGCTGGAGGCCGTGGTCCTCACCGCGGACGCCGCGCTCGACCTGCGGGCCAACCCGGAGCAGGACGCACAGGGCATCGCGATCGAGGCGCACCTCGACCGCGGCCGCGGCGCCGTGGCGACCGTCCTGGTCCAGCGCGGCACCCTGCGGGTCGGCGACACCATGGTGGTCGGCGACGCGTACGGCCGTGTCCGCGCGATGCTCGACGACAGTGGCAACACCGTCGACGAGGCGGGCCCCTCGACCCCGGTCCTGGTGCTCGGTCTGACGAACGTGCCGGGTGCCGGCGACAACTTCCTGGTGGTCGACGAGGACCGTACGGCCCGTCAGATCGCCGAGAAGCGTGCCGCCCGCGAGCGGAACGCGGCCTTCGCCAAGACCCGTCGCCGGGTCAGCCTGGAGGACCTGGACAAGGTGCTCAAGGCCGGCGAGGTCCAGCAGCTCAACCTCATCATCAAGGGCGACGCGTCCGGTTCGGTCGAGGCCCTGGAGTCCTCGCTGCTCCAGCTCGACGTCGGCGAGGACGTGGACCTGCGCATCCTCCACCGGGGTGTCGGTGCGGTCACCGAGACCGACGTCACCCTGGCGGCGGGCTCCGACGCCATCATCATCGGCTTCAACGTGCGGGCCGAGGGCCGCGCCACGTCGCTGGCCGAGCGTGAGGGCGTCGACGTCCGCTACTACTCGGTGATCTACCAGGTCATCGATGAGATCGAGGCGGCGCTCAAGGGCATGCTCAAGCCCGAGTACGAGGAGGTGGAGCTCGGCACCGCCGAGATCCGCGAGGTCTTCCGCTCCTCCAAGCTCGGCAACATCGCCGGTGTGCTCATCCGCTCCGGCGAGGTCCGACGCAACGCCAAGGCGCGCCTGCTGCGTGACGGCAAGGTCGTCGCCGAGAACCTCACCATCGAGGGTCTGCGGCGCTTCAAGGACGACGTCACCGAGATTCGTGAAGGTTTCGAGGGCGGTATCAACCTCGGCAACTACAACGACATCAAGATCGACGACGTCGTCGCGACCTACGAGCTGCGCGAGAAGCCTCGCGTCTGATCGAGGGACATCTGACCGGGGCCGGTTGGCGGAGGGAAAATTCCGTCGATCGGCCCCGGCCGTTGCCTTTACTGTGGTGATTGCTGTTCACGGTGTTCGCACCGTTCACGACGAGGCCCCACAGGTCGGCTTGACCTGATGCCCATGTATGTAGGGACGCTGTCCTTCGACCTGCTTCTCGGCGACGTCCGTTCGCTGAAGGAGAAGCGGTCCGTCATCCGGCCGATCGTGGCCGAGCTCCACCGCAAGTTCGCGGTGAGCGTCGCCGAGGTCGACCACCACGACCTCTACCGCAGGGCCGAGATCGGCGTGGCGGTCGTGTCCGGGGACCCCGGGCACATCAAGGACGTCCTCGGACGCTGCGAGCGCTGGATGGCCTCGCGCCCCGAGGTGGACCTGCTGTCGGCGCGGCAGCGGGTGCACGGGGACGACGACTGACACTCACGTTCCGAAGCGTGATGAGAAGAGAGAAGAGCACGCATGACCGACACCGCGCGGGCGCGCAAGCTGGCGGACCGCATCCGGGTCGTGGTCGCGGAGACGCTCCAGCGGCGGATCAAGGACCCGCGGCTGGGCTACGTGACGATCACGGACACCCGGGTCACCGGTGACCTCCGGGAGGCGACCGTCTTCTACACGGTCTTCGGTGACGACGAGGAGCGGGCCGCCTCGGCGGCGGCGCTGGAGAGCGCCAAGGGCGTCCTCCGCTCGGAGGTCGGACGGCAGACCGGCGTGCGCTTCACGCCCACCCTGACGTTCGTCGCCGACGCGATCCCCGAGAACGCGCGCACGATCGAGGACCTGCTCGCCAAGGCCCGGGAGGCCGACGAGGAGGTCCGCAAGACCGCCACGGACGCCACCTACGCCGGCGACGCCGACCCCTACCGCAAGCCGGCGGAGGACGAAGGCGACGACGAGGAGGATGGCGACCGATGAAGGACGGGCTTGTCATCGTCGACAAGCCGGGCGGTATGACCTCGCACGACGTCGTGGCCCGGCTGCGCAGGCTGGCCGGGACACGGCGCGTGGGGCACGCGGGCACGCTCGACCCCATGGCCACCGGCGTCCTCGTCATCGGCGTCGACAAGGCCACCCGGCTGCTCGGGCACCTCGCGCTCACCCGCAAGGAGTACGAGGCGACCATCCGGCTCGGCCAGAGCACGGTCACCGACGACGCCGAGGGCGAGGTCACGGCCTCGGTCCCCGCGGACGGGGTCACCCGCGAGGCGATCGACGCGGGCATCGTGCCGCTGACCGGGGACATCATGCAGGTGCCGTCCAAGGTGAGCGCCATCAAGGTCAACGGCGTCAGGTCGTACGCCCGCGTGCGCGGCGGCGAGGACTTCGAGCTGGCGGCGCGGCCGGTGGCGGTGTCGTCGTTCGTCGTGCGGGACGTCCGGCACGTGCGGCACGAGGGCGGTGACGTGGTCGACGTCGACGTCACGGTCGAGTGCTCCTCCGGCACGTACATCCGGGCCCTCGCCCGCGACCTCGGTGCCGGGCTCGGCGTCGGCGGCCACCTCACCGCGCTGCGGCGCACCCGCGTCGGGCCCTACGGCGCCGGGCTCGCCCGCACGCTGGAGCAGCTCACGGAGGCGTTCGCGGTGCTGCCCATCGCGGAGGCCGCGGCGGCGGCGTTCCCCCGGTGGGACGTGGACGCCCGGCAGGCGCGGCTGCTCGGCCACGGGGTACGGCTGGACGCGCCCCCGTCCCTGGGGGCGGTGCCCACGGCGGTGTTCGGGCCGGAGGGGGAGTTTCTGGCGCTGGTCGAAGCGCGGGAGGGGCAGGCCAAGATCCTGGCCAACCTCGCCTGACGCGACGCGGCGCGGCGCTTGCGGTCCGGGGTGCGTTCTGTGGGGCCCGGTGGTTGTGTGCGGGTCCTTGCGCCTGCGGGTGGCTGCGCCGGGCTGCCCGGGTGTTTGTGTGCGGGTGCGTCCCGCCTGCGGCGGGCTGTCCCCCGCCCGCCCTCCCGATTGCCCGGCGCGGTTGGTGCGCGCCTGCGCTCTGTTGGGTTGGGGTCGGTGCCGCGCCGGCGTACCTCCTCGGGGCTCGCGGTTTACCCCCACATCGTTCGGCGCCCGGGTCCGCCGCTCGTCCCCTGCGGGGGCACCCCGCCGCACCCCCTCCCGCATGTTGGGGCGACTGACGGCCGGTGGGGGTTCAGTAGGGCACCTGCGGCGACCCCGGACCGCTCTCTCACCCCCACCGGCGGTTGGTCGCCCGCGATAGGGAGGGGGCGGGGGAGTTTGGGGCACCCCCGGCCGAAGGCTGGGGGAGGGCGGGAGGGCGGGGGAGAAACCGCAACAGCAACAGACGCGGCGCCGCACACGACAACCGGGCCCAACGGATCGCACCCCGGACCGCTTCGCGGCGCAACCGTGAAGCGCGGGCCCTCCCCCCTCGCGGCCCGCGCTGCACGATCCCCCTCCCTCCCCGTCCCTATCCACCCCCCAAGATCAATTCACCCCAACGGGCAGGCGCTCGGAGTGAAGAGAGGGAGCGCTTGGGGGCGCGTTCGACGTGGGATCTGTTGTGTCGATCAACGGACGTCTACGGTCGAAACGGGCACTGTGGCGGGGAGGTGCGCAGATGGCGGTACTGCCCGCCGATGTCGACCGGGCGCTGGTGCGCGTCCGTGACCTGGCCGGACGGCCGCGGGGGACGGGGTTCCTCGTCGAGGCGCGGGACGGACGGGGGACGCTCGTGACGAGCCATGAGGCCGTGGACGGCCTCGTACGGCTCGTGCTGCACGCGCACGGGGAACAGACGACCCTCGTCGAGGCGCCCGCGATCACCCCGCTGCCGGAACTGGGGCTGGCGCTCGTGGCGACGGAGGGACTGGACGTACCGCCGCTGCCGGTGGCCGGGTTCGCGCGCACCGCGGGGTCCGGGCGGGGGGTGCGGTTGCGCGGCGCGGCCTGGGTGGAGGCCACGATCGCGGGGACGGCGCCGGTGACGTACACCGCGACGGACCGCTTCCACCTCCTCGACGTGGCGTACGAGCTCGCCGGTGCGCGCGGCGACGACGAGCCGCTGCGTGCCGTCGCCTCGGGGGAGCCCGTGATCGACGCGGAGACCGGTGCCGTGCACGGGGTCGTCGTGACCGCGCTGCACGCGGGACGAAGGGCGGGCGGGTTCGCCGTGCCGTTGCGGGCGCCGGCGGAGGGCGGGGCGCTCGCGGACGCGCTGGCGCGCAACGCGGCGACCGTGCCCGCGTACGGGCCGCACCTCAACATCGCGGGGGCGCTGCGGCTGACCGCGACCTCCGTCGCTTCCGCGGCCCGGCCGCGGTCCTGGCGCGAGGCCGAGGCGCGCCCGGACACGGAGGCGGAGCTGGCGGGCTTCACGGAGGAGGGGTGCGCCTGCGTGCTCGGGCTGGTCGGCGCCCCCGGCAGCGGCCGTACGACCGCACTGGAGGCGTTGGCCGCCCGGCGTGCCGCGGGCCCGGACCCGGCGCCCACGCTGTGGCTGCGCGGGGCCGAACTGCGGGCGGGCGACGCCGGGTTGAGGGACGCCGTGGCGCGGGCGCTGGCCGCCGCGGGGCGCATCGTGCACGCAGGGCGGGTGCCGGAACGCGCGCCGGCCGACGCGTCGCCCGATGCCGTCGCCCGCCTGGCGCGTGCCGTGGGGCGGCGGTTGCTCGTCGTGCTGGACGCTCCCGAGGAGATGCCGCCGCTGCTCGCCCACGCGCTGCCCGAGTGGTCCGCGGAGACGGCACGGTGGCTGGGCACGGCGGGGGCGCGGCTGATCGTGGCGTGCCGCCCCGAGTACTGGGAGGAGGCCGGAGCCCTCTTCCCGCCCGGCCTGCTCCACGACGCCGGCGCTCCGCCGGGCGCCCGGGCGCTGCCCGCCTGCCTGCGCCTCGGCGGCCTGGCGGAGGAGCCGGCGCGGCTCGCCCGGGAGCGCCACGGGCTGTCCGCCGGTGCCCTCGCCGAGCAGGACGCGGCGCATCCGCTGGCCCTGCGGCTGCTGTCGGAGGTGCGGGCCGCCGGCGGTGGCCTGACGGGACGGCCCGGCCGGGCGGAGGTCTTCTCGGCGCACCTGGATCTGCTGTGCCTGCGGATCGCCCACCGGATCGCGGCCGCCACGGCCCCCGCGCGGGCGACGGAGGTACGGCGGCTGGCCGCCCGCGTCGCCGGGCAGGCGCACGAGGCGGCCCGGCGCTGCCTGGGTCCGGGCCAGGGCGAACTGGACCGGGCGTCCTTCGAGGAGCTGTTCCCGTGGCGCCCCGGGTGGGCGGCGGCGGTGCTCACGGAGGGGCTGGTGGTGCCGGCCGGCGCCGGGTACCGCTTCGCGCACGAGGAGTTCGGCGACTGGCTGCAGGGTGGCCAACTCGACCTGGACGAGGCACTGTACGCCCTGGTCCACCGCTGGTCGGCCGGCGACCGGGACGGCTGCGCCGAGGCCCCCGTGCGCCTGCCCGCCCGGACCGGGGCGCAGCCGCGGCACAGGGCCGTGCCGCCGGTGCCGCCCGCGCCGCCGCTCGCCCCGACCTCCGAGCCGCGCTGCCTGCCCGTGCCGCGGCACCGCATCGGCCCGGTCGTGCAGGCGCTGCTGCTCACCGCCCGCCGTTCGGGGCCGGACGTCCTCGGGCGCAGGCTGCGGCAACTGGTCCAGGTGCTCGACCGCGACGCCGCCGCGCCCGCGTCGCGCGGTGGCGGGACCGTACTGCTCGACGGGGTGCCCCGGCCGCGCGGGGAGGGCGACGCCGTCGCCCGGGTGACGGCCCGGCGCGCGGACGCGGTGTGGTGGGCGGCGCACCTGCTGGGGGAGACCCTGCTCGGGGTGCCGGACGCGACCCCGTACCGGGACGTGCTGCGGCTGCTGGCGGAGCGTGTCACCGTCCGTTCGATCGAGGCCGGGGGCTTCCACGAGGGCGCGGGGCTGGGGGAGTTCGGGCCGTGGTTCTGGCGGCGGCTGCGGCTCCCCCCGGAGGAGCGCCTGGCGCTGCTGCGGCTGCTGCTGCCCGCCGACGGTCCGCCGCGCGCCGCGGACGGCACGCGGGAGCGGTTCCTGACGGCGGCCGGCGAGGTGCTGGCCGCGACGCCGCGGCCGTCGATGCCCGCGCTGTGCGGCTGGTTCACCGACGAACGGCTGCTGCAGTCCGCGCCCTCCGGCCCCCGGCCGACGGTCGCCACCGCGGCGCAGGCCCTCCTCCACACGCACCGGCGGCAGGCGGTGGACGACCTCACCGAGGCCCTGGCCGCCGCGGACCACCCCCGCGCCAAGGAACTGCTGGCGGCCCTCGCCGAGGACGAGCCGTCCGCCGTGTGCCGTGCCGTCGACCGCTGGGCGCACGAGGACCGGCCGGAGCGGCACGCCGCCGCGGCCACCTACGGCCTGCTCGCCGCCCCGCACGCCGTACTCGCCGCCGACCGCGAACTGCTGCGCTACGCGGCCCTGGCGATCCTGGCCAGACCCGCCGACGGCACCCTGCACGGCGCCGCGCTCGGCCTCCTGGTGCGGGACCCGGCGACCCGCTGCCTCCACCTGCGGGCCGCCCTGGACGGCTTCGCCGCCGGCGATCCGCTGCTGCCGGCCGCGGCGCTCGCCGCGGCCCTCCCCACGCACCCCGAGCAGGTGCTCGCCGCGTTCCACTCCCGGCTGCGCGAACCGGGTCCCGGCGCCGCCGAGGTACTGCGCGAACTGGCCGAGGTGTCCACCCCGGCACTCGCCCGCCGGGCCGCCGCCCTGGTGTGGGACCACCTCGGCCACCGACCCGAGGACGCGCGGCACGCGGCGGCCTACCTCGACCGCCGCCTGGAGCACGGGCCGGCCGCCCGCGCCGTACTCCTCCCGCTGGTCACCGGACTGCTGCGGGAGCACCCGCCGCAGGTGCGCAGGGTGCTGGCGCCCGTGCTGGCCGCACCGGGCGGCCGCGTCTCCCGCCCGCTGCGCCAGGAGCTGCTGGACGTCCTCCTGGACCAGGAACGCGACCCGGCCGTGCTCGACGCCCTCCTGGGCGCGGCCGCCGACGGGTGCGCCCGGCGGCCGGCCCCGATGACCCGCGACCTGGTGCACCGGGTCGGCCTCCTGCTCTGCCGTACGCCCGAGGGCGCTGCCCTCTTCGACCGGCGGCTGGTGCAGCTGGTCAGCGGGTCGCCCGGGTTCGCCCGGCAGGTGCGCGGATGGCTGGCCGCGGACGGCCTCGACGGCGCGGGCCCAGGGGCGTGGGACGCGGTGATCGGCCCGAGCGCCCGGCGCATGTGCGACCAGCTGGCGCCGGCGGAGGCGGTGGGCCTCTGACCGGCCGGGGACCATCCGCCGACGGCGGCGGCGTCATGTGTTCCGGCCGGCCGTCGTGCTGCGCCGCTGGTCGCCGCGCCGGCACTCCTGTACCGCGTGCGTCCGGCATCCGGCGCCGAGCCCCGCCCCGTACCGCGTCCCTTCCGGGCGGAGCCGCGGAATGTGATCCGGCTCGCGGGCGATCCGGCCGCCGAAAGCGTGCTCTCACCGGTCGGCCAAGGAGGCGCGCCCAGGTCCGCGACGGCCGCGTCACCGGGGGCGCTGCGCCGGTGGGCCCCCCGGCATGGCAGGCTTGGACCTGCACATCGAAGAACCATCGGCGGTCGAGGAGCGGTCACTGTGCAGCGCTGGCGAGGCTTGGAGGACGTCCCCGGGGACTGGGGACGCAGCGTCGTCACCATCGGCTCCTACGACGGCGTGCACCGCGGGCACCAGCTGATCATCGGCAGGGCCGTGGAGCGCGCCCGCGAAATGGGCGTCGCCTCCGTCGTCGTCACCTTCGACCCGCACCCCAGCGAGGTGGTCCGCCCCGGCAGCCACCCGCCGCTGCTGGCGGCCCACCACCGCCGCGCCGAGCTGATGGCGGAGCTGGGCGTCGACGCCCTGCTCATCCTCCCGTTCACGACCGAGTTCTCGCAGCTCTCGCCGGGCGACTTCGTCCGCACCGTGCTGGTCGACGCGCTCCACGCGCGGGCCGTCGTGGAGGGCCCGAACTTCCGCTTCGGGCACAAGGCCGCCGGTGACGTGGAGTTCCTGTCCGCGATGGGGCTGAAGTACGACTACGAGGTGGACGTCGTCGACCTCTACCTGACGGGCGAGGCGGGCGGCGGCCGGCCGTTCTCCTCCACGATGACCCGCCGCCTGATCGCCGAGGGCGACGTGGCGGGCGCCGGCGAGATCCTCGGCCGACCGCACCGGGTCGAGGGCGTGGTCGTCCGCGGCGCCCAGCGTGGCCGGGACCTCGGATACCCCACGGCGAACGTCGAGACGCTGCCGCACACCGCGATCCCCGCGGACGGGGTCTACGCCGGCTGGCTGCACGTCGAGGGCGAGGCCATGCCCGCCGCGATCTCCGTCGGCACCAACCCGACCTTCGACGGGACCGCCCGCACCGTCGAGGCGTACGCCATCGACCGCGTCGGGCTGGACCTGTACGGGCTGCACGTCGCCGTCGACTTCCTCACCTACCTGCGGGGCATGGAGAAGTTCGACACGATCGACGCGCTCCTGGAGCGGATGGCCGACGACGTCAAGCGCGCCCGGGAACTGGTCGACGCCTACGGCGCCGCCGGGTGAACCGGCGGCCGGAGCGCCGCTGACCGACCGACGCGAAGGGCCCGTCCCGCCACGATGGCGGGACGGGCCCTTCCCGTCACTGCTGCTGGGTCCAGCCGGGCGGGACCTGCCCCTGCGCCGGGGGCTGCTGCCCGGGCTGCGCCTCCTGCGGCGGCGGGGGAGGCTGCTGGGTCCAGCCCTGGGGCATGCCGCCCTGCGCGGGCGGGGGAGGCGGGGCCGGCTGCCCGTAGGGCGGCTGCTGCGGGTGGCCGTACCCCTGCTGCGGGGGCATCGGCTGCTGCGGCGGGTACGGCTGCTGCCCCTGCTGGGGCGGGTAGCCGCCCTGCTGCTGCGGCGGCATCTGCTGTTGGGGCGGGTAGACGCCCTGGGCCTGCTGGGCGCGGACGAAGTCCTCGGCGACCAGCGACGCCAGGTGGAAGTACGCCTCACGGGTCTTCGGCCGCATCATGTCGAGGTCGACCTCGGCGCCCGCGGCGAGGTGCTCGTCGAAGGGCACCACGACGACTGCGCGGCAGCGGGTCTCGAAGTGCGCGACGATGTCGTCCACCTTGATCGTCTTGCCGGTCTCACGGACCCCGGAGATCACGGTCAGGCTGCGCTGCACGAGGTCGGCGTAGCCGTGCGCGCCGAGCCAGTCGAGGGTCGTGCTGGCGCTGCTGGCACCGTCCACCGACGGGGTGGAGACGATGATCAGCTGGTCGGCCAGGTCGAGCACGCCGCGCATGGCGCTGTAGAGCAGACCGGTGCCGGAGTCGGTGAGGATGATCGGGTACTGCTGGCCGAGCAGGGCCACCGCGCGGCGGTAGTCCTGGTCGTTGAAGGTGGTGGAGACGGCCGGGTCCACGTCGTTGGCGATGATCTCCAGGCCCGAGGGCGCCTGCGAGGTGAAGCGGCGGATGTCCATGTAGCTGTTGAGGTGCGGAAGCGCCTGGACGAGGTCGCGGATCGTCGCGCCGGTCTCCCGGCGCACGCGGCGGCCGAGCGTGCCGGCGTCCGGGTTGGCGTCGATGGCCAGGATCTTGTCCTGGCGCTCGGAGGCGAGCGTGGCGCCCAGGGCGGTGGTGGTCGTCGTCTTGCCGACGCCGCCCTTGAGGCTGATCACCGCGATCCGGTAGCAGGACAGCACCGGGGTGCGGATCAGGTCCAGCCTGCGCTGGCGCTCCTGCTCCTCCTTCTTCGCGCCGATCTTGAAGCGCGACGCCTGGTTGTTGTTCCTGCGCGCCTTCGGCTGCTGGCGCAGCAGACGGTCCGAGGAGAGCTCCACGGCCGCGTTGTAGCCGAGCGGGGCGCCGTGCATGACCCGCTGCTGCTGCTCCTGGCCGGGACCGGGACCGCCCCAGCCGGCGGCCGTGCGCGGGTCCACGGGCGGGGTGGGCTGTTGCTGCTGCTGCGGCAGGACCGGGGGGTGGGGCTGCACCGGCGGTTGCGGCTGGGGCTGGGCGTGCGGGCCGGGCCCAGGCTGCGGATAGCCGTAACCGTGCGGCGGTGCCGGGGGGTTGGCTCCGTCGGCGTACGGCGGCATCGGCTGCTGCCCCTGCTGCGGGGGCGGCCCGGGCGCGGGAGCCGGGGGCTGCTGCGGGGCCGTCTGCGCGTACGGGGGCTGGGGCTGGGCGTGCGGACCGGGCCCCTGCTGCGGATAGCCGTACCCCTGCTGCGGGTACGGGGGCTGGGGCTGCGGGTACGGCGGCTGCTGCGCGTGGGGGTCACCCCAGGGCGCGCCCTGGTTCGGCTGCGGGTACCCGTAACCGTGCGGCGGCGGGGCGGGCTGGGGGTAGCCGTACGGTTGCTGCGGCGCGGGCGAGTTGGGGTCGCCCCACGGCGCACCCTGATGCGGCGGCTGCGGGTAGCCGTACCCCTGCTGAGGCGGGGGCTGCACCGGGGCAGGCTGCTGCGGTGCCTCCTGAGGGGTGGCCGGCTGGTACTCCGGCGGCAGCGGCGGCACCTGGGACTGCGGCGCCGGAGCGGGCGGCTGCGGCTGCTGCTCGGGGGTGGCCGCGATCTCCCCCTGGGGCGCTTCCTGGGGCTGCGGCACGGGCGGCTGCTGCGGCCCTGCGTCCGGCTCCGCGGGCGCGGACGTCACCTCGGTGGCCACCGGCGCGGGCGCCTCCACCGACTGCGGTTCCACCGGCTGCGGTTCCTCGGGCGGGGCGGGCTCGGGGTCGGCGAAGACCGCCGCCGCGGCGGCCTCGCGGGTGGCGTCGGGGACCGCCGGAGCGGGCTGCGGCTCCGCGGGGGTGGGGGCGGGGACCTCCTCCACGGCGGGACGCAGGGTCGGGACGCCCGGGGCGACGGCGGGTGCGGGGGTGGGCGGTTGCCCGGCCTGCGCAGGACGGGGGTTCTGCGGCTCCTGCGGCGACATCGCCTCGGGCGCGGCCGCCACCGGCGGACCCACCGGCTGACCCACTGGCGGCGGGCTCACCGCGGGAGCCGGGGCCGGGGGAGCGGGCGCGGGCGCGGGCGTGGGCGTGGGCGTGGGCGCGCCTCCTCCCGCCTGCTGCGTGTACCAGGACGGCGGCGCGTAGTCGATCTGGAACTCGCCCGTGAGGTCCGCGTCGGACTGATCCCCGTCCGGGACGGCCCCGCCCGTGCGGATGTCGTCCTGATCGCTGCTCACTGTGCCTCCTGGTCAACTCAAGTACGCGCCCGGTCCGTCGGAGCGGACGCGATTCCCCCGTCTCGGAGTTCCCGCGGCACAGCCGCCGCGGCTCACCGGAAGAGCCTAATCATCCGGGCCGCGGGTAGGGCAAGCGCCGTCGGCATCACGACCGGCACGCCGACGTGATGCACCGTTCGCCGCGCACGGAGCCGTGCCGGCCACGCGTTGGCACGGCCGCTGCGGATGCCGGGACCCCTGTGCCCATGCCCCGTGCCGCGGCCGGGTAACCGCCGCGGCACTCGAGCGTCCGGAACGCCCCCGACGGGCGGCCCCGGGTCAGTCCACGCGCCGGGCCGGGCCCAGAAGGCCGGACTCCGCGTCCGTGGGCTGCGTCATCACGAACTGCCGGCGCTTGCGCGTGCACCACATCGTCACGTTGTCGCCGAGCGTCGGCAGCGCGGCCACGTCGGCCTCCGACAGGCCCATCACCTGGCCGATGACCTCGGCCTCCTGGGGCGAGACCCGCTGCAGCCCCACCACGTCGGCGCCGGCGAGCAACCGCGGGGCCGTCGGCCCCAGGTACGGCAGCAGGGTCATGACCGACTGCCAGGACTGCGCCGCGACCCGGCTGCGCGGCGGACGGGCGCCGCAGTCACGGACGATGACGACGGGGCTGTGCACCGAAGGACCCTGCGGGGCGATCCGCCCGACCTCGTGCACCGTCACGCACTGCTGGCCGCCGCCCGCCGCCTGCGCCATCGGCGCCCACGACTGGGGGCGGGCGGTCTCCACCGCGACCCGGGCACCGGTTGCGGCGGCGCGCAGCGACAGCACCTGCGCCAGCCACATGCTGCCGACCAGCACCACGTCGAGCCGGACCGGCCGGCTCAGCGCCAGCACGGCGGGCTGGTTGGCGGCGTCGATCCCGATGACGACACCGTCGTCACCGATCGGCAGGGACAGCCCGGACAGCTGTCCGGGCGTCAGGGTGTGCCGGTCGCGGCGCGGTCCGAGCAGCCCGAACGCGGCACGCAGCGTGCGCCGACCGGCGCCGGCGAACGAGGAGCCGCGCGGGTCGGCGCCCTGCGGCAGGTGCGAGGGGCGGGGCCCGGCGCCGGCGGGGAAACCGGAGCCCGCGCCGGGGCGCTGTCCGCCGAAGGCGGGAACGGTCGGAGCCGACATCAGCGGGTACCTCCCAAGGGCAGCGTGGCCAGGATGCCGGGCACCTGCTCGCGGTCCAGCCGCACCAGGCCCAGCCGGGACGCGGTCGCGCGGCGTTCCAACTGACGCCGCGCCTCCGTCAGTTCGTTCTCGCTGCGGCCGGTCAGCCGCACGTACCCGGACAGCAGCGCCGCCCGGCTGCCGCCCGGCGCGAGGACCAGCGAGAAGGTGCTGGCCAGCGCGGGCGAGGAGGTCAGCAGGCCGACCAGGTCGGGCAGTGCGGCGGCGCCGGTGCCCAACTGCGGCCAGCGGCTGACCCAGTAGGTGGTGTGCCAGCGGTCGTCGCACCGCCACGCCCGCGCGCTCTCGGAGGTACGGCGTGCCTGGCGGCTGCCGTCGAGGGCGGCGCCGCCCGTCGTGGCGAGGGGGTTCACGCAACTCGACGTCGCCACGGCGGCGATGATCTCGGGCTCGGTCAGCACGCGGGCCTCGAGCCCGGTGCCCACCAGCCGGCTCACCAGGTGGTCGGCGGCCCGCAGCAGGGCGCGCCGCGCCCCGGCCATGCCGCCGCCGCGCGCCTGCACCGCCTCCGGGCACAGTTCGGGGTCGAGCTTGATCGCGATCCACGTGAGCCGCAGCCCCGGCGTCTGGCTCTGCGCCTGCAGCGGTGCGTAGGAGCGCGCGGCCAGCGCCTGCGCGGGCAGGTGCGGGGCCGGGGCGGGCTGGGTGTGCTGGACGACCTGGACCGACGCGAGCCGGATGTCGTCCACCGTCAGCGAGCCGTTCAGCAGCTCCAGGGGGAGCGAGCGGACGCCGCGGGCCGGGCGCAGCGGTTCGTCGACCGCCTGCACCTGGACGACGGCCGTCAGGAAGGTGCCGTCGCCGATCATGCCGATCTCGCGCTGCTCGCGCTCGTCGGTGTACCCGTAGGTGCGCAGCGCCGGGTCGCACTCCACGGCCGGCACGAAACCGGGGTCGGTGCCCTGCGGGACGCCGGCGGCGTTGCGCCGCTGACGGGCCTTCAGGGAACGGGCGGTGGCCATCCACTCCGGCATCGGGCGGCCGCGCCGCCGCAGCAGGCCGAAGAGCAGCAGCGGGACGGCGATGACCGCGGCCACGACGGGCCCGACCACCTCGTGGATCAGCCAGCCGCCCAGCAGCAGTGCGAGTGCCAGCTCGATCAGCACGAGTTGCTGCACCCGCACGGGGCCTATGCTCCCGGGCCTGCGGGTCATCACCGGGGCCGCCGCCCCGGCCCGCGCCGCGGGGGAGCCGCCGTGCCCGCTCCCGGGTGGTCCGGCGTACTGCTGCGGTGGCTCGTCGCCCGGACTGCGCCGGGACCTGGTCGCGGTGGTCATCCCCCGTACAACCCTTCTGCTTCTGCCGGTACCTGTGCCGCGTGGGCGGCGTCCGGCGCCGTCCGGCGCTCGCTCGCGTCCGTCGCCCTGCCGGCCTGGGACGCTCCGGGTGCCGCTGGCGGGCCGATCGCGCTACCCCGTACCGTACGGTGCGATCGTCACACGGCATAGTAGGGGTCCCCCTCACCACAGCCGTCACCACAGCCGTCACCGCGGCGGACAGACGGGACCGGGGAACGCCACAACAAAGCAGCGACATACGGGGAGTTGACGCAGGGATGGCGACACGTAGGGATGAGCTGAACGCCTACTCGTTCGCGCGCAGGCGCACGGTGGCCGCGTTCCTCCAGCCCTCCCCGCACGGTTCGGAGGAGGCCACCCCGCGTCCGCTGAAGACCGTCGCCCCGAGCCTCGTCGTGGGTCTGCTGGTCGTCGTCGGCTTCGGATTCTGGGGCATATTGAAGCCCGCCGCGCCCAAGGGCTGGGACACCCCCGCCCAGAAGGTCATCGTCGGCGACGAGTCCACCACCCGTTACGTCGTGCTGAAGACCAACGGCGAGGCGCAGCTGCACCCCGTGCTCAACCTCGCCTCCGCCCGACTGCTGCTCGACCCCGAGAAGTTCGAGGTCATCAAGGTCAAGGAGTCGGTGCTCGACAACAGCGGCATGACGCTCGGCAGCACCATCGGCATCCCCTACGCCCCGGACCGGCTGCCCAGCCAGGCCGACGCCGGCAAGCCCAAGACCTGGGCGCTGTGCGAGACCCCGGGCGGCGGCACGGACCGCTCGGCCCAGCGGGCGGTCCTCGTCATCAACCAGCAGAAGCCCAAGGAGGCGGCGCTGGTCGGGGGCGCGAACCAGCTCCGTGACGACGAGGCCATGTACATCGAGGTGCCCGGCGGCGCCCAGTACCTGGTGACGGACCGGGGCTTCCCCTACCTGCTCGGCGGCCCCGACGGGAAGCAGCAGCCCGAACTGGTCAACACCCTGCGCCAGGTCATCTTCGGCGCCTCCGCGCAGCCGCAGAAGGTCGACGCCGACTTCCTGTCGACCCTCAACAACGTGCCGGGCGCCGCCATCTCCTTCCCGCAGGTCGACGGCATGGGCGAGACGTCCACCGCGCCGGGTCTGAGCGCGGAGCACGCGAAGGTCGGCCTGGTGCTGAAGGCCAACGACGACCAGTACGTGGTGCAGCGGGACCGGGTCGTCCGTGTCACCGCCTTCATGGCGAAGCTGCTGCTGAACAGCCCCCAGGCGAGGTCGCTGTACGACGGATCGCCGGAGGCGGTCTCCGTCAACGTGGGCGAAGTCACCTCGGCCCAGGCGAGCGAGACCTTCATGGACGACCTCGGCTGGCCGGAGAAGGCGGTCACGCAGGCCAACACCCAGGACGAGAAGGACGGTCGCAGCGTCGCGTGCAGCGTGTACAGCGGTGTCGACGACAAGGTGACCAAGAAGCCGGCGATGACGATGTGGGCCGGGAAGAAGTTCCCCCGGGACGTGGCGCAGAGCGGTACGAACACCTACGTCTCGCCCGGTAGCGGCCTCTTCTACAAGGCGTACGACGGTACCGACAAGCGCATCGGGTCCATCTTCATGGTCACCGACACCGGACTGCGCTACTCGGTGCCGACGACCGGCGACAGCGACAGCGGCGGCGCGGCCAAGCAGGACGACGCGGTCGGCGTCGTGCAGACCAAGCTCGGCTACGCGAAGAACTCCCCGGTGCCGGTGCCGCGGATCTGGTCGGACCTCCTCGCGAGCGGGCCGACGCTCGACGTCAACGCGGCGAAGCAGGCGCAGGGCTCCTGAACTGGTATTTCCGCGGAGCTTCACGGGTATTGATTGAGTATTTGACAATCCATTGGCCAAGCCATCAACACCCGTGGCAACGTGAGGGTTTGGTGATGAAGGTCAGGATCCCGATACGGAACCGGGTACCTGTTCGCCTTGTCACCGCTATTGGCTAGAGTTGAAGACCGACCACATCTTCCGATGTGCGAGGAATCCGATCTTCTACGTCTCATGGGGGACGCCAGACATGGCTGGACAGCAGTTCACCATGACCGAGGAGGAGATGGTTGCATTCAGCAACCGCATCTCCACGGTCAACTCCTCGATCCAGGGCGAGATCCGCCGCCTCCAGACCGTGATCGACACGATCACCTCGGGGTGGAAGGGCTCCGCCGCCACGGCGTACAACAACCTGCAGTCGCAGGTGAACGAGGACGCCAACAAGATCAACCAGATCCTGGGCGACATCAAGGAAGCTGTGGACGCGAGCACCAAGAACTACTCCGCCTCCGAGGAGGAGCAGCGCGCGTCCATCCAGAGCATCTCGGCGCAGGGAAGCAACCCGTTCGGATGACCGTCCCCGCGCGGTGACCTGATGCCGCGCCGGCCGGACCACCCATCCGAATCCAACATCTGAGGAGACATCACATGTCCGGGCAGATCCTGGTCAATTTCCAGACCATCTCCCAGGCCGCGACCGACGTGCGTACGACGGCCAACAACATCAAGCGCCAGCTGGACGACCTCGAGTCCGGCGTGAAGAAGATCGCGACCACGTGGGAGGGCTCCGCGCAGGAGGCCTACCGCACCAAGCAGACCGAGTGGGACCAGCGCGCCGCGTCCATGCACCAGACGCTGGAGGCCATCGCCCGTGCCCTCGACACGGCCGCGCAGAGCTACCAGGCCACCGAGAACAAGAACCGGCAGATCTGGGGCTGATGACGCGCCTGGCCGCGTAATACGTGATGAGGGCGGGCGTGTACGGACGACGTACGTGCTCGCCCTCGTCGGCGGTTTGACCACGAACCGCACACAACGGGAGGACGGAACACCAGTGGGATCGCACGCCGTGAGGCGCACCGCCGCCATCGCCGCAGCAGCGGCGCTCGCCGCCTTCGGCCTGCCGGCCTCCGGCGTCGCCTCGGCGTCGTCCGCCGGCGACGTACGCACGGTCCTCGCCGACGACGGCGACAACGAGCGCTTCCAGATCGACGACACCCAGTGCTCGTTCCCGTCCGACGTGATCAAGGGCACGCCCTGGTCGCTGCAGCGCATCGTCCTCGAGCAGTTGTGGAAGGACACCCAGGGCCTCGGGGTGGTCGTCGCCGTCATCGACACCGGCGTCGACAAGAACAACACGCAGCTCGCCACCGCCATCAAGTTCCACGCGGGCAAGGACCTGATCGACCGGGACCGCAAGAACGACGGCACCAAGGACCCGGTCGGCCACGGCACCAAGGTCGCCGGCATCATCGCCGCCCGGCCCTTCAAGGACACCGGCTTCGTCGGCATCGCCCCGCGCGCGTCGATCCTCGCCATCCGCCAGAACGACAACCAGGGCGGCGGCACGGTCAGGACCATGGTCGAGGCGATCAAGTACGCCGCGAACGCCGGCGCCAAGGTCATCAACATCTCGCAGGACACCGCCACGGCGATGCCGCCCGACTCCGCGCTGGAGCAGGCCGTCAAGTACGCCCAGGAACGCGACGCCCTGATCGTCGCCTCCGCCGGCAACGACGGCGCGGGCGGGCAGGAAAAGCTGACCTACCCCGCCTCCTACGACGGCGTCCTGGCGGTCGGCGCCTCCGACCGCGACAACGCCCGTGCCAACTTCTCGCAGCCCGGCTCCTTCGTGGGCATCGCCGCCCCCGGCGTCGACATGGTCTCCACCGTCCCCTTCGGCGGCCACTGCATCGACCAGGGCACCAGCTTCTCCGCGCCGTACGTCTCCGGCGTCGCCGCCCTCATCCGGGCCAAGCACCCCGACTGGACCTACCGCCAGGTCATCACCCAGATCGAGCAGACCGCGGACCGCGGCAAGCCGGGCCGCGACGACTTCGTCGGATGGGGCGTCATCGACCCCGTGGCCGCCGTCAACGACGACGCCACCACCCCGCAGGACGCCCCGACGCCGGACCCCGTCGTCAACGCCGGGGCCCACGAGAAGATCGAGGCGGCGACCGTCATCCTCGGCGAGAGCCCCCAGGAACGCACCGAGCGCTACGCCGTCTACACGGTCGGCGGCGCGATCGGCGGTGTCGCGCTGCTGGTGGGCGGCGGTGTGGTGCTGGGCGACTGGCGTCGCAAGCGAGGGATCAACACATGAGTAGGAACGGGGAAGCGACACGATGAGTGACCAGTACAAGGTCGATCTGAGTGAGCTTGAGGACACGATCAGCAAGCTCAACGGCGTGCTCAGCAGCATGGGCGGAGTGAAGTCCTGCGCCGTCAACGGGACGCACCTGCCGGACGGCGCTCTCGGGAGTGGCGATTTCATCGAGGCGAGCGAACTGGCCAAGGCTCACGACGAGATGAAGATACACATCCAGGACGTCATCAACTTTCTGCACAGCGTCATGGACGAGTTCGGGAAGAACACCAAGAAGGTCCACGGCGCCTATTCCGACGCGGAGTACGACACGCAGACCGGCATGGCCGGCGGCTGACGGTGGGTGGACGGGAAACGTGGCGAGGATCGACGAGGGGGCTGTGAACCATGGGTGAGAACGACCAGATCGACTACGACTACCAGCACATGTACGGGCCGTACGTCGGTGTGGTGAAGACCCCGTTCGCCACCGACACGGACATGGACCAGATGAAGGCCATGCTCGCCAACGCGCAGCCGGACACCGTGCTGCGCGTGGCCGATGGCTGGAAGCGGGTCGCAGGCGACCTCGCTCGGGACCCGGACAGCGCGAAGGCCCAGTTCGACAAGGCGGTCGACCACATCATGGCCCACTGGGAGGGCCCGGCGGCGCAGGCCTTCCACACGAAGGCGCAGCAGATCAGCAAGAGCATCAACGACTGTGCGACGTACGCCGACTACACCTCCACGGCGATGAAGCACGCCGGCGACGTCCTGGCCAGGATCAAGCCCGAGGTCGACGCCATCGAGAAGCCGGGGTGGCTCGCCTCCAAGGCCGACGCGGTCGGCAACCTCGGCAGCCGGGACGAGAACTGGCGCGGTGAGATCCGGAACAACCAGGGAGCGCAGAAGGCCCTGGACAACCACGCCGGAAACCTCTCCGAGGGCAAAGAGCGTCAACTGCAGATGGCGGCCAAGATGGAGACGCTGGCCCAGGCGTACACCCTGCAGACGTCGACCATGGGGTCGTGGAAGAAGGTACCGCCGGCGAGGCGGGACGACCACGACGACTATCCGGGTGATCCGGGAGGCGTCGCTCCGGTTCCCGCTCCGATACCCACGGAGGTGTCCCGGCCCAAGACGGTGGCCCCGAGCCGTGGCACGACGGGGGGCACCACCGGCAATGTCAGGCCGTCGCAGCAGGTGAAGCCGCCGCGCGAGTCCGGCATCACCGGGGGCGTGCAGAAGCCCGTCACGAGCACCAAGCCCCAGGTCGGCACGGCCATCGACGGCATCTCCGGCCCGGGCGGCGGAACTGCCGGCATCGGCGGTGGCGTGGGCGGAGCGGGCGGTGGCGTCGGCGCCGGTGGTGGTGTCGGCGGCGCGGTCGGTGGTCCCGGTGGGGCCACCGGCGGACTCCCCGGAGGCGTGGCCGGCGCCGGGCTCGGTGCACGTGGTGGAGCGGGTGCCCGTGGCGGGTCCGGGGGAGCAGCAGGTCGCGGCGGCATGCCCGGCGCAGGCGGGGCCGGCGCGGGTGCAGGCGGCAGGGGTGGCGCGGCCGCCGGGCGCGGCGGCAGCCTCGCCCGTCGTGGCGGCGGTGTCGTCGGTGCCGCCAAGGGCACCGGTTCGGGCACCCGCGGTACGCCGGGCGGCTCGGGCCTGCACAGGAGCCGCGGCGCGGCGGGAGCCGGCAGCGGCGGCAACGTGGGCAAGGGCGCGAACCGCATGATGGGCCGCGGCCAGACCGATCGGACGGAAGAGGAAGAGCGGCGCGAGGGCGAGCGTCCCGACTACCTGGTCGAGGACGAGGAGACCTGGACGCCGGAGCAGAACAACGCTCCCCGGGTCATCGAGTAATCACCCTTGGCCGACCGGTGCATCAGTGCATGTGGAAAGGTGTGGGGGCGTAGCCGCCTGAGCTACGCCCCCACACTGCCTGAGAGAGGACAGACAGGGATGGGCTTCACACGGACGTTTCGCGCGGTAAGCGGGGCAGTGCTCGCCGGCGCGCTGGTCCTGGTGTCCGCACCGGGCGCTGCCGCGGACCAGACCAGGGAGGACCAATGGCCTCTGGAGGCGTTCGATGCCCAGGCCATCTGGAAGATCTCCAAAGGTGAGGGCGTCACTGTCGCCGTCATCGACGAGGGCGTGTACGCCGACCATGTGGATCTCAAGGGCAACGTGATCCAGGGGAAGGACTTCGTCGACGGAGGCGCCACCACGCCGAAGTACGGTGACTCCCACGGCACGAGCATGGCCGCGATCATCGCCGGTCACGGCCACGGTCCCGGTTCGTCCGACGGGGTCATGGGCCTGGCTCCGGAAACCAAGATCCTCGACATTCGGGACATCGGCCTGCGGCCGGACGGATTCGCGGGGTCCATTCGCTATGCCGTGGACCACGGGGCATCGGTGATCAACATCTCGCAGGGCGGTCCCGGCGCCAATGACGAGAAGGCCGAGGCGGACGCGATCGCGTACGCGTTCCAGAAGGACGTTCTCGTCGTCGCGAGCACCGGCAACAACGGGCAGGGCGTCGAGTTCCCGGCGAACTATCCCGGCGTCGTCGCCGTCGGCGGCGTCAAGAACGACGGCACCATCTGGGAGGACTCGAATCGCGGCCCGAGCGCCCTCCTCAGCGCCCCGGCGACGTCCATCGTCTCCGCGGGCAACAAGTCGGACACGGCGTACGTGTCGGGCACGGGAACCTCGGATGCCACGGCTTTCGTCTCTGCGGCCGCCGCCCTCCTGCGCTCCAAGTTCCCCGACCTCACCGCCGGCCAGATCGCCAATCGGCTGACGAAGACCGCCGGTCTGCCGGATTCCGCCAAGAGCGTCTCCCTCCCGGACGAGCGCTACGGCTACGGCTTCATCCAGCCGCTCGCTGCTCTCAAGGAGGACATCCCGGCGGGGCCGAAGAACGGGCCGTTGTCCGTCCCCGAGTCCCTCAAGGGAGGCACGGGGAACGCGGACACGGCCCAGCCGTCGAACAACGCGGCGGCCGGCGACGACGAGTCGTCGTCCTCTACGGCCGAGTCCAAGCGGATCATCATCCTCGTCGGCGTGGGAGTCGTCGCGCTCGTAGTCCTCGCACTCGTCATCCTGCTGATCGTCAAGATCGCACGCCGTGGCAAGCGCGACGACGGCGGCCCGGGCGGACCCGGCGGACCCGGGGCGCCCTCCGGCTGGGGCGGCAATGGCCATCCGCAGTACGGGCAGCAGCCGCAGTACCAGCAGGGGGGCAGCCCGTACCAGCAGCAGCCGCAGGCGCCCGGACGGTGGCCGAACCAGTAGTCCGGGTCATGTGACGCGGTAGCAGACGGGGGACGGTGTGCTGCCGCCTTCCGTGCTGCCCGAGGAAGGACGACAACGGGGTGCGGTTCACGGGGACGCTTCGCTCGGCAGGCGGAGCGGTGATGGCGGGTGCGCTGGTTCTCGGCACTGCCTCGACGGCAGCGGCCGACAAGACGAGGCAGGACCAGTGGGTGTTGAGGCCTTCGGCGCGCAGTCGATCTGGAAGGTCTGGCAGGGCAAGGGAGTCACCGTCGCGGTCGTCGACGCCGGGGTGAACGCCGACCACGTGGACCTCAAGGGCAACGTGATCAAGGCAAGGACTTCGTTGACGGTGGCTCCACCGCTCCTCAGGCCGCCGACGATCACGGCACACGGACTGAGGCGTCCGCCTCACCGGCCCCGTCCGCGCCCGCTCGCGGGCCGGCGGACGCTGAACCGCGTGCCGCGCGGGCGCTACGGGTCCCGGCGGCCGTCAGGAGAGCTTCGCGGGGCTGTCGCACCCGTGGCGGGCGGCCGACTGCTCGGCGAAGCGCTGCAGATCGGCCCGCTCGGAGGCGGTGAGCGGCTGCGAGGTGAAGTGCCGGTCGCTCCCGTCGACCGGCGACGCGCGGAAGTAGCCGAGGCCCAGGGCCCCCGGGCAGGTGGCCGAGGTCCACACCGACGTACCGTCGACGCCTGAAGGCTTGTCGTGCCCCCCGTACGCGCCGTTCATGACGGCTTGGGAGTTGTCGTTGAAGGGGCCGTACGCGGCGGCCAGCTGCAGGTGCCCCGAGAGCACGCACTCCTCCACCGGCGCTGCCTCCGCCGGTGTCTCGCGTACCTCGGTGGCGGAGGTCAGCCCCTTGCAGGTTCCCTCGGCCTCGGCGGCCGGTACGGCCGTGGCGGACGCCGCCGGGGCCGTCAGCCTCTTCGCGTCCCCCGGCTTCGTCGCACACCCGGTCGTCTCCGCGGCCTTCCGTGCCGTCTCGGTCACGGTGCGGGCGAGCTGGAGGCGCACGGAATCGGTGACCTCGATGTCACGGGGGGACTCGGCCGCGACGAGCAGGCCACCGCCCTGCTCGGGCTCCCAGTTGTCACAGCTCAGCAGTACGGACGCGGTCGCCCCGGCGTCCTTGGTGACCATGAAGCCCTGCCAGCCCGCGTCCAAGGGCACGGGGAGCGACTCCTGCTCGTCCTGGAACGTGTAGACGCCGAAGGCATTGAGGGCACCCGCCGTGGTCTCGACGGATATCTCGACGCCACCGACGTCGCACCGCACGGCGAGGCCCGCGGGCTCCTTCACGTCGTCGGACACGTCGAACTGCCGGCTGCCGACCTCGAAGCCCCCGCCGAGCAGGCTCATCCGCGACTTCCCCGCGAGGTCCAGCACCGGGTCGACCGGCAGCATGCCACCGCACGCCCTGCCCGCCTTCGCGGCCGGATACTGCAGCTGGAATCCGTAGCACCCCGCGCCCAGGGCGACGAGCGTCACCGCTGAGACGAGCAGCTTGCGCCTGCCGTTCTTCCGGAGCGAAATCCGGTCGTTCCACTTCATGTGCCGTAATCCCTGTCCGCGATACCTGGGCCGATCGTGTCGGCGGTGTCCCTCGTGGTGGCCGGGCCGCTCCGGGCCCCGGCGGTCAGCCCTGCCCGGTTCCCCTCTTGTCCTGCCCGTAGCCGTCCAGGTTGCTGTCGGCGGAGTGGAAGCCCACCTCGACCTCGTTGGCCAGGATGTTCTGGTAGTCGGCGACGTGGCCCTGTCCCCGGGCCTCCGCGGAGTTCCGGTAGGCGTCCTGGAGGACCGCGGTGGTGGAGTACTTCGCGTCCTCCCAGTCGGTGCCGCTGGAGTACACCGCGTTGCCCATGGTGTCCCGTTCGGAACCGCTGACGATCTGGTTGATCAGGTCCCCCGTGACGGTGGTCGCCACGCCGCCGACGCCCGCGCCGACGGCGGGTGTGGCGATGAAGGACGTGCCGACACCGATGCCGGTGCCCACGATCCCGGACGCGTAGCTGCCGGCCCTCCCCATGGCGTCGTTGTAGGCCTTGTCGGCCTCCACGGCGTCGCCGATGTCCGACTCGCGCCTGCCGATCGCGATGCTCCCCTGGACCTCGCCGGACGACCTGGCGATCTCCCGCAGCGCGGTGTCCGTGGATCCGTCGAACGCTTCGGGGTGCTGCAGGTGGTAGTCGATGAGGTTGGAGGTGTACGCGCTCTCGGCGAGGTTGATCGCCGCGTAGCCGTCCGGGTCCTTTCCGACGGTCATGAGGAAGCGGGAGGTGTCCTGCTCGCTCAGGTTCGCCGCGGTGCCGCCGATCGGATAGAACTGGTCCCTGTTCCCCGAGCGGTCGTTCGTCAGGGACTGGTGGATGTCCGGCATGTACTCGCCCGCCATCCGGCCGAGGCTGTCCTGCATCCCGTCGTGGGCGAGCTCGGAGTCCTGGGAGACGGAGTGGACGACCTCCTGCATGAGGCGGGCCTGGGCCGTGTTGTGCGCCGGGGTGTCCGTCGAGGGGCTGGTGTCGTACGGGTGCCCCGTGGTCGCCGACTCCAGGGCGTGCCCCAGGTTGTTGTAGCCGCTGGGGTTCTTCGAGTCGCCGGTGAAGCCCGCGCCTTCCGGCCAGTGGCGGTCCTTCATCAGGTAGTCGAGGTGGTCGACCTTCTCGCCGTTGACCTCCGACTCGGAGGAGAGGAACTCGGTGGAGGCCGCCGGGTTGTGGCCCAGGGCGTCCATGAAGCCCGTCATGGGGTCGAGCGCGCCGATGTTCGCCGGCCCCAGGGAACGGGTCATGTTGCCGGTCCAGTAGGCGTCGGGGTTCTGGCCGCCGTTGGCGCCGTTCGCCTCGGCGGTGATGAGGTCGTTGCCGTAGGCCTGGAGGAAGTCCTTGTCCCACTTCCCGTGGCTCATCAGGCTGCTGGTCAGCTGGTAGCCGCTGAGGCCGTAGGGGGTCTCGGTGGGGTTGGCGTTGAAATCGCGGCGGCCGGCCTCGAGCAGGTCGTCCTGGAACTTGGTGACGGCCGGGTCGGGGCGGCCGGCGCGGTCGTCGGAGGTGGTGGCCGTTCCGATGGTGGTGCCCAGGTTCTTCTGGATGTCCTCGAGCCGGGCGAGCTCGCTCTTGGACAGGTGCGTCCCCGCGGGCGGGGTGACGATCTCGTTGTACTTCTCGAGCATGTTCTCGCCGCCGGTCTTCACCGCGAACTGCCGGGAGAACTCGGGGTCGTTCTTGTTCGCCGAGAGCAGCAGGTCGAGCTTGGTGAGCTCGGCGTCGGACAGCCGCCCCTTCTTCGTCATCAGCGCGGCCGCCTGGTCGGCCTCGACGGCGTCGAGGCTGGTGTAGACGCTGGTGTTGAACGACCGGCTGTCGCCGTTGGCGTCGCGCTCCAGGGCGGCGCTCGCGGCCTCGTCGGCGGCGGTGGCCAGTTCGAGCACGCGCGTCAGGCGTGAGGAGAGCGAGTCCAGCTTGTCCTTGCGCTCGGTGGCGAAGCCCGGGGCGGCGGAGGCGGTCGGACTGTCCCAGCGGGAGTCGACGTCCTTGATCGCCCCGTCCTCGGAGACGTGGAAGCTGTCGGCCCGGGCTTCGTCGAGCAGGGTGCGGAGCTGCTTCTGGTACGCGGCGAACTCGGTGTGGGCGTCCTTGAGCAGCTTGGCGATGCGGCCGGCCTCGGTGGCGGCGTTCTCGTACTCCGTGCGGGCCTTGTCCATGGTGGCGAAGGCCGCGGTCGCGGCGTCGCCCTCCCAGTGGCCCTTGAGGTGGTTGATCACACGCTGCTCGAACTCGCCCTGGAGGGCCTCGTACTTGGCGGGCAGCGCGCCCCATGAGGTGGCGGCGTCGGACAGCGGCCCGAGGTCGGCCTTGTCGAGGTAGGGGATGGACACCATGTGTGCGTCAGCTCCTGTCCGTCCCTTCGGACGGGTGTGGGTTTCGCGTTGCGGCCGTGCCACGTGTCCCGGGCGTCCCGGGCCGGAAGGCGGCCCCTAGCCGAAGGGGGTGTGGATCGAGGCCTGGCGGGCCTGTTCCTCCTGCTCGGCGCGGGTGTAGTGGCCGGTGCTGGTGTGGAGCTTGTCGCTGATGTCCTGCAGCATGCGCTTGAGGTCGAGGACCTGGTCGCCCCAGCGGACGTCCATGCTCATCAGGGAGCCCGCGGTGGCCCAGGAGCCCCCCTCGGGCGGACCCGGAGCGGTGTGCTTGTTGAGGCCGGTGACGGCGCCGAGGGTGTCCTCGTCGGCCTGGTTGTCGACGTTCTCGGTGTCACCGCGCAGTTCGACCAGCGCGTTGGCGGCCTCGTCCAGGCGCTGGGTGTCGACCTTCGTCGTTCCGGCGGACGTACCGCCGCCTCCCGGATCCGCGGGAACGGAGTTCAGCCGCATACGCGTGGCTCCGCCGCCCTGTGAACCGTCGAAGGGAGTGCTCATCCCTTTGTCCCATCCCCGTTGACTGCAATCCCGGCACGCCCACCGCGCGGCCCGCGCGGTCCCCGGAACCCGGTACCGCGCGATCGCCCTAAGCGGGGACATGCCAATGGCACCCGAACATACCGGATCACGTCCGGGGCGCACCGTGCGCCCCGCGTCCCGGACGGCACCCGCGAGCCGCGCTCGCGAACCGCGCCCCCGCCAGGGCACGTAGAGATCCTGCGGGGAGCCCCCGGGAGGGGGTGAAGCGGCACGTGGGGACCGGTAGCCTCGGTGGGTCGGCTGAAACCACCGCCCCTGGTGCTGAAGCACGGCGGGCGGTCCACGCGGGGGACACACATTGGGTGACCACTTCAAGGTCGAGGTCCAGGACCTCGACCGGCTGCTGAAGCAGTTGCACGACAGCCAGGACGACATGCGCAAGGCGCTGGGCGCGCTGAAGGACGTGGGTCCGAAGAGCACCGGCAGCGAGGCGCTGGACAACGCCTGCGACGAGTTCCACGACAGCTGGGACAACGCCATCGGGAAGATCGCGGACGGCACGCAGCAGATCGAGGAGAAGCTCAAGGCCACCAAGGACAACTACGAGGCCACGGAGCAGGCGATCCGCGACGCCATGACGCAGGGCGCGGCGCCGAAGCCCACGCCCTCCCCGTCCCCGCAGGCGCGGCCCACGGCGGGTGCGCGATGACGGCGGTGGAATACCCCTCCATAGGCTTCGACCCGGCGCCGGGGAAGCTGGAGAGCGTCGAGGACCTCACCTCCAAGCTCTCGCGGGCCGCGACGGGCCTGGACAACGCCTACACGACGCTCACCGGGATCACCAAGGGCGGCAAGACCTGGGAGGGCGAGGCGGCGAGCGCCTTCGCCGAGAAGGTCGGAGACCTGCCGCGCTACGTGGGCGACAGCCGGGACGCGCTGCGCGAGGCCTCGCTCCAGCTGTCGTCGTGGCGCTCGAAGCTGGCGGAGTACCAGCACAAGGCCCGGGAGTACGAGGCGCAGGCCAAGGCCGCCAAGGAGCGGGAGAAGGCCGGGCAGGGCACCTACGACCGCGCGACGTCCGCGTACAACCAGGCGGCCGCGGACCCTGCGCTGCGCCTGGCGGGCCAGTACTACGCGACGCAGAGCGAACTCGCCGACGCCCAGGCGAAGATCGACGCGGCGTCGAACCGGCTGAACCAGGCGGGCAAGGACCTCGACTCCGCGGGGAAGCAGCTGGAGAAGGCGCAGCAGGAGCTCGAGGACATCATCAAGCGGGCCGAGGAACTGCTGGAGCACCACCAGTCCGACGCCCGGGGCATCGCGGACCGGCTGCGCAAGGCCAACGACAAGGCGCCCGACTCGGGGTTCTTCGAGGGACTGGCGGACGCGTTCACCAAGCTGGGTCACAGCATCCAGAACTGGTGCGTCGAGCACGCCGACCTGCTCAAGCAGATCGGCGACTGGCTCAGCATCGCCTCGACGGTGATGGGCGTCCTCTCCCTGCTCACGCTCTGGTGCCCGCCGCTCTCCGGTGCCTTCGCGCTCGCGGGCGGCGCGCTGTCGCTGGGCGCCCTGGCCACGCACGGGGCGGCGAAACTGGGCGGCGCGGACGTCAGCGCGATGGACCTGATCGGTGACGGTCTGGGCGTCATCCCCATCGGCAAGCTGGGGAAGGTCGCGATGAAGGGTGTCAAGATCCCGATGAAGCTCTACAAGGTGAACGGCAGGACCATCGCCTCCATCGAGCACGTGACCAAGATCCGGGCGCTGAAGAACGCCGGCTACACGGTCGAGAAGCTGGAGGGCAAGGTCGGCCTGCTGCGGCGGGAGGCACTGCCGGGCAGCAAGATGGTCAGCGCCGAGGGCTTCGGCAACCGCATGAAGATGGCCTGGGACAACCACGTCCTGGACACCGTCGGATCCTCCGCCAAGGAGAAGGCGCTGAGCTGGGCGGTGGAGAAGTTCGCCCCGCAGAGCGTGAAGAACTCCCTCGGCGCGGCCATCCGGGCCGACGGCACGCTCGACCCCATGTCGTGGTGGGCCAAGGGACCGCAGGTCGCGCAGCAGGCTCCCGGTATCGTGACCGGCGTCTACAACATGTTCAACAATTCGGACACGCCCGCGGCCGGGAGGCTTTGATGAGCACGTCGCTCCACGAGGCGCCGGGCGTGCTCGTCGAGTTCGAGTCCCCGGACGTCTTCCACGAGATCCCGCTGCACCTGCCGCCCGACGCCCTGGACGCGCAGGTGGCCGAACTGGCCGCGCGCATCTGGCCGGGCGGCACCGACTTCCAGCGGGAGGCCACCGCCGCGGTGTACCGCGAGGTCGCCGGGTCGCTGGACGCCGACGGAGTCCTGCACGCGGCCCTCGGCCTGTTCGCCACCGAGGACGACCGGATCAGCACGGCCAACCTGCTGGTGCGCATCGAGGAGGTCGAGCCGGGCGACCCGGGGATCGCGGCGGCGGCGCTGCACGAGATGCTCTCGCTGGAGCCGCACCGGGACGTCCACCGGGTGGACCTGGAGTGCGGTCCCGCCGTGGTGTCGTTCCACGCGACGGAGGTCGACGGCGAACAGATCGCGGCCCCCTTCGCGTTCCTGCACATCGAGCTCTACGTGCCGTCGCCGTTCGCCGGCTACCTCGTCGTCTTCTCGCTGAGCACCCCGAGCCTGGCGGACCTGCCCGTGTACGTCTCGCTGATGTCCGAGATCGGGCAGAGCGTGCACTTCGCACGTGACCGCGGCGCTGGCGGCGGCGCCCCCGGGAGCCCACCGGAGCAGCCCGGCGCGGGCGGCGACGTCCGCTCCGTCTTCGGATGACACAGGACAGGACGTGATCGGATGAGTGTCGTTTCGTTCCAGGTACGGCCGCCCTCCGAACAGGAGCGCCGGCAGGCCGGGTTCAAGCTGCAGAAGGTCATCCGTCCCGGGCGGGGCGGGGAGACCGTGTACGTCGGGCACGGTGTTCCCGTCGGCGGCTCCGGGGCCGACGCGAAACCGCGGTTCGCGATGTACCGGGACCTGGCCGGACGGGAGACGCTCGGCTTCGTCGTACGGCCGGTGGGCGGGCAGTCGTCCGGCGGGCGGCTGTCGGTGCTCGGGGCGGGCGGCGAGGAACTGGGCGAGCTGGGGACCCCGGCGAAGCGGGCGCGGTGGCGGCCGCGGTGGGAGATCAGGCTGCCGGGCGGCCGGGTGCTCGCCGGGCACGGCGGGACGACGACCTCGTGGGTGGTGTTCGTGCTGCTGTCGCCGCTGTGGCTCGTCCTCAACCTGTTCTGGGCGGTCGGCGGCACCGGGGACTCCGCCTGGTCGCTGCCCGTCCGGACGGCCTGGCGGCAGGGGATCGGTTCGCCGGCGTCGCTGAAGTACTACGGGATGTCCGAGCGGTACAAGGTGCGGACGGACCGGCTGGACGTACGGGTGGCGTACGCGCAGGCCGTGGTCCACCGCTCGCACGGCACCGCGTGACCGCCCCGCCCCGCCTCGCCGTCCCGCGCAGGAACCGGCCCGGGCTGCTCGCGCAGTTCGTCCTGCAGTGGCTCTGGCTGCCGCTGTGGGCCGTCGTCGCGCTCGCCCTGGGCCTGTTCGTCGCGCTCGCGTCCGCGGGGGTCAACCCGCCGCTCGCGTGGCTCAACCCGTGGCGCGGCGCCCTCACCTGGCCCCGGTTCCGGCTCGAGTGGGCCGCCGACCCCGCCCGGTGGGACGCGTACGCGACCGAGCGGATCCGCGCCCGGATCGCCGCCGCCGAGCGCCGGCCGGCGGCCCACCGGGCGCGGGACGCCGACGGCGGGGCCGTGCTCGCCGTCAGCGTCCCCGCCCGGTCCTTCCGCGGTGCGGGCCCGGACCGTGCCGCCGCCGTCGCCGCCGCGGAGGGCTGGACGGCGGAGGTACGCGGCACGGGGCGGGAGCAGTGGAGCCCCGGCGCCCTGGACCTGCGCCGGTCGCTGCCTCAGCCCGGCAGATAGCCCACCAGAAGGTCCGCCAGCCCGCCCGGATCGGCGAGCGCCACCAGGTGCCCACCCGGCAGGACGTCCGGTTCGACGCCGAGCCGTTCCCGGGCCACCCGCTGCTGGAAGGCGGCGGGGAACAGCCGGTCGTCGCGGCCCACGACGACTCGGGTGGGCACCCGCGGCCAGGCGGGCAGGGGGAAGGGCACGCCGAACGGGGTGTCCGACTGCCGGTTCCCCTGGGCGAGGGCCTCGTCCGCCACGGGCCGCGGAAGGTCGTGGAAGAAGGTGACCAGGGGGTCGAACTCCCCGTCCACCGGACGTCCCTCGGCGAGGTCGAGGGCGCGCCGGGCCTCCGGCTCGCCGGTGGCGGACCACCAGTCCCCGGCGGTCTCGCCGGGGACCGGGACCATCGCGTTGACCAGGACGAGCAGGACGAGCCGGTCCCCCAGCCGTTCGCAGGCCAGGGGCGCGCTGAAGCCGGCCATCGACTGGGCGACCAGTACCAGCGGCGCACGGTCGCCCGCGGCGGCGACGGCCGCGTCGGCGTACTCCTGCAGGCCCGCGGAGTCGTCCGCGGTGGGCAGGTCCACCGTGACCGCCGCGTGGCCGCGGCGGCGCAGCTCCGGCACGAGCAGGTGCCAGTACCAGGTGCCGCCGCCCGCCCCGGGGACCAGGACGAAGGTCGTCTCCGTCACGTCCGTCCGCCCTCCCTTCAGGACTTCGTCAGGACGGAGGTGAAGCTGTCCAGGATGTGGTTGGCGCCGGCCTCGGCCGTGGCGCAGTGCTCCTCGGGGACCCCGGGCTGGTGGTAGACGACCTCGGTCCTGTCCCCGCGGTCGGTGAAGGTGGCGTCCATGACGACCTCGGGTGCGCCGGGGACGTCCATCGTCCACACCAGCCGCTTGTGCACCTCCACCTCGCGGTACACCCCGCTCAGCGGCATCTCGCCCTGCGGCGTGGTGATGGTGGCGCGCCAGGCGCCGCCCGGGCGGACGTCGCTGGCGACGGTGGGCAGCGGGGCGCCGAACCACTGGGCGAAGTACTCCGGCTCGGTCCACACCTTCCACACCTTGGCGAGCGGGGCGTCGAAGACCCGGGTAATGGTGATGTCGTTCATCATGCTGCCTTCCTGGTCGAGCCGGGCCACTGCGGAACGGCTCCGGGAGGTGGGACCGGCCTGGCCGGCGAAACTCATCGGTGGCGGTGTCCGACCCGTGTGGTGTGATCGGCAGGAGCGACGAGGGAGCGGAAGATGGCAGCGCAGGTACGGATCGAGCCGTGGGCGGAGGGCGACCTCGACCTGCTGCGCCGGGCGAACGTGCCGGGGATGATGCGCCACCTCGGCGGCCCCGAGACCGAGGAGCAACTGCTCGTCCGGCACGAGCGGTACCTGGCGAGCGGCCGCGAGGGCGGTGGCGGGATGTTCAGCATCGTGCTGCTGCCCGAGAGGGTCCCGGCCGGGAGCATCGGCTACTGGGAGAAGTCCTGGCGGGGCGGGACGGTGTACGAGACCGGCTGGGGCGTCCTGCCCGAGTTCCAGGGGCGCGGGGTCGCCGCGGCCGCCGGGGAGGCCGTCATCGCCCGGGCGGCGGCCGAGAAGGGCCCGCGCTTCCTGCACGCCTTCCCCAAGGTCGACAACCACCCCTCGAACGCGATCTGCCGCAAGCTCGGCTTCACGCTGGTGGAGGAGTGCGACTTCGAGTACCCGCCGGGGCACCCCATCCGCTGCAACGACTGGCGCCTGGAGCTGTACGTCCCGTGACGCCGGCCGCGGTCACCACAGGTCGCCGTCGCGCCAGTCGCAGATGAGCGGGCCGGACAGGTCGAGCGGGGCGGCCCCGGGCAGCACGAGCACGCAGTCGTCGTCCTCGGGGGTGCGGACGACACCGTCCGGCGTCAGCGCCGCGGTGGGTCCGCGCCAGGGCCGCCAGCCGCGCGCGGTGTAGAAGGCGGCGGCTCCGTCGGCGGCGGCCAGCGCCCCCAGGTCGTGGGCGCCGCGCACCAGCCGCTCCAGGGCGTCCATCAGCGCGGCGCCGTGCCCGCGCCCCCGGCGGTCGGCGCGCACGCCGACGGCCTCCACGTAACCGGCGCGCAGCGCCCGTCCGCCGTGCAGCAGGCGGCGCTGGACGAGGGCGGCGTGCCCGACGAGGCCGCCGTCCTCCCACACCAGCGCGTGCATGCCGCCGAGGGCGTGCTCCCAGTCGGCGTCGGACAGGTCGCCCCCGAAGGCGGCGTCCAGCAGCGAGCGCGCCGCGTCGAGCACGGCGGCGTCCAGGTCGGCGGTGTGGGCGACGGTGACGCGGGCCATGTCCCCATCCTGGCAGGCCCGTCCGGGTTCGGCGCCGGCTGCCACAATCGACCCATGCTGACCCTCGGGACGATCGTGCTCGGAGTGACGGACGTGCGGCGTGCCGCGGCCTTCTGGGGCGCCGCCCTCGGCTACGTGCCCCGCGACGGCGAGGTGCGGGCGGAGGACGACTGGGCGGTGCTGGTGCCCGCCGCGGGAGCGGCAGGACCCGGGATCGCGCTCGGTACGAGTGACACCCCGGTGCAGGAGCACCCCCGGGTCCACCTGGACCTGTACGCGGACGACGCCGCCGGACAGGCGGCGGAGGTGGAGCGGCTGGTCGCCCTGGGCGCCGGGCGGGTCGACTGGGACCGCTACCCTCCGGACCCGGACTTCGTCGTGCTGGCCGACCCCGAGGGCAACCGTTTCTGCGTCATCGACAAGAGCGTCGGCTGACCGCCGCCCCCGTGCGTCACAGCGGTTCCGGCCCGACCTGCGGCGGGTCCACGAAGAAGCTGTCGTGGCGGAGCAGGAACTCCCGGAACGCCGTACCCCCGCGCTGCGCCATCTCACCGGCCCGCTCGAAGTACTCCTCCCGGGGCGCGCCGGGCGAGAAATGCAGCAGCATCGACGCGGGTTCGTCGGAGTCGTTCTGGAAGGCGTGCAGTCCTCCGGGCGGCACGTGGAGGAAGTCCCCGGGACGGGCGGTGATCCAGCGCTCCCCGTCGAAGAGCTGCACCGCCCCGGAGAGGACGAAGAAGGACTCGGAGATCGAGCGGTGGAAGTGGGTGCTGGGGCCGGGGGAGCCCGGGCCCATGTCGATCCGGTACAGGCCGAAGCCGCCGTCCGTCGACGCGTGCGTGGCGAGGTAGTGGGTGCGGTTGCCCGAAGGCGCGACCACGTCCGCGGCGGTGTCGGCGGAGCGGAACAGCGCGCTGATCTCGCCCTGTTCTCCGAGGTAACGGGGCTCGGGGTAGGACATGATCGCTCGTCGCCTCCTTCGGCATCGTCCAGACAGACCGTGCCACATCTGATCGAGGAACTGCGATCAGCGCTCCGGGAAGGACGGCCGAAAGGTTGACGAAGCGTGTCCGCGTTGCCGGGGCCGCGCATCCGTGACCGCACCCGCGACCGTGGTCGCGGCGTCCCCCTGATGGCACGATGGCATGCGCACACCCGTCACCACACTCTCGACCGGGGGAACGCACCGATGAGCAAGGAGATCAGCGACGCGGACCTGATGGACGTCGCGGACGACCCCGCGCAGGCCCGCCGACTGCACAAGGCGCTCAGGACGCTCGCCGACAACCCCACCGCGGACGGCACGCTCAAGGAGATGGCGCGGGAGGTGCTCTCCGGCCGCCTCGGCATGCGCGAGGCACTGGGCTCCAGCGCCTACCTCGGCGCGATCGGCGACCGCATGGCCGAGCTGAAGCGGGCCGACGAACGGCTGACGCCCGAGGAGCGGGCCGCGCAGGAGGAGCGCGCCCGGCGCTGGTTCGAGCAGCAGGCCGAGGAGGAAGCCGGTGACGCCCGGGAGGACGAGGCGGCCGGCGGCCACCGCCCGGCCGTCGTCCGGCGCGACCCCCGGGACGTCCCGCCCGCCTACCGGCCGCCGTCCCCGCGGGACTGAACGCGGACACGCGAGCGGGGGCGGGCCGGACGGCCCGCCCCCGCTCACGTGTCCCGGCGCCGCGCGCCGGGACGGGCTCAGCTCTCCGGCAGGAAGCCGGTCTGGATGAGCTGGTTGCCGCGGCGCCGCGTGATGAACTGCGCGCGGCCCGGGGGCAGCCTGGACGCCTTGACGTTGCCGAAGACCGGGCCCTCGCCCGGGTCGCCGGAGAGCAGCACACCGGTCGCGCCCAGCTCCTTGACGCGGGTCAGGAACGGCTCGAAGGACGACCGCGACGCACCCGAGGTGCTGCGCGACAGCACGATGCGCAGACCCAGGTCACGGGCGAACGGCAGGTACTCCATCAGCACCTGCATCGGGTTGCCCATCGAGGTGGCGACCAGGTCGTAGTCGTCCACGAAGACCCAGGCGTCCGGCTCGGTGTACCAGCTGCGGTTGCGCAGCTGCTCGGGCGTGACGTCCTGGCCGGGCATCCGGCGGCTCATGGAACCGGCCAGCGACTCCATGACCTCCTGCAGCTGCGGGCCGGAGGCGCAGTACTTGTACATGTGGCTCTCCGGCACCTGGCCGAGCAGGGCCCGGCGGAAGTCGGAGACCACGAACAGCGCCTTGCCGGACTCGTAGCGCTCGCTGACCTGCTTGGCGATCAGCCGCAGCAGCGAGGACTTGCCGGACTCGCTCTCGCCGTAGATCACCATCAGCGGATCGGTCTCGAAGTCCACGAACACCGGGGAGAGCGTGAGCTCGTCCACGCCGATCGCGATGCCGCGGTCGGAGAAGTCGCCGCCCTTGGGCAGCTCGGTCGACGGCAGCATCGTCGGCAGCATCCGCACCTTCGGCGCGGTGGGACCCGACCAGTTGGCGTTGACCGTGGCCACGAACTGCGCCATGCCCTCGGAGAGGTCCTCCACGTTCGAGGAGGCGTCGACGCGGGGCAGCGCCGCCAGGTAGTCCAGCTTCTCCGGGGACAGACCGCGGCCCGGCTTGCCGACCGGCACGTTCTCGGCGCGCCTGCGGTCGAACTCGGACTCCATCGGGTCGCCGAGCCGCAGCTCCAGCCGGCTGAGGACCTGGTCCCGCAGCGCGGGCCGGATCTCGGTGTAGCGGGTGGCGGTGATGACCAGGTGGACGCCGAAGCCCAGACCGCGGGTGGCGATGTCGTTGATGACCGGGTCGAGCATCTCGTAGTCGGTCTTGAAGGTGCTCCAGCCGTCGATGACGAGGAACACGTCGCCCCACGGCTGGTCGGGGAAGTGCCCCGAGGCCCGGCGGGAGCGGAAGGTGTTCATCGAGTCGATGACGTTGGTGCGGAAGAACTCCTCGCGGGCATTGAGGATGCCGTGCACCTCGGCCACCGTACGCCGGACCTTCTCCGCGTCCAGGCGCGAGGCCACCCCGCCGACGTGCGCCAGCCCGTCCAGGGCCAGCATGCCGCCGCCGCCGAAGTCAAGTGCGTAGAACTGCACTTCCTTCGGGGTGTGGGTGAGCGCGAAGGACGCGATCAGGGTGCGCACCAGCGTCGACTTGCCGGACTGCGGGCCGCCGACGACCAGCGCGTGACCGCCGGAGCTCGACAGGTCCGCGTACATGACGTCACGGCGCTGCTCGAAGGGCTTGTCGACCAGGCCGACCGGCACCTGGAGCTTGCCGGTGGCGGTGTAGCCGTCGGCGTGCAGACCACGCTCGGCGCTCACCGTCAGCGGCGGCAGCACCTGGTCGACGCTGAACGGCTCGTCCAGCGGCGGCAGCCACACCTGGTGGGCGGGCGGCCCCTGGCCCTCCAGCCGGCCGACGATGACGTCGAGCACGGTGTCGGCCAGCGCGTCGTCCACCTGCCCGGCGCGCGGCTGTGGCTCCGGCTCGGTGACTATGCGCACGGGCACGGGCGAGGCGGTGAACAGCACGGGGGAGCGGTCGATGCGCGCCCCGCTCGCCGTCCGCGTGCCCGGCGCCCGGTAGGTGCCGGACACGTACGCGGCCTTGAACTGCACCATCGTGTCGGTGCCGTACTTCAGGATGCCCGCGCCGGGGACGTTGGGCAGGTGGTAGGCGTCGGGCACACCGATCGCGGTGCGCGACTCGGCGGCGGAGAAGGTCCGCAGACCGATGCGGTACGACAGGAAGGTGTCCAGGCCGCGCAGCTTGCCCTCCTCCAGGCGCTGCGAGGCCAGCAGCATGTGCACACCCAGCGAACGGCCGATGCGGCCGATCTGGATGAACATCTCGATGAAGTCCGGCTTGGCGGCGAGCAGCTCGGAGAACTCGTCGATGATCAGGATCAGCGAGGGCAGCGGGTCGAGCGCCGCGCCCGCCGCGCGGGCCTTCTCGTAGTCGGTGATGTTGGCGTAGTTGCCGGACTGCCGCAGCAGCTCCTGGCGGCGGGTCAGCTCACCGGTGATGGAGTCGCGCATGCGGTCCACCAGGGTGAGCTCGTCGGCCAGGTTGGTGATGACCGCCGACACGTGCGGCATCGTGCCCATGCCGGTGAAGGTCGCGCCGCCCTTGAAGTCGGCGAGCACGAAGTTGAGGGTCTCCGAGGAGTGCGTCACGGCCAGTCCCAGGACCAGCGTGCGCAGCAGCTCGGACTTGCCGGAACCGGTGGCGCCGACGCACAGGCCGTGCGGGCCCATGCCCTCCTGGGAGGCCTCCTTGACGTCCAGCATGACCGGCTCGCCGGTCTCGCCCAGGCCGATCGGCACCCGCAGCCGCTCGTGGAGGGTACGCGGCCGCCAGGTCCGCGCGACGTCCACCGACGAGGCGTCGCCGATCCCCATCAGGTCGGTGAAGTCCAGGTTCGCCAGCAGCGGTTCGTCGGCGTCCGCGGCGCCCAGCCGCATCGGCGCGAGCTGCCGCGCCAGCGACTCGGCCTGTACGGGGGACAGCACGTCGGGGACGCCGGTGAAGGTGCCGGCCCCGGCCTCCAGGTACAGCTGGTCGCGCCACACCTGGATGGACAGCGAGCCGCGCGCCTCGTCCAGCTCGCCGGGGACGACCTCCAGGATCGTGACGCCCTGCAGGCCCTCGGCGGAGGCGATCACCGAGTCCGCCGGCACGCCGCCGCCGTCCAGCACGATCACCACGTGCGGCTGGTCCAGCACCGTCTGGCCCTCGCGGTTGAAGCGCGGCCTGCCGTCCAGCTCGTCCGCCAGCAGATCCTCGACCTCACCCAGGTCGCCGCATATCAGACGGCGCGAGCCCGCGCCGTCGTGCTCCTTGTGCTGCGCGTGCGGCAGCCACTTGACCCACTCCCACTCCGACTGCGCGCCGGGCGCCGCCACGACGGCGACGACCAGGTCCTCCGGCGAGTGCAGGGAGCACAGCTGGCCCACGATGGAGCGGGTCTGCCCGTAGACGGTGTCCGGGTCCCCGGAGACCGTCACGTGGTAGAAGGAGCGCAGGCCCACCGCCAGCGGCAGGTTGTCCAGCGAACCGTGCGCCGCGATGAACTGCTGCATCGAGTGCGCGGTCAGCGGTTCCAGCTCGTCCACCGGGGCGGTCTCCGGCGCCACCAGCGGCGTCGACAGCTGCTGGGGCCCGAGGCCCACCCGCACCTGCGCGAAGTCCGGGTCGGTGAACCGGCGTTCCCACACCCGCGAGCCCTCGGCGACCAGCGCCCACAGCTGCTCGGGCGCGGGGTGCAGGTAATACTGTGCGTCGCGCTGCCTGCGGGCGGTCTTGCGCACCCCGCGGCGTATCTGCGCCAGGTACTTCAGGTAGTCCCGGCGGGCCTCCGCCATCTGCCCCGACGGCCCCTTGCGGGAGCGCACGATCTGGGCCACCACCATCGCCACGGTGGAGCCCATCATGAGCACGCCCATGACCTTCATGAACCCGCCGGAGGTCCCCGACCCCGTCGGCAGGAAGAAGAACGCCGCCGACGAACCCATGCCGAGCATCGGCAGCAGATTCATCAGCAGGCCCTGGTCCTCGCCGCGTGGCAGTTCGGGCGGGGCTTCGAGCCGTACCTCCTCATTCGGCACCTCCGGCGGGTAAACCCGCGGCGGGCGCTTGATGACGACCACGCTCACCGATGCACCAGTCCTTCACGCGAATCGCAGTTTCGGGCCGCCCCCGTGGCGACGGTCCCCCGTATGACACGTCCCGGTCGGCGCTCCGCCCCCGCACGGGGCGGGCATCGGACCACAGGCAGGTGGCGATCCTACTGGGCATGACAGTCACAGGGCACTGGGACGGGTGAGGGACAAGGGACTTGGGGTACCCGGTAGGGTGACGGATCGCGAAGCGCGGAACGGGGGTCCGACCCTGGACGGCCGCGTGGACCCGACCTCAACCCATCCATCACCGGACGAGGGGGACCACTCCAGGTGAGCACGATCTCAGCGACGGGATTCTGCAGAGTCACGGTGGCGGCGCCGAACAGCCGGATCGATGTGGCACTTCCGGAGGACGTGCCGCTCTCCGACATCCATCCCGAGATACTGCGCCTGTCGGGCCAGACACCCGACGAAGCCGCCCCCACCGGCTACAACTTGGTCCGCCGTGACGGGCGTGTCCTCGACGACACCCTGTCCCTGGCCGAACAGCGCGTCCACGACGGCGAGTTGCTGCTGCTGCGTCCGTTCGCGGACTCGCTGCCGCCCGCCGTGTTCGACGACGTCGTCGATGCCGTCGCCGCCGCGGTCCAGACCGACCGCCGCAGCTGGAACGACGGCCTCATGCGCGGCGTGGGCCTGACCGCGGGCGTCATCCTGCTCGCCCTCATGGCCTTCGTGCTCTGGTTCTCCGAGCCGGTCAAGCACGACATGCACGGCCTGCCCGGCATCCTCGCCGGCGCCGCGGGCCTGGTGCTGGTGGCGCTCGCCTCGGTGCGCGCCCGCGTGTACGACGACCGGCACTCCGCCGTCGCCCTCGGCCTCGCCTCCCTGCCGCTGCTGCTCGTCGCCGGCTCCGGGGTCATGGGCGTCGGCAGGACCGAGGGACCCGGCCGGCTGCACTTCCTCATCGGCTGCGTCGTCGTGCTCATCGCCGCCGTGCTCCTCGTGCTGATGCTGCCGCAGGGGGACTCGCCGTTCGTCGCGGCCTCCTTCACCGCCGGCGTCGGCACCGTGGCCACCTTCGTGGCGATCCTCACCGACGCCGCGCCGCGCGAGGCGGCCGCCGTCACCGCCGTCGTCATGATCGCCGTCATCGGCTTCCTGCCCGGCTGGTCCGCCCGCTTCGCCCGGCTGCCCATCGGTTTCCGCTCCCCCGACCAGGTCCAGGCCCGGCACCGCGGCGACGGCGACCGGCAGGGCGAGGAGGAGCCGGTCGACTTCGACCGGATCACCAACCAGGCCCGTCGCGGCCACGAGCTGCTGCTGGGCCTGGTCGGCGGCTGCGCGGCCGCGATCGTCGGCTCCGCCGGCGTCGTGCTCGGCTTCTCCGACAGCGCCTGGGCACAGCTGCTCGCCCTCGCCATGGGCCTGGCGACGCTGATGCGCGCCCGGCTGTTCCGCTACACCTCGCAGGTCGTGACGCTGATGGTGGCCGGTGTGATCACCATCGGGCTGCTGATCATCGGTCTCGCCCTCAACCTGCCGGCCGACGTCCTCACCGACCTGCTGCGCGGCAACCACTCCTCGCTCGACATCCGCACCGTGTGGCTGTCCGCCGCGGTGGCCCTGGGCGCCACCCTCCTGGTCGCGATCGCCCTCATCGTCCCGAGCAAGGGCGTCACCCCCTTCTGGGGCCGGATGCTCGACCTCGCCGAGGCGGCCGTGCTGCTCTCCCTGATCCCGCTCGCCCTCGCCGTCCTCGACCTGTACGCCGAGGCCCGCGGCATGACCAGCGGCTGAGCCGGTACGCCCGCAAGCCGCCCGCGGCACCGCCACCCCGGCCCCGGACATCGCACCGGGCCCGGGGTGGTACTCTGTGTAACCGATGCGTCCGCCCATGCGCGGCGCGTCATGCCTTCCGAGTCATCGCAGCTTCTCCTGTGACGCAGACCAGGGGCGCTCGGAGGCACCGACACCACAAGGAGACCGCATGTCGCTCGACGTCGCGACGAAGAAGCAGATCATCGCCGAGTTCGGCACCAAGGAGGGCGACACCGGCTCCCCCGAGGTCCAGGTAGCGCTGCTCTCGCGCCGCATCTCGGACCTGACCGAGCACCTCAAGACCCACAAGCACGACCACCACTCCCGTCGTGGTCTGCTGATCCTGGTCGGCCAGCGTCGCCGCCTGCTGCAGTACCTGGCCAAGAAGGACATCCAGCGCTTCCGTGCGCTCGTCGAGCGCCTGGGCATCCGCCGTGGCGCGGCCGGCGCCCGCTGAGACGCCGTAAAGGGAGCGGTTCCCGTCCGGGAGCCGCTCCCTTGGCGTACGTACGGGACCGCGCTGGGCGCGAGACCGGGGCCGAAGCTTTGTAGTCTGGTCCCATACACAACGCCATAGAGCATGCGGAGGGAGCGTCCTCCTAAACGCCACCAGAGCCGGTCCTCGGTAGTGGCCCCCGGGCAGCACGTACGTCCCGGTGGCTTCGATCGAAGACCGGCCCGGCGGGACGCCCCTCCACCGACGGCTCCCGGGAAGACGCCCGGGGGCACGAAAGAGGAGAATCCCCATAGTGGAGAACGAGACCCACTACGCCGAAGCCGTGATCGACAACGGCAGCTTCGGCACCCGTACGATCCGCTTCGAGACGGGCCGCCTGGCCCGTCAGGCCGCCGGCTCCGCCGTGGCCTACCTGGACGACGACACCATGGTGCTGTCGGCCACCACCGCCTCGAAGCACCCGAAGGACCAGCTCGACTTCTTCCCGCTGACGGTGGACGTCGAGGAGCGCATGTACGCGGCCGGGCGGATCCCCGGCTCCTTCTTCCGCCGTGAGGGCCGTCCCTCCGAGGACGCGATCCTCACCTGCCGCCTGATCGACCGCCCGCTGCGCCCGTCCTTCAAGAAGGGCCTGCGCAACGAGATCCAGGTCGTGGCGACGATCATGGCACTCAACCCCGACCACCTCTACGACGTGGTCGCCATCAACGCCGCCTCCTGCTCCACGCAGCTGGCCGGCCTGCCCTTCTCCGGCCCGGTCGGCGGCGTCCGCGTCGCGCTGATCCGCGGGCAGTGGGTCGCCTTCCCGACCCACAGTGAGCTGGAGGACGCCGTCTTCGACATGGTCGTTGCCGGCCGCACCCTCGAGGACGGCGACGTCGCGATCATGATGGTCGAGGCCGAGGCCACCACCAAGACGATCAAGCTCGTCGAGGACGGCGCCGAGGCGCCGACCGAGGAGGTCGTCGCGGCGGGCCTGGAGGCCTCCAAGCCCTTCATCAAGGTGCTGTGCAAGGCGCAGGCCGACCTCGCCGCGAAGGCCGCCAAGGAGACCGCCGAGTTCCCGATCTTCCTGGACTACCAGGACGACGTGTTCGAGGCGCTCGAGGCCGCCGTCGCCGACGAGCTCAAGCAGGCGCTGACCATCGCCGGCAAGCAGGCCCGCGAGGCCGAGCTGGACCGCGTCAAGGGTCTCGCCGCCGAGAAGCTGCTCCCGCAGTTCGAGGGCCGCGAGAAGGAGATCTCCGCGGCCTACCGCTCGCTGACCAAGAAGCTGGTCCGCGAGCGCGTCATCAAGGACAAGGTCCGCATCGACGGCCGCGGTGTCACCGACATCCGCACCCTGGCCGCCGAGGTCGAGGCCATCCCGCGGGTGCACGGCTCGGCCCTGTTCGAGCGCGGTGAGACCCAGATCCTGGGCGTCACCACCCTCAACATGCTCCGCATGGAGCAGCAGCTGGACACGCTCGCGCCCGAGACGCGCAAGCGCTACATGCACAACTACAACTTCCCGCCGTACTCCGTCGGCGAGACCGGCCGCGTGGGCTCCCCCAAGCGCCGTGAGATCGGCCACGGCGCGCTGGCCGAGCGGGCGATCCTCCCGGTCCTGCCGGCCCGCGAGGACTTCCCGTACGCCATCCGCCAGGTCTCCGAGGCGCTCGGCTCCAACGGCTCCACCTCGATGGGCTCGGTCTGCGCCTCCACCATGTCGCTGCTGAACGCCGGTGTGCCGCTCAAGGCCCCCGTCGCCGGCATCGCCATGGGCCTGATCTCCCAGGAGATCGACGGCGAGACCCACTACGTCACCCTCACCGACATCCTCGGTGCGGAGGACGCCTTCGGCGACATGGACTTCAAGGTCGCCGGCACCAAGCAGTTCGTCACGGCGCTGCAGCTGGACACCAAGCTCGACGGCATCCCGGCGTCGGTCCTGGCCGCGGCCCTCAAGCAGGCCCGCGACGCCCGTCTGCACATCCTCGACGTGATGATGGAGGCGATCGACACTCCGGACGAGATGTCGCCGAACGCCCCGCGCATCATCACCGTCAAGATCCCGGTGGACAAGATCGGTGAGGTCATCGGCCCCAAGGGCAAGATGATCAACCAGATCCAGGAGGACACCGGCGCCGAGATCACCATCGAGGACGACGGCACCATCTACATCGGTGCCGCCGACGGCCCGTCCGCCGAGGCCGCCCGCGCCACGATCAACGGCATCGCCAACCCGACGATGCCCGAGGTCGGCGAGCGCTACCTGGGTACGGTCGTGAAGACCACCACCTTCGGTGCCTTCGTCTCCCTGCTCCCGGGCAAGGACGGCCTGCTGCACATCTCGCAGATCCGCAAGCTGGCCGGCGGCAAGCGCGTCGAGAACGTCGAGGACGTCCTCGCCGTGGGCTCCAAGGTCCAGGTCGAGATCGCCGAGATCGACCAGCGCGGCAAGCTGTCGCTCATCCCGGTCATCGAGGGCGAAGAGACCGCGGCCGACGACAAGGCCGAGGACGCGTCCGAGAAGTGACCACCGGCTCCACACGCGTGACGGCCCGCCCCTCCACCAAGGGGCGGGCCGTCCGCACGCAGACCCTCCTGCCCGGCGCCGACGGCATCGGTACGGTCCGGCGAAGCGTCCTCCCCGGGGGACTGCGCGTCGTCACCGAGACCCTGCCGACCGTGCGCTCCGCGACCTTCGGCATCTGGGTCGGCGTCGGTTCCCGCGACGAGACCCCGGCCCTCAACGGCGCCACGCACTACCTGGAGCACCTGCTCTTCAAGGGCACCGCGCGGCGCAGCGCACTCGAGATCTCCTCGGCCATCGACGCCGTCGGCGGCGAGATGAACGCCTTCACGGCCAAGGAGTACACGTGCTACTACGCGCGTGTCCTCGACACCGACCTGCCGCTCGCCATCGACGTGGTCAGCGACATGCTGACCGGCTCCCTGATCCGCCAGGAGGACATCGACGCCGAGCGCGGTGTGGTCCTGGAGGAGATCGCGATGACCGAGGACGACCCCGGTGACCAGGTCCACGACCTGTTCGCCACCGCCATGCTGGGCGACTCCCCGCTGGGCCGCCCCGTCCTCGGCACGGTCGACACCATCAACGCCCTCACCCGGGACCAGGTCGCCCGCTTCTACCGGAAGCACTACGACCCGACCCGGCTGGTCGTCGCCGCCGCGGGCAACATCGACCACGCCACCGTCGTCCGCCAGGTCCGCAAGGCATTCGAGGACGCGGGCGCCCTCCGCGACGCCGAAGCCGTCCCGCGCCCGCCGCGCGGCGGCGCCCGCACGATCCGCGGCCAGGGCCGGGTGGAGCTGCTGGAGCGCCGCACCGAGCAGGCCCACGTCGTGCTCGGCATGCCCGGGCTGTCCCGGCACGACGACCGGCGCTGGGCGCTGGGCGTGCTCAACACGGCGCTCGGCGGCGGGATGAGCTCCCGGCTGTTCCAGGAGGTCCGCGAGAAGCGCGGCCTCGCCTACAGCGTCTACTCGTACACCTCGTCCTTCGCGGACTGCGGCCTGTTCGGCGTGTACGCCGGCTGCCAGCCGCGCCGCGTCCACGAGGTCCTGAAGATCTGCCGCGAGGAGCTCGACCAGGTCGCCGAGCACGGGCTGAGCGACGAGGAACTGCACCGCGCCATCGGTCAGTTCTCCGGCTCGACCGTGCTCAGCCTGGAGGACACCGGCGCGCTCATGAACCGGATCGGCAAGAGCGAGCTCTGCTGGGGCGAGCAGATGTCGGTGGACGCCACACTGGAGAGGATCGCCGCGGTCACCCCCGACGAGGTGCGCGCGGTCGCCCGCGACGTCCTGGGACAGCGTCCCTCGCTGGCCGTCATAGGCCCGCTGAAGGACCGGCAGGCCGCCCGCCTGCACGAGTCCGTCGTCTGAGCCTGAGCCGTACCGACCGTCTCGAACGTCTGGACCGGAGGACTGGAACGATGAGCAAGATCCGTGTGGGTGTGATCGGGGCCCGCGGCCGGATGGGCGCCGAGGCGGTCAAGGCCGTCGAGGCCGCGGACGACCTGGAGCTCGTGGCGGCGATCGGCCGCGAGGACAAGCTGGAGACCCTCGCCGAGAACGGGGCCCAGGTCGCGGTGGAACTGACCACCCCGGGCTCGGTCATGGGCAACCTCGACTTCTGCCTGCGGCACGGCATCCACGCCGTCGTCGGCACCACCGGCTGGACCGACGAGCGCCTGGACACCCTGCGCGGCTGGCTCGGCGCCGCGCCGGGCACCGGTGTGCTCATCGCGCCGAACTTCGGCATCGGGGCGGTCCTGGCCATGCGCTTCGCCCGCCAGGCGGCCCGCTTCTTCGAGTCCGCGGAGATCGTCGAACTCCACCACCCGGACAAGGTCGACGCCCCCAGCGGCACCGCCGTGCGCACCGCGCAGCTCATCGCCGACGCCCGCCGCGAGGCCGGGCTCGGCGCGCAGCCGGACGCCACCGCCACCGCCCTGGACGGCGCGCGCGGCGCCGACGTCGAGGGCGTGCCCGTGCACGCGGTGCGGCTGCGCGGTCTCGTCGCCCACCAGGAGGTGCTCTTCGGCGACGCCGGCGAGGTCCTCACCATCCGTCACGACTCCATGAACCGCGGCTCCTTCATGCCGGGCGTGCTGCTCGGCGTGCGCAGGGTCGTCTCCACGCCGGGACTCACCTTCGGCCTGGAGCACTTCATGGACCTCGACTGACCGACCGAGAGACGACAGACTGAGAGCCGGTTCGCCCACCATGCGCGCAAAGATCACCTACTTCGTCCTCGCGGCCGTCCTGGTCGTGTACTTCGTGCTGGCCGGCGCCCGCGGCGTCTGGCTGATCCAGGACGGCCGCCCGGTCACGGTGGTCCTCGGCGTGGCGGTGCTCGTGCTGCCGCTGGTCGGCGTCTGGTTCCTGGTCCGTACGACGCAGTTCGCGCGCAACGCGGACCGGCTCGCCCGGGAACTGGAGGCCGAGGGCGGCCTGCCGGAGGACGAGCTGGTGCGCACCCCGAGCGGCCGCGTCGACCGTGCCTCCGCCGACGCGGTCTTCGCCCGGCGCAAGGCCGAGACGGAGGCCGCGCCGGAGGACTGGCGGACGTGGTTCCGGCTCGCGGTCGCCTACCACGACGCCCGCGACACCCCGCGGGCACGCACGGCCATGCAGCGGGCGATCGCCCTGCGCGGAAAGGCGCCGCAGACGCCCTGAACGGGGCCCGGCCTCAGCCCGGCAGGACGGTCGTCCCGGCCTCCCCGGGGGCGCCGGTCAGCGCGCGCAGCAGGGCGTGCGGGGCGCGCCCGTCCAGCACCCTTGCGGTACGGACACCGGCGCGGACCGCGCGCAGGCAGCTCTCCATCTTCGGCACCATGCCGTCCCCGAGGGACGGCAGCATGCGTTCCAGCTCGGTGGCGGTCAGCCGGTCCAGCACCCGCTCCCGGCACGGCCAGTCCGCGTACAGCCCGGGCACGTCGGTCAGCACCACCAGGGCCTCGGCGCCCAGCGCGGCGGCGAGCGCGCCGGCGGCCGCGTCCGCGTTGACGTTGTAGACCTCGCCGTCCGTGCCGCGGCCGAGCGGCGAGACCACCGGGATGTGCCCGTGGTCCAGCAGCATGTCCACGGCGGCCGTGTTGACCTCCGTCACGTCACCGACCAGGCCGATGTCCATCAGCTCCCCGCCGACCTCGGCGTACCGGCGCACCGCGGTGAGCGTGTGCGCGTCCTCGCCGGTGAGCCCGACGGCGTACGGGCCGTGCTCGTTGAACAGCCGCACCAGGTCCCGCTGCACCTTGCCGGCGAGCACCATCCGCACCACGTCCAGCGTCTCCGGCGTGGTGACGCGCTGCCCGCCCAGGAAATGCGCGGGCACGCCCAGCCGGTCCAGCTGCGCGTTGATCTGCGGACCGCCCCCGTGCACCACCACGGCCCGCACGCCGGTCCGCCGCAGCCGCACCACGTCCTCGGCGAAGGTGCGCAGCAGCGACCCGTCGGTCATGGCGTGCCCGCCGAACTTCACGACGACGGTGCGGCCCCGCAGCGGTTCCAGCGCGGGCAGCGGCGCGGGAGCGGTGAGGAGCGTGTTCGGATGCGGCGGTGCGAGCAAGAGTCGCTCCAGGTCCTCGGCGGGCCGGGTCGGCCGGACGCTAACAGCCGCAGGCAAACCCCCGATGACGCCCGGCTGTCCCCTGTACGCCGTCTCCCGCCGCCCGTGTTGCCTCCCGGACGGGCGGGGCCTCGTCGCCCCCCTCGTCGACCGCCCGCCGAGACCTCAGCGGCTCAGCTCGGAGGCCCAGCCCTCTATGGCGTCGGCCGCCTGGTCGAAGGCCTCCGTACGGCCGAGGAAGTCCGCGTTGTGGTCGGTGAGCAGCGGTCGCAGCCGCTGGCCGTCCGCCCGCGTGACGACCAGGGCCTGGCCCTGGACGGTCCGGGGCAGCCCCAGCCACTTCACCGGCTGCTGGGCCGTACGGACGGCCCCGACCCGGTTCCAGGGCAGCGTCGTGGTGTAGAAGAGCCCCACCTGCCGCAGCCCGCGCGTGCTCACCCAGAACCCCACGCGCAGCAGACGCAGCGCGCAGACGATGGCCAGCACGGCGGCGACGACCGTCGCGGCGACACCGGGCCCGTTGCCCGCGAGCCCCATGATCACTCCCGCGATGAGCAGGTACGAGGCGAGCACCAGCAGCATCGCCGCCGTGGCGACCCGCCAGGGCCCCGGGCGGTAGGGACGGATCCACCCGTCCTGGACCCGGTGCGGAAGGGCGGCGTCCGCGGCGTACTCGTCGTGGCCGCTGTCGGCGGCGAGGAAGGGCAGAGACACATCGGTGAGGCTAGCGGGCCCCGCCGGGACCGGCCAGCAGTGGTCCGCCGGTCGTCTGCCTTGCTCCGCTTTGCGGGGGGTGGGGCCGGGTTCGACGGGTGTCGGGCGATGTCGGAGCGGGCGCATAGGCTGGGCGCCGCCCCAAGCTCCATGAGGAAGGACGCCCGGTGACCGACATCTCCGCCGACGATTGCGTGCAGTTCCGCGACGACGTGACCGTCGAGCTCGTCAAGCACAGCGCCGCCGACTCCGACGTGCTGTGGGCCGCCCGGGTCTCCACGGCCGGCGAGCAGTCCCTGGCGGAGCTGACGAAGGACCCCGAGCGCTCCAAGGGCCTGATCAACTACCTCATGCGGGACCGCCACGGCAGCCCCTTCGAGCACAACTCCATGACCTTCTTCATCAGCGCCCCGATCTTCGTCTTCCGCGAGTTCATGCGCCACCGCGTCGGATGGTCGTACAACGAGGAATCCGGCCGGTACCGCGAGCTGCAGCCGGTCTTCTACGTGCCGTCCACGGAGCGCAAGCTGGTGCAGCAGGGCCGCCCCGGGAAGTACGAGTTCGTGCACGGGTCCCCGGAGCAGCACCAGGCCGCCGTGGACGCCATGGAGGCCTCCTACCGGCATTCCTACGAGGCCTACCAGAAGATGCTGGCGGCCGGCGTCGCCCGCGAGGTCGCCCGGGCCACCCTGCCGGTCGGCCTGTTCTCGTCGATGTACGCCACCTGCAACGCCCGCTCGCTGATGCACTTCCTCGGCCTGCGCACCCAGCACGAGCTCGCCAAGGTCCCGTCCTTCCCGCAGCGGGAGATCGAGATGGTCGGGGAGCGGATGGAAGCCGAATGGGCGAAGCTCATGCCGCTCACCCACGCCGCCTTCAACGCCAACGGCCGGGTCGCTCCATAGCAGGTCACCACTCATCCGGAATCTTCCGATTGCCGGGTTTCATGCAATTCGTCTAGTCTTCAGAAACGGATTCCGGTGCTGCTTGAACCCCCGAGCAGGCAGCGCCGGAGTCCTCATCGCAGGTCCCGAGGGGGAGTCCCGGCACCGGCACCGAGTAGCGTTGGACTCATGGCTCCGACCTCCACTCCGCGGACCCCCTTCGGGCGGGTCCTGACCGCAATGGTCACGCCGTTCACCGCGGACGGCGCCCTCGACCTCGACGGCGCGCAGCAGCTCGCCGCCCACCTCGTCGAGGCAGGCAACGACGGCCTGGTCGTCAACGGCACCACCGGTGAGTCGCCGACCACCAGCGACGTGGAGAAAGAGCAGCTCGTCCGGGCCGTACTGGAGGCGGTGGGCGACCGCGCCTTCGTCGTCGCCGGCGTCGGCACCAACGACACCCACCACACCGTCGAGCTGGCCCGCCAGGCGGAGCGCGCCGGCGCCCACGGCCTGCTCACGGTGACGCCGTACTACAACAAGCCCCCGCAGGAGGGCCTGTACCGGCACTTCACCGCCGTCGCGGACGCCACCGGTCTGCCGGTGATGCTCTACGACATCCCCGGCCGCAGCAGCGTCCCGATCGAGACCGAGACCCTCGTCCGGCTCGCCGAGCACCCCCGGATCGTCGCCAACAAGGACGCCAAGGGCGACCTCGCCGCCGCGAGCTGGGCCATCAGCCGCAGCGGCCTCGCCTGGTACTCCGGCGACGACATGCTCAACCTGCCGCTGCTCTCCGTCGGCGCCGCAGGCTTCGTCTCCGTCGTGGGACATCTGGTCAGCCCTGAGCTGCGGGCCCTCCTCGAGGCGTATCTCTCGGGTGACATCCACAAGGCGGCCGAGATCCACCAGAAGCTGCTCCCGGTCTTCACCGGCGTCTTCCGCACCCAGGGCGTCATCACCACCAAGGCCGCCCTGGCCCTGCAGGGGCTGCCCGGCGGCCCGCTCCGGCTCCCGCTCGTGGAGCTCGGCGAGGCCGCGACGGCACAGCTGAAGCAGGATCTCGCCGCCGGCGGGGTACAGCTGTAACCAAAGACTTAAGAACTGAATATCGCTCCATGAGGACAACGCAACAGAAAGCACGCTGTCATGCGCGCACGGTGTCCCCGGGTGTCCGCCCGGGGCCTGTGGCGTGCGTGGTGAGGAGATACTTTGAGCCATCCGCACCCTGAGCTCGGCCCGCCCCCCGTGCTGCCCGAAGGGGGTTTGCGCATCACCCCGCTCGGCGGTCTCGGCGAGATCGGCCGCAACATGACGGTCTTCGAGTACGGAGGCCGGTTGCTGATCGTCGACTGCGGGGTGCTCTTCCCGGAGGAGGAGCAGCCCGGAGTCGACCTGATCCTGCCGGACTTCACGTCCATCCGTGACCGCCTGGACGACGTCGTCGGCATCGTCCTCACCCACGGCCACGAGGACCACATCGGCGCCGTCCCCTTCCTCCTGCGGGAGAAGGACGACATCCCGCTGATCGGATCGAAGCTGACCCTGGCCCTCATCGAGGCCAAGCTCGCCGAGCACCGCATCCGCCCCTACACCCTCGAGGTCGCCGAGGGGCAGCGCGAGCGCATCGGGCCCTTCGACTGCGAGTTCGTGGCGGTCAACCACTCCATCCCCGACGCCCTCGCGGTCGCCATCCGCACCCCGGCCGGCATGGTCGTGCACACCGGCGACTTCAAGATGGACCAGCTGCCGCTCGACGGCCGGCTCACCGACCTGCACGCCTTCGCGCGCCTGTCGGAGGAGGGCATCGACCTGCTGCTCTCCGACTCCACCAACGCGGAGGTGCCCGGCTTCATCCCGCACGAGCGGGACATCCTGCCGGTGCTGCGACAGGTCTTCGCCAAGGCCGAGAAGCGGATCATCGTGGCCAGCTTCGCCAGCCACGTCCACCGCATCCAGCAGGTCCTGGACGCGGCCCACGAGCGCGGCCGCAAGGTCGCCTTCATCGGCCGCTCCATGGTCCGCAACATGGGCATCGCCCGTGACCTGGGCTACCTGCGGGTCCCACCGGGTCTCATCGTGGAGGTCAAGACGCTTGACGACCTCCCCGACGAGAAGATCGTCCTGGTGTGCACCGGCTCCCAGGGCGAACCCATGGCGGCCCTGTCCCGGATGGCCAACCGCGACCACCAGATCCGCATCGTCGAGGGCGACACGGTGGTCCTGGCCTCCTCGCTCATCCCCGGCAACGAGAACGCGGTCTACCGCGTGATCAACGGCCTCACCCGCTGGGGCGCCAACGTCGTGCACAAGGGCAACGCCAAGGTGCACGTCTCCGGCCACGCCTCCGCCGGTGAACTGGTGTACTTCTACAACATCTGCAAGCCGCGGAACCTCATGCCGGTCCACGGCGAATGGCGGCACCTGCGTGCCAACGCCGAACTCGGCCAGGCCACCGGCATCCCGAAGCAGCGCTGCGTCCTCGCAGAGGACGGCGTGGTCGTCGACCTCGTCGACGGCGTCGCCAAGGTCACCGGCAAGGTCCAGGCGGGCTACGTCTACGTGGACGGCCTCTCGGTCGGTGACATCACCGAGGCCTCCCTCAAGGACCGCCGCATCCTCGGCGAGGAGGGCATCGTCTCGGTGTTCATCGTCGTCGACAGCACCACCGGCAAGGTCGTGGGCGGCCCGTTCGTCCAGGCCCGCGGTTCCGGGATCGACGACGCGGCCTTCAACGAGGTACTCCCCAAGGTCGAGGAGTCCCTCGCCCGCGCCGCCTCCGACGGCGTCGCCGAGGTCCGTCAGTTGCAGCAGCTCATCCGCCGCGCCATCGGCAAGTGGGTCTCCGACAACTACCGCCGGCGCCCGATGATCCTCCCTGTGGTCGTGGAGGTCTGACGCACCACCAGGAGCGGGGCACCCCGATTTGCATCGGGGTCCCCCGCTCCAGTACGTTGTCACAACCCCCGCGACGAGAACGCCACGGAGACGTGCGTGCTCAGATCGGTGCGGTAA
>NZ_JBHWGA010000015.1:0-23533 GCF_042733315.1 Streptomyces sp. NPDC059718
TCGAACAGCCCGCTGTCGTTGAGCTGCTTGGCGATCGCCTTCAGCTCCGCCACGGTGCCCGGCCCGAACCGCACCGGCGTCGCCCACAGCGTGAAGGACACCTTGCTCGTGATCCCCGCCTGCGCCAGCGCCGCCTGCGCCCCGGCCCGGTCGCCGCCCTCGCCGTAGCGGTCGAAGAACGCGGTGTTGTGACCGGTGATACCGGCCGGCACGATCGAGTACAACGGGGTCGCGGTGCGCTGGTAGACGTCCCGGATGAACGCCTTGCGGTCGATCAGATAGGCCACCGCGCGCCGCACGGCCTTGTCCCCCACCACCGGGTCCTTCAGGTTGAACACCAGGTGCTGGACCTCGGCGCCGGTGCCCTCCACGACCTGGATCCCGGTGTCGCCGGCTATCGAACTGCGCTGCAGCGAGGCGATGTCGGCGGAGTCCAGACCACGGTAGGCCAGGTCCACCGACCCGTCCTCCACCGCGTCCTTCAACGCCGGCTCGTCACCGAAGAACTTCATCGTCATGCCGGAGTTACGGATCTCCGCCGTGCCCCGGTAGTCCCCGTTGACCGAGAACACCGCCTGCTTGCCCGCCTCGTAGGAGTCCAGCTTGTACGGGCCCGAACCCGTCGCCTTGCCGTCCGTGCGGAGCTTGTCCGCCGGGTACTGCGTGTGGTCCACGATCGAGCCCGCACCCGAAGCGATCTTCATCGGGAACGTCGCGTCGGAGTACTTCAGGTGGAACACCACCCGCTCCGGCGAGGGCGTGTCGATCGTCTTGATCGCGTCCAGCAGCACCGCCGGACCGTTCTCGTCATTGATCTTGATGGTGCGCTCGAAGGAGAACTTCACGTCCTCCGACGTCAGAGCCTCACCATTGCTGAACTTCAGACCCTGCCGCAGCGTGCAGTCGAACGTCTTGCTGACCGGGTCGGTGAACTTGCAGCTCTCCGCGGCCTCGGGATCGGGCTTGGTGGCGCCCCTGGGGAAGCTGAGCAGCGACTGGAAGACGTTGTTGAACACGATCCAGGAACCGACGTCGTAACCGGCGGCGGGATCAACGGCCGTCACCTTGTCGGTGATCCCCATCGTGAGGGGCTCCCCGGAGCCCTCGCCGTCCGACCCTCCCGTACCGCAGCCGGCGACCACGACCGCCGTCAAGGTCGCGGAGAGCGGGAGCGCCAGTCGCTGGACTCGATTCCTCACGAGACTTCCCTCACAGCTTCGTCGTACGGGGCCGGCCCCGGCCGGGCGGACCGGGGGGAATTCCCGGGTCCGCCCAGCGGGTGGCTCATCCTGTCACACCGCGACCAATCTCCCAGAACTGGGCGGTCGAGGAGGAATTGAGGAACCATTCGGTTCCGGTGATGCCGTCGCGGCTGGCGACGTACTGCTTGTCCTGGTACAGCGGGATCATCGGGAGGTCCTGCGCCAGGATGTTCTGGATCTGCGAGAAGTCCTTGTCCGTCTTGCTGCGGTCCGCGGACTGGCGGGTGGCCGGCAGGAGCGAGTTCTTGATGTTCCCGGCCCCGTAGTTGAGGTCGAGGAACCCTTCCGCGAAGAACGGCGCGATGTAGGTGTCGGCGTCCGGGAAGTCGGGGAGCCAGCTGAGCGAGTACGCGGCCCACCTGCCCTTGACGGCGCCCGGCAGGAACGTCTTCCAGGGGCTGCCCTTGAGGGTCACGTCGAACAGGCCGGTGGCGTCGAGCTGCTTCTTCACGTTCTCGGCCTCCTCCTTGTTCGGGGTGGCCGGGCGGTCCGTCGGGTAGGAGTAGGTGATCTTGACCGGGGTGCTGATGCCCGCGGAGGACAGCACCTCGGCGGCCTTGTTCCGGTTGGGCTCGCCGTACGCGTTGAAGTACGAGTTGGTGTGGCCGGTGATGCCGGTCGGGACGGCGCCGAACAGCGGGGAGGCGGTGCGGCCGGTCACGTCGCGCGTGAGGGCGTCACGGTCGATGACGCGCGCGATGGCCTCACGGACGGCCTCGGGCTTCACGGACGGGTCGTCGACGTTGAAGAACATGTAGCGGACCGAACCACCCGGGGTCTCGGTCAGCTTGACGTTCTCGACCGTGCCCTGCTCGACCGCGTTGATCTGGTCCGGCGTAAGGGTGCGGTTCACCACGTCGACTTCGCCGTCGCCGAGCGCCTTCATCATCTCCTTGGCGGAGGCGAAGAAGCGGACCTCGATCTTGTCGTTGCTGCGGTTGCTGACTAGGCCCTTGTAGTTCGGGTTCGCGCTGAGGACGGCCTTGCCGTCCTCCCACGAGTCGAGCTTGTAGGGGCCGGAGCCCTCCATCTTCAGGCCGTTGAGCGGCTGGGTGGCGCTGTAGACCTCGCTGTCGACGATGGCCGCGGCCGGGGTCGCCAGCCGGTACGGGAACGTCGCGTCGGAGGCCTTGAGGTGGAAGACGACGGTCTTCGGGTCCTGGGCCTCGACGCTGTCGATGTTCGCGAGGAGGCTGGAGGGGCCGAAGTCGCTCTTGATCTTCAGCACACGGTCGACCGAGAACTTGACGTCCTCCGAGGTGAGGTCGTGGCCGTTGGCGAACTTCAGGCCGTCCCGCAGCGTGCAGCGGTACACCTCCGACTTGGTGTCGGTGAAGCCGCAGGACTTGGCGGCGTCCGGCTCGGGGGTGGTGGAGCTGCGCGAGTAACCGAGCAGCATCTGGAAGGTGTTGTTGAAGAAGCTGTACGTGCCACCGTCGTACGAGGTGGCCGGGTCCACGGGAGAGGGCAGCTCGTCGGACACTTCGATGTGGTCCGTCGTGCCGATGACGACCGCGTCACCGCCACCGCCACCGCCGGTCGAGTCACCGCACCCGGCGAGTACGGGCGCGGCGAGGCCCAGCAGGGCCGGCAGCACCAGTAGCTTGCGATTCATCCTCGTTGTTCTCCCTCTTCCGGCCCTTGGCCGTGCAGTGTTGAGCGGGGCGACGATACCCGTAATTGCTGGGGACCGGCATTCCGGTGGACCGCCCCCGAACACGGAGAAGTTGAGCCCGCGTCACGGGTGGATAACAAGGGGCGCCGTACCGATATCCGGACAGCGGAACGAACAACCCGCCGCTCCGCAATCCGGACACAAGCACCCTGACCGCACCGTGTTTTGACGGACTGAAGCACGTCCGGCGCGTACTGTCGACAGCCGCCGACGTGACAAGTATCACGTCCCTGCGTACTGGCCGGTAAACAATTCGGCGCTCCGAATCGTCACGGAAAATAGCCGGGCAAGCGCCCAGAGTTTCCACTCAATTCACGGCGACGCTCAGTGAACGGACGTAATCAGAGAGCGCAGAAAAGGCACGTCGACCCGTTCCAGGGAGGTCACCACGGTCCGCCCGGGGGCCGGTGCGATGGCGGCGATGGACGGGACGGCCACGACCTGGCAGCCGGCGGCCTCGGCGGCCTCGACCCCGGTGGGGGTGTCCTCGACGACCACGCACCGCTCCGGGTCCGCGCCCAGCCGTGCCGCGGCCGTCAGGTACGGGTCGGGGTACGGCTTGGTCCGCTCGATCTCGTCCCCGGCGAGGGAGAAGGCGAAGTGGTGGGAGCCGAGGGAGAGCATGACGGCGTCGATGATGCGCCGGTGGGAGGCGGAGACCAGGGCGGCGGGCACCCCGTGCGCGGCCAGTTCGGTGAGCAGGCGCTGGGCGCCCGGCATCAGCGGCACGCCGCGGCCGATGAGCTCGACGAAACGCAGGTTGATCAGCGTGGACAGCTCGGCGAGCGTGGCGTCCGTGCCGGTGACCGAGATGAGGTGTCCGAGGCTGCGGGTCATGGGACCGCCGACGACGACCTCACGGTGGGTGTCGTCCAGCACGTGGCCGAGCTCCGCGAAGACCTCGACCTCCGCGTGCCACCAGAAACCCTCGGTGTCGACCAGCGTGCCGTCCATGTCCAGGAGCACGGCCTGCAGGCCTGCCTCCCGGGCCGGCCGGATCTCGGTGGCGGGAATACCGCTCGTCATGCGCCCCACTCCTCTGCGTTCAGGGGGCACAAAGGCCGGTCGCCTCGCGCCCGGGTGGTGGGGGCGTGCGACCGGCCAGGTGCCGTATCGGACCGTCCAGTGTACGACGTACGTCCGACTACCGCGCGTTGAAGTACTTGGCCTCCGGGTGATGGATGACGATCGCGTCGGTGGACTGCTCCGGATGGAGCTGGAACTCCTCCGACAGCCGGACCCCGATCCGCTCGGGCTCCAGCAGCTGCGCGATCTTGGCCCGGTCCTCCAGGTCGGGGCAGGCGCCGTAGCCCAGCGAGAAGCGGGCGCCCCGGTACTTCAGGGCGAACATGTCCTCCATCGCGGCCGGGTCCTCCGCGGCGAAGCCGAGCTCGGCGCGGACCCGGGCGTGCCAGTACTCGGCCAGGGCCTCGGCGAGCTGGACGGACAGGCCGTGCAGCTCGAGGTAGTCGCGGTAGGCGTCGGCGGCGAACAGCTCGTTGGCCGCCTCGGAGATCCGGTTGCCGACGGTGACGACCTGCAGGCCGACCACGTCGGTCTCGCCGGACTCCTCGGGACGGAAGAAGTCGGCCAGGCACAGCCGGCGGCCGCGGCGCTGGCGCGGGAAGGTGAACCGGGTCCGCTCGGTGCCGTCCTCGTGGAGGATGATCAGGTCGTCGCCCTTGGAGACGCAGGGGAAGTAGCCCTGGACGACGGCGGCCTCGAGCAGCCCCTCGCTCTGCAGGCGGTCCAGCAGCCCGCGCAGCCGCGGACGGCCCTCGGTCTCCACCAGCTCCTCGTAGGTGGGGCCGCCGGTACGGGACTGCTTGAGCCCCCACTGGCCCTTGAACAGGGCGCCCTCGTCCAGCCAGGACGCGTAGTCCTTGAGCGGGATGCCCTTGACGACGCGGGAGCCCCAGAACGGCGGGGTGGGCACCGGGTTGTCGACGGCGACGTCGGAGCGGATCTGGCCCCGGTTCTCCTCGGGCTCGGGCACGACGCCCGCGCGGGCGGCCACGCGGCGCTGCTTCAGCTCGGGGAGGGTGGCGCCGGGCACGCCGCGCTTGACGGCGATGAGGGCGTCCATCAGGCGCAGTCCCTCGAAGGCGTCGCGGGCGTAGCGGACCTCGCCCTGGTAGAGCTCGTGGAGGTCCTGCTCGACGTAGGCCCGGGTGAGGGCGGCGCCGCCGAGGATGACCGGGTAGGTGGCGGCGAGGCCGCGCTGGTTCAGCTCCTCCAGGTTCTCCTTCATGATCACCGTGGACTTCACCAGCAGGCCTGACATGCCGATGACGTCGGCGGAGTGCTCGTGCGCGGCGTCGAGGATCGCCGAGACGGGCTGCTTGATGCCGAGGTTGACGACGTTGTAGCCGTTGTTGGACAGGATGATGTCCACGAGGTTCTTGCCGATGTCGTGGACGTCGCCGCGGACGGTGGCCAGCACGATGGTGCCCTTGCCGGAGGCGTCGGACTTCTCCATGTGCGGCTCGAGGTGGGCGACGGCGGACTTCATCACCTCGGCCGACTGCAGGACGAACGGCAGCTGCATCTGGCCGGAGCCGAACAGCTCGCCGACGACCTTCATGCCCTCCAGGAGGGTGTTGTTGACGATCTCGAGGGCGGGACGCGAGGTCAGGGCCTCGTCCAGGTCGGCCTCCAGGCCGTTCTTCTCGCCGTCGATGATGCGCCGCTGCAGGCGCTCCTCCAGCGGCAGCGCGGCCAGTTCCTCGGCGCGGCCGGCCTTGACGGACTTGGTGTCGACGCCCTCGAAGAGCTCCAGGAAGCGCTGCAGCGGGTCGTAGCCCTCGCGGCGCCGGTCGTACACCAGGTCCAGGGCGACCTCGCGCTGCTCCTCGGGGATGCGGGCGATCGGCGAGATCTTGGAGGCGTGCACGATCGCCGAGTCCAGGCCGGCCTCGACGCACTCGTGGAGGAAGACCGAGTTGAGCACCATGCGGGCGGCCGGGTTGAGGCCGAAGGAGATGTTGGACAGCCCGAGCGTGGTCTGCACCTGCGGGTGGCGGCGCTTGAGCTCGCGGATCGCCTCGATGGTGGCGAGGCCGTCCTTGCGGGACTCCTCCTGGCCGGTGGCGATGGTGAAGGTCAGGCAGTCGACGATGATGTCGCTCTCGTCGATGCCCCAGTTGCCGGTCAGGTCCGCGATGAGCCGCTCGGCCACGGCCACCTTGGCCTCGGGGGTGCGGGCCTGGCCCTCCTCGTCGATGGTGAGGGCGATCAGGGCGGCGCCGTGTTCCGCGGCGAGGCGGGTGGTGCGGGCGAAGCGGGAGTCGGGGCCGTCGCCGTCCTCGTAGTTGACGGAGTTGATCACGGCGCGGCCGCCGAGCTTCTCCAGGCCCGCGCGGAGCACCTCGGGCTCGGTGGAGTCCAGCACGATCGGCAGGGTGGACGCGGTGGCCAGGCGTCCGGCGATCTCGTTCATGTCGGCGACGCCGTCGCGGCCGACGTAGTCGACGCACAGGTCGAGCAGGTGGGCGCCCTCGCGGATCTGCTCGCGGGCCATCTCCACGCAGTCGTCCCAGCGGCCGTCCAGCATGGCCTCGCGGAACTTCTTGGAGCCGTTGGCGTTGGTGCGCTCGCCGATGGCGAGGTACGAGGTGTCCTGGCGGAAGGGGACGGTCTGGTAGAGCGAGGAGGCGCCCGGCTCGGGGCGCGGCGCGCGGGGGGTGACCTCGTGGCCGCGGACGCGTTCGACGACCTGGCGCAGGTGCTCGGGGGTGGTGCCGCAGCAGCCGCCGACCAGGGAGAGGCCGTACTCGCGGACGAAGGCTTCCTGGGCGTCCGCGAGTTCGCTGGGGGTCAGCGGGTAGTGCGCGCCGTCCTTGCCGAGGACGGGGAGGCCCGCGTTGGGCATGCACGAGAGCTGGATGCCGGCATGCCGGGCCAGGTAGCGCAGGTGCTCGCTCATCTCGGCGGGGCCGGTGGCGCAGTTCAGGCCGATCATGTCGATGCCGAGCGGTTCCAGCGCGGTGAGCGCGGCCCCGATCTCGGAGCCCAGCAGCATGGTGCCGGTGGTCTCGACGGTGACCGAGCAGATCAGCGGCGCGTCGAGACCGGCCGCCTCCAGGGCCCGGCGGGCGCCGATGACCGCGGCCTTGGTCTGCAGCAGGTCCTGGGTGGTCTCCACGACCAGCGCGTCGGCGCCGCCGGTGAGGAGCCCGGCCGCGTTCTGCTCGTACGCGTCGCGCAGGGCGCCGTAGCCGATGTGGCCGAGGGTGGGCAGCTTGGTGCCGGGGCCCATGGAGCCGATGACCCAGCGCCGCCGGCCGTCCGCGGCGGTGAACTCGTCGGCGACCTCGCGGGCGATCCGGGCGCCGGCCTCGGACAGCTCGACGATCCGGTCGGCGATGTCGTACTCGCCGAGGGCGGAGAAGTTGGCGCCGAAGGTGTTGGTCTCCACGCAGTCCACGCCGACGGCGAAGTACTCGCGGTGGACGGAGGCGACGATGTCGGGGCGGGAGACGTTGAGGACCTCGTTGCAGCCCTCGTGCCCCTGGAAGTCGTCGAGGGTGGGATTCTGCGCCTGGAGCATCGTGCCCATCGCCCCGTCTGCGACGACCACCCGGGTCGCCAGGGCCTCTCGCAGTGCTGCGCTTCGGGCACCGCTGTTGGACGGAAGGGACGGCTGGGCCATGGGTGTGCTCCCTGGAGTGCGACGGCTGTCGGCTTGGTGTGTGCCGGTGCTGCTGGTACACACCAGGCCAGCGTAGCCAAGACCCCGGATTCCGCCGCGGGGCATTCCGAGGGGCGGACGGCGGTGCCACACTCTTCTCTGGGATGATGACGGTCGGCATCGTCTGACAGCGTTCAGCATTGTCGAATCGCTTCTAGGTCGTTCCTTACGGAGGGGTTGTTCATGCCAGGTCCCATCCAGTCGCTCTCCAGGGCGGCCGCGATCCTGCGCCTGCTGGCCGGCGGCGAGCGCAGGCTCGGCCTGTCGGACGTGGCCTCCTCCCTAGGCCTGGCGAAGGGCACGGCGCACGGCATCCTGCGCACGCTGCAGCAGGAGGGCTTCGTCGAGCAGGACCCGGTCTCGGGCCGCTACCAGCTGGGGGCCGAGCTGCTGCGGCTGGGCAACAGCTACCTGGACGTGCACGAGCTGCGGGCCCGCGCCCTGGTGTGGACCGACGACCTGGCGCGCTCCAGCGGCGAGGCGGTCTACCTGGGCGTGCTGCACCAGCAGGGGGTGCTCATCGTCCACCACGTCTTCCGCCCGGACGACAGCCGTCAGGTGCTGGAGGTCGGGGCGATGCACCCGCTCCACAGCAGCGCGCTGGGCAAGGTGCTCTCGGCCTTCGACCCGGTGGCGCACGGCGAGGCGGTCGAGCTGAAGCGCGAGCAGCTGACCGCGCGCACGATCACCGGGGACGCCGACTTCGAGGGTGTGCTGGACCTCACCCGCGCCCGGGGCTGGGGCTCGGACCTGGAGGAGACCTGGGACGGGGTGGCGTCCATCGCCGCCCCCATCCACGACCGGCACCGCATGCCCGTGGGGGCGGTGGCCGTCACCGGGGCGGTCGAACGGGTCTGCGCGGACGGCGAGATCCGGCCGCAACTGGTCGCGGCGGTGCGGGACTGCGCCAGGGCGGTCTCCCGCGACCTGGGCGCCGGCCGCTTCTGACACCGGCCGGGTCCCGACTCGGAGACCTTTCCGCAACCTGACGAACCCTTGACGCGCGTGGTCGCGCAGGAGAACACTCTCGTTCGACGGTCGACATTGTCGAACACCAGCCGACGGAGTCGGTAAGGTGGACGTAACCGTGGGACCGCCGAGGGCCTGGTGACAGGCCCACGAACTCCGGAACGGGACCGGAGTTCGCCTTCCCCTGGACGAAGGACAAAGGAGTCGCATGTCCAGCGACCACATCTTCATCGGCGAGACCATCGGTACCGCTGTTCTGATCCTCCTCGGCGGCGGCGTCTGCGCGGCTGTCACCCTCAAGAGCTCCAAGGCCCGTAACGCCGGCTGGGTGGCCATCACCTTCGGTTGGGGCTTCGCGGTCCTGGCCGGCGCCTACATCTCCGGTTCCCTCTCCGGCGCCCATCTGAACCCGGCCGTCACGATCGGCCTCGCGGTCGACAGCGGTGAGTGGAGCAAGGTCCCGGTCTACCTGGCCGGCCAGATGCTCGGCGCGATGATCGGCGCGACCCTGGTGTGGATCACCTACTACGGCCAGTTCCAGGCCCACCTGACGGACGCCGAGATCACCGGCGGTCCGGGGGCGCAGGCCACCGCGGCGGCCGAGAAGCAGACCGCGGGCCCCGGCCCGGTGCTGGGCGTATTCTCCACCGGCCCCGAGATCCGCAACGTCGCGCAGAACCTCGCCACGGAGATCATCGGCACCTTCGTCCTGGTGCTGTTCATCCTGACCCTCGGCCTCACCAAGGGCCTCGCTGTCTCCGGTACGGGCACCCTGATGGTCGCACTGGTCGTCGTCGGCATCGGCCTCTCGCTCGGCGGGCCGACCGGATACGCCATCAACCCCGCACGCGACCTCGGTCCGCGCATCGTGCACGCCCTGCTGCCGCTGCCGAACAAGGGCGGCTCCGACTGGCGCTACGCCTGGATACCCGTCGTCGGCCCGATCGTCGGGTCGGTCCTCGCGGCCGGCCTCTACAAGATCGCATTCTGAGAAGCAGCCCCCGACATCCCAAGGACCTGAGGAGCACACCGTGACCGACGCCCACACCACAGGCCCGTTCATCGCGGCCATCGACCAGGGCACCACGTCCTCGCGCTGCATCATCTTCGACAAGGACGGCCGGATCGTCTCGGTCGGGCAGAAGGAGCACGAGCAGATCTTCCCCAAGCCGGGGTGGGTCGAGCACGACGCCGCCGAGATCTGGACGAACGTCCAGGAGGTCGTCGAGGAGGCCGTCAGCAAGGCCGGCATCACCTCCGCCGACGTCAAGGCGATCGGCATCACCAACCAGCGCGAGACCACCGTCCTGTGGGACAAGAACACCGGCGAACCGGTGCACAACGCCCTGGTCTGGCAGGACACCCGTACCGACGCCCTGTGCAAGGAGCTCGGCCGCAACGTCGGCCAGGACCGCTTCCGCCGCGAGACCGGCCTGCCGCTGGCCTCGTACTTCGCCGGGCCGAAGATCCGCTGGCTGCTCGACAACGTCGAGGGCCTGCGCGAGCGCGCCGAGGCCGGCGAGATCCTCTTCGGCACCATGGACAGCTGGGTGATCTGGAACCTCACCGGCGGGGTCAACGGCGGACACCACGTCACCGACGTGACCAACGCCTCCCGCACGCTGCTGATGAACCTGCACACCCTCGACTGGGACCACAAGATCCTGGAGTCGATCGGCGTGCCCGCCGCGGTGCTGCCGGAGATCCGCTCCTCCGCCGAGGTGTACGGCACGGCCGCCTCCGGCGCCCTGGCCGGCGTGCCGGTCGCGTCCGCGCTCGGCGACCAGCAGGCGGCCCTGTTCGGCCAGACCTGCTACGCCGAGGGCGAGGCCAAGTCCACCTACGGCACCGGCACCTTCCTGCTGATGAACACCGGCGAGAAGCCGATCAACAGCTACAACGGCCTGATCACCACCGTCGGCTACCGCATCGGCGACCAGAAGCCGGTGTACGCCCTGGAGGGCTCGATCGCGGTCACCGGCTCGCTGGTGCAGTGGATGCGCGACCAGATGGGCCTGATCAAGACCGCGGCCGAGATCGAGACCCTGGCGCTGTCGGTCGAGGACAACGGCGGCGCGTACTTCGTGCCCGCCTTCTCCGGTCTGTTCGCCCCGTACTGGCGCTCCGACGCCCGCGGTGTGATCGCCGGCCTCACCCGGTACGTCACCAAGGCCCACATCGCCCGCGCCGTGCTGGAGGCGACCGCCTGGCAGACCAGGGAGATCGTCGACGCCATGACCAAGGACTCGGGCGTGGAGCTCACCGCGCTCAAGGTCGACGGCGGCATGACCGCCAACAACCTGCTGATGCAGACCCTCGCCGACTTCCTGGACGCGCCCGTCGTGCGTCCGCTGGTCGCCGAGACCACCTGCCTGGGCGCGGCGTACGCCGCCGGTCTGGCCGTGGGCTTCTGGTCGGACACCGACGAACTGCGCGCCAACTGGCGCCGGGCCGCCGAATGGACCCCCCGCATGGACGCCGACGTCCGCGACCGCGAGTACAAGGACTGGCTCAAGGCCGTCGAGCGGACCATGGGCTGGATCGAAGAGGAGAAGTGAACCGATCATGACCACCCTGCAGCGCGTCCCGGCCCTCGGGACGCGTCCGACCGCCGGCCGTAACCCGGGCCGCGCCGAGACCCGGGAACTGCTGAGCCGCGCCACCTACGACCTGCTGGTCATCGGCGGCGGCATCCTGGGCACCTCCGTGGCCTGGCACGCCGCGCAGTCGGGGCTGCGGGTCGCGATGGTGGACGCCGGCGACTTCGCCGGCGCCACCAGCTCCGCCTCCTCCAAGCTCGTCCACGGCGGTCTGCGCTACCTGCAGACCGGCGCGGTCAAGCTGGTGGCGGAGAACCACATGGAACGGCGGGTCCTGGCCAGGGACGTGGCTCCGCACCTGGTCAACCCGCTCACCTTCCATCTGCCGGTCTACCGGGGCGGCCCGGTCGGCGCCGCCAAGCTCGGGGCGGGGGTCTTCGCCTACTCGGCGCTGTCCGCCTTTGGCGACGGGGTCGGCAGGATCATCTCCCCGGCCAGGGCGGCGGCCGCCAACCCCGCCCTGCGCACGGAGAACCTCAAGGCCGTCGCGGTCTACTACGACCACCAGATGAACGACTCGCGGATGGCGGTCATGACGGTGCGCGCCGCCGTCGAGGCGGGCGCCGTCGTCCTCAACCACGCCGAGGTCACCGGCCTGCGCTTCACCCACGGCCGGGTCACCGGCGCCGACCTGAAGGACCGTCTGGACAGCACCGAGTTCGGCGTCGACGCGCGGCTGGTGCTCAACGCGACCGGCCCGTGGGTCGACCACCTGCGGCGGTTGGAGGACAAGGGCGCCGCCCCCAGCATCCGGCTGTCGAAGGGCGCCCACATCGTCCTGAAGCGCAAGGCCCCGTGGCGGGCCGCCATGGCGACCCCCATCGACAAGTACCGCATCACGTTCGCCCTGCCGTGGGAGGACCAGCTGCTGCTGGGCACCACCGACGAGGAGTACACCGGCGACCCGGCCGACGTGCGGGCCACCGAGTCCGACATCACGCAGATCCTGGACGAGGCCGCCCACTCGGTGCGCGACGAGCACCTGTCCCGCGACCTGATCACCTACGCCTTCGCGGGCCTGCGGGTGCTGCCCGGCGGCCCCGGCGGCGTGGAGAAGGCCAAGCGCGAGACCGTCGTCACCGAGGGCAGCGGCGGCATGCTGTCGGTGGCGGGCGGCAAGTGGACGACGTACCGGCACATCGGCCGCACCGTGATGGCCAAGCTCGCCAAGCTGCCCGGCGGTCCGCTGAACGAGGACATGGAGCCGCTGGACCACCTGCCCAGGAGGGTCCCGCTGCCGGGCGTCGCCAACCCCAACGCGGTCGCCCACCGGCTGCTGGTCGACCGGGAGCCGGGGCGGCGCCTGGACCCGCTGACGGCACGCCACCTCGCCACCCACTACGGCGCGCTGTCCTTCGACATCGCCCGGCTGGTCAACGAGGACCCGGCGCTCGGGGAGCGGATCCACCCCGACGGCCCGGAGATCTGGGCCCAGGTCGTGTACGCCCGCGACCACGAGTGGGCGCAGACGGCGGACGACGTGCTGCGTCGCCGCACCACCGTGACGGTGCGCGGCCTGGACACCGTGGACGTCCGGGAGCGGGTCGAGTCGCTGCTGGCCGGCCGGCGCGACTGACACCCCCGCCCCGTGGGCCCGGGCGCCCCGGGGTGAGCGGCAGGACCTCCGCGCTCACCCCGGACGCCCGGGCCGCCGCGTCTCCACCGGGGCGTAGGCGGCCGCGAGGTCCTGGGCGTCGGCGTACGAGGGCAGTCCCGCCGGGGGCGGTGTGCCGCGCTCGGCGTGCCCGGCGGTCTCCACGGCGGCGTGGAGCGCGGCGCGGAAGAGCAGCGAGCCGGTGCTGACCCGGCTCACCCCGAGGGCGGCCAGTCGCGGCAGTCCGGGGCCGCCCGGCGGGAGCAGGACGTTGAGCGGGGCACCGAGGTCGGCCGCGAGCGCGGCGATGACGCTCTCGTCCGCCAGGCCGGGCACGAAGATCCCGTCGGCGCCGGCGGCGAGGTAGGCGGCGGCACGGCGGCGGGTCTCGTCCGGCGGGTCCTGTCCGGCGGTGCCGAGCCAGTAGGTGTCGGTGCGGGCGTTGACGAAGAGCCCGGGGGCGGTGCGTTTGACCGCGGCGATGAGCTCGCACTGCGCGGCCGGGTCGGTGAGGCCCGCTCCGCCGGGGCGGCCGTCCTCGATGTTGACGCCCGCGACGCCCAGCCGTTCGAGTCCCGCGGCGAGTTCGGCGACGTCCTCCGGCGTGGAGCCGAAGCCCCCCTCGATGTCGACGCTGACCAGGACGGGCAGCCGGACGAGGTCGCGGGCGAGCCACAGGGTCGTCTCGCGGGTGGCGCCGGCCGCGTCCGGCAGTCCCGCCGCGGCGGCGACGCCCAGGCTGGTGGTGCCGATCGCGGGGAAGCCGCGGGCGGCGAGTGCGGCCGCGGAGGCGCGGTCCCAGGCATTGGGCAGGAAGAGCGGGCGCCCGGCCCGGTGGAGGGCGCGGAAGGCCTCGAAGCGGTTCATGCGGTGGGTGCCTCCAGGGCGTCGGGCGCGATGCCCAGGTGGGTGTGGAGTGCCGTGCGGCCCCGCGCGGTGAGCTTCACGGCGCGGCCGCCGCCGATGCGCACGCACCAGCCGGACGCGAGGGCGTGCCCGCACAGCGCGGCCCCGGCGACGCCCGCCAGGTGCGGGCGGCGCTCCGTCCAGTCCAGGCAGGGCCTGGCGAGCGGACGGCGGCCGGTGCGTGCGGCGGCCAGGTCGACGCCGAGCCCGGTGAACCACTCCACGCCCTCGTCGGTGAGGGCGAAGCCGGTGCTCTGCCGGAGCAGTCCGCGGTCGGTCATGGCGTCCGTGACGAGGATGCCCAGGCGTCCCGCCAGATGGTCGTAGCAGGTCCGGGCGCGGGCCATGGCGCTCCCGGCGCCCGCCTGCCCGAGGGTGCGGGGCGCGGCGCGCGGCGGCCCGGCGTGCGCGGCGAGGTCCTCGACGAGCTGCGCGGTACGGGCGTCGGCGAGGCGTACGTAACGGTGGCGGCCCTGGCGTTCTCGGTGAGCAGCCCGCCCGCGACGAGCCGGCCGAGGTGCTCGCTGGCGGTCGAGGGCGCCACTCCCGCGTGGCGGGCCAGCTCCCCCGCGGTCCAGGCCCGGCCGTCGAGCAGCGCCAGGCACATCGCCGCCCGCGTCTCGTCGGCGAGCAGCGCCGCGAGGGCGGCGAGGGCACTTCCCGCGTGGTCGTTTCGCACCATGTCCCCAGCATGACCCCCGGACGTTTCGGCGCACGCCGAAGCGTCCCGGCCGGCCGCCGTCGCCCGCGGCTTGACAGGACGTCAGTCCAGGCCTCACCCTTTCACCACTTGCTTAGTGAAAGGGTGTTTCGCGCATGGTCGAGTTCCGCATCGACCGCCGCAGCGGCGTCGCCACCTACCTCCAGATCGTCCAGCAGACCAAACAGGCCATGCGGCTGGGCCTGCTGGAGCCCGGCGACCGGCTGCCGACGGCCCGCGAGGTCGTCGAGGCGACCGCCGTCAACCCCAACACCGTGCTCAAGGCCTACCGCGAACTGGAGCGCGAGGGCCTGGTGGAGGCGCGCCGGGGCCTGGGCACCTTCGTCCAGAGGTCGCTGGGCGCCGGCCCGGCCGACTCGCCGCTCGCGGGCGAACTGACCGACTGGATGCGCCGCGCGCGTGCCACCGGGCTCGACCGCGAGGACGCCGCGGCGCTGTTCCACTCAGTGCTCGACCAGGAGTTCTCCGAGGGGGAGAAATGAATCAGGAAACGGCCGCCGTCGAGGCGGCCGGGCTCGGTCTGCGGTACGCGTGGGGACGGGACCCCGTCCTGCGGGACTGTTCCTTCCGGCTGCCGGCCGGCCGGATCTGCGCGCTCGTCGGACCCAACGGCGCGGGCAAGTCGACACTGCTCGCGCTGGCCGCGGGACTGCTGCGCCCCACCGAGGGGGAGCTGCGCGTGTGCGGTACGACCCCCGGCGCGGCCCGCACGCGGCTCGCCTACGTCGCCCAGGACAAGCCGCTCCACCCGCAGCTGACCGTGGCGGCGACGCTGCGGCTCGGCGCCGAGCTCAACCCGGGCCACTGGGACCAGGAGACCGCCGAACGCGTCGCGTACGGCGGCGGCCTGACGCCCCGCGACCGCGTCCGGGCCCTGTCGGGAGGCCAGCGCACCCGCGTCGCGCTCGCCCTGGCCCTGGGCAAGCGCGCCGAACTGCTGCTCCTGGACGAGCCGATGGCCGACCTCGACCCGCTCTCCCGCCACGAGCTGACCGGTGCCCTCATGGCCACGGCGGCCGAGCGCGGTACGACCATCGTGATCTCCTCGCACGTCGTCGCCGAACTCGACGGCGTCTGCGACCACCTGCTGCTCCTCGGCGAGGGCCGGGTCCGGCTGGCCGGCGACACCGACGACCTGCTGGCCGCGCACCGCCGGGTCACCGGCACCGGCGGGGACTTCGGCCCCCACACCGTGGTCGAGGAACACGTCAACGGGCGCGGACGCACCGCACTGGTCCGCCCCGCCGGAGCGCTGGAGGACGGCGGCGACCGGCTGGTGGAGGAGCCCACCCTCGAGGAACTGGTCCTCGCCCATCTGCGCAACCCCGGGGCGCCCGCCCTGCTCACGGCCGACGCCACGCCCGCACCCGTGTCCCGCCAGGAGGCCGTCGTATGACCGCCGTCGCCCCATCGCCGCGCCCGCCCGTCCTGCCCGGCCTGACCTGGTCGGTGGTGCGCCTGCACCGCACGGCGCTGTGGCTGTGGATCGCCTTCGTGGCGGCCGGATCCGGCTGGCTCCTTCGCGCCCTGTGGCTGAGCGCGGGGGACCCGCGGTACGACCCCGCCTGCGCCCCGCACTGCGTCGACCCGGAGCCGTTCGACGCCTACATCCCCCTCCACCTGCAGGGCCGCGTGATGGCGCTCCTTCCGCTCGCGGTCGCGGTGTTCGCCGGTGGCGCCCTCGTCGGCCGGGAACTGGAGCGGGGGACCGCCGCGCTCGCCTGGGTCCAGTCGGTCACCCCCACGCGCTGGCTCGCCGCCAAGCTCGCCGTACCGGCCCTACTGCTGACCGCCGGCACGACCGGCCTGACGCTGCTCTTCCGGTGGGTGTGGAGCACGGGCCACCCGCAGGAGCGCCCCGGCTGGTACGAGAACGACATCTTCCTCTCCACCGGCCCGGTCCTGGTCGCGCACGTGCTGCTCGCCCTGGTTCTGGGCGCGCTCGCCGGGATGCTGATGCGGCGCACGCTCAGCGGACTGGGCCTGGCCTTCTTCGGCACCTCCCTGGTGCTCGTCACGGCGGGGCTGTACCGCTCCGCCCTGTGGCCGAAGGTCGGCATCGGGCTCGCGCACGTCGGTGCCGCGGACTGGTCGGCGGAACGCGTGCCCAAGCCCGCGGACGGCGTGGGGTTCGGGGATTCCGTGGCGATGGTCCACCCCGCCTCGCACTACTGGCCCCTGCAGCTCGTCGAGACCGGCATCGTGCTGGCCCTCGCCGCCCTCGCCTGCTGGGCCTGCTTCGCGCTGCTCCGGCGTCGGACGGCCTGAGCCGGGGTCCTAAGGTGATCCGCACAGCATCGTCCCGCCCGGCCCGGAGGCCCGATGACCACGGATCAGCTGCCCATCTCCCGCATCCCGCGCTCCGGGCTGCCCGCGCACGCGGTCGTCGTGGGCGACCCGGCGCGCGCGGCGGAGGTGGCCTCCCTGCTCACGGACCCGCGTGAGGTGTCGCACCACCGCGAGTACCGCACCTTCGCCGGCGCCTGGAAGGGCACCCCCGTCGTGGTGTCCTCGCACGGGGTCGGCGGGCCGGGGGCGATGTGCCTGTTCCAGGAGCTGGCGGACGCCGGCGTCGTGACGATCCTGCGCCTCGGCACGGCGGGCGCCATCCGCGCCGGGATAGGGGACGGCGACCTGGTGATCGCCGAGGCCGCGGTGCGGGACGACGGGGTCACCCAGCAGTTGCTGCCGCCGGAGTACCCGGCGTTCGCGGCGCCGGAGGCGGTGCTGGCGCTGCAGCGGGCGGCGCGGGCGGCGGGGGCGCCGCACCACCGGGGCGTGGTGTGGACGCGTGCGGCCTTCCAGCCGGGTTTCCTGCCGCTGCCCGGCGCGGCGTACGCGGCGGCCGGGATCGCCGCGATCGAGATGGAGCTGTCGGCCCTGCTGGTGCTGGCCTCGACGCGCGGCCTGGTGGCCGGCGGCGCGCTCGTCGTCGACGGTGCCAACGCCGACGACCTGGTCGACGTGGAGGCCACCGGCGGCTACGACCCGCACCGGGCGGTGGTCGCCGAGGGAGTCGCCCGCGGCAGCCGGGTAACGTTGGACGCCTTGCATCTGCTGGCCACCGAGTACGGAAGCGACGAGAAGTGAGCGCTCAGGACGCCGATCTGCTGGTGCACGGCGGCGATGTGCTGACCGTCGACGCGGCGGGCACCGTCGTCACCGACGGCGCGGTCGCCGTACGGGACGGCGAGATCATCGCCGTCGGACCGACGGCGCAGGTGCGCGCGGCACACCGCGCCGCCGAGGAGATCGACGCCTCGGGGTGCCTGGTGCTCCCCGGGCTGGTCAACACCCACACCCACCTGGCGATGACCCTGCTGCGGGGCTGCGCCGACGACGTCGACCTGCAGGAGTTCCTGGCCCGGGTGATCCCCCGCGAGGCCGAGCTGCTGTCGCCGCGGGCGGTGGCCGCGGGCGTGCGGGTCGCCGTGGCGGAGAGCGTACGGGCCGGGGTCACCACGGGCCTGGACATGTACTGGTTCCACGAGGCCGCCGAGGAGGCCGCGCGGGCGGCGGGCTGGCGGCTGCTGGCCGGTCCGACCTTCATGGACGTGCCCGGGCCGCCGGACGGCCGCCCGTACGGTGACCGCATGGCATGGGCCGCGGCCGACCTGGCCGCGCGCACCGCCTCCGTGCCGGGCACCCGGCCGGTGGTCTTCGCGCACAGCGCCTACACCCTCGACCCCGAGCAGCTCGTCGCGATCACCTCGCTCGCCCGCGAGCACGGCGCGCTGCTGCACGTCCACGCGGCGGAGAACGCGGCCGAGGTCGCGATGGTGGTCGAGGCGCACGGCAAGCGGCCGGTCGAGCTGCTGGACTCCCTCGGAGTCCTCGGGCCCGACGTGCTGCTGGCGCACGCCGTGGACCTGACCGACGGCGAGATAGCCGCCCTGGCCAGGACCGGCACGTCCGTCGCGCACTGCCCGGTCTCCAACCTGAAGCTGGGCTGCGGCATCGCCCGCGTCCCCGAGCTGCTGGCCGCCGGGGTCACCGTCGGGCTCGGCACCGACGGTGTGGTGAGCTCCAACACCCTGGACGTCCTGGGCGCGGTGCGGACCGCCGCGCTGGTGCACAAGGCCGCCGGCGACCCGACCGCCGTCGGCGCGGAACAGGCGGTGCGGATGGCGACGATCGAGGCCGCCCGCGCCCTGGGCCTCGCCGACCACCTCGGCTCCCTGGAGCCGGGCAAGCGCGCCGACCTGGCCGTCCTCGACCTCGGCGGGCCGCACCTCACGCCGCGCCACGACCCCTGGTCGATGCTGGCCTACGCGGCCGCGGCCGCGGACGTACGGGACACCGTCGTCGACGGCCGGGTCCTCATGCGCGACCGGGTGCTGCTCACCCTCGACGAACCGGCCGCGCTGCGCGAGCTGGAGGAAGTCGAGCTGGAGCACCCCGCATGACCTCGGCCGTCGAACCCACCCGCGGCTTCACCGGGCGCAGCCGCGCCGCCGACCGCGACCCGCGGCTGCCGCCCGGCCAGTACGACGCCCGCGACACGTGGCCGGTCCTGTCCGCCGAGGTCACGCCCACGATCGCGGCCGGGGACTGGACGTTCCGGGTGGACGGGCTGGTGGACCGCCCGCACACCTGGGACTGGGACGCGGCCCACGCGCTGCCCGGCTCCGAGTACCGGGGCGACATCCACTGCGTGACCGGCTGGTCCAAGTTCGGCGTGCGCTTCGGAGGGGTGCCGGTCGACACCTTCCTGGAGGCCGCGCGCCCCTCCCCCGCCGCCACCCACGTCGTCGCCTGGTCCCACACCGGCTACGCCGCCAACCTGCCGCTCGCGGACGTCACCGGCGGCCGCGCCTGGATCGTCTGGGAGTACGACGGGGCGCCGCTCGCCCCCGAGCACGGCGGCCCGGCCCGGCTGGTCGTCCCGCACCTGTACTTCTGGAAGAGCACCAAGTGGATCGCGGGCCTGCGCCTGCTCGACCACGACGAGTCCGGCTTCTGGGAGCAGAACGGCTACCACCACCGGGGCGACCCCTGGCAGGAGCAGCGCTACGCCCATGACTGACCTCGCCACCCCCGCGCCCGCCCCGGCGTTCGTCCCGCCGGCCCGGTTCGCCGTACCCGGCCGCATCGCGGTCCCCGAGGCCGCCTCCTCGGTCTGGCGGCGCGCGGTGATCACGGAGATCCGCCGCGAGACCCCGCGCACGTCCACCTTCCGGCTCGCGGTGCCCGGCTGGGCGGGCCATCTGCCCGGCCAGTACCTGACGCTGCGCCTCACGGCCCCCGACGGCTACACGGCGCAGCGCAACTACTCGGTCGCCTCCGCCCCCGACGGTTCCGGCCACATCGAGCTGACCCTCGACCACGTGGCCGGCGGCGAGGTGTCCGGGCACCTGCACACCGTCGCCCGGCCGGGCGACTCCATCGAGGTCCGCGGCCCGCACAGCGGCTTCTTCGCCTGGACGGGGGACCATCCGGCGCTGCTGCTGGGCGCCGGATCCGGGGTGGTCCCGCTGATGTCGATGGTGCGCCACCGCCGGCTGCGCGGCCTCGACGTGCCGCTACGCCTGATCGTCTCGGCCCGCACCCGCGAGGACCTGATCTACGCCGCCGAGTACGGCCCGGAGACGACCGTGCTGCTCACCCGCACCGAGGGCCGCCTCACCGCCGCCCACCTGGCCCCGCACCTCGCAAAGCCGCCGCCGGGCGGCTGGGAGGCGTACGTCTGCGGCGGCAACGGTTTCGCCGAGCACGCCTCGCGTCTGCTGGCGGCCGCCGGACAGCCGCCGGACAGGATCCGCATCGAGCGATTCGGCTGATCAGCGAGGTTCGGGTATCCTCCTCTGTACGTGATCTTCCGGGGCGGCGCCCCGGGGAACGTCACCGGGACGTGGCGCAGCTTGGTAGCGCACTTGACTGGGGGTCAAGGGGTCGCAGGTTCAAATCCTGTCGTCCCGACGGTGATTTCGCAGGCCGAAGGCCGTGTCCGCAGCAGCGGGCACGGCCTTTCGGCGTTCCGCGGGACGGGCGTCGCGGGGGCGGTGGATCAGACCTCCGCAGAAGGCCCCGGCTCTCGGGCCGTGCGGGCATAATGGCCCGATACATCGGATGTCCGGGGAGGCGAGGGGCTCATGGCGGTCACCGACGAGGCGATCGAGAAGATCAAGGGGATGATCGTCTCCGGCGCGCTGCGGCCCGGCGACCGGCTCCCCAAGGAGAGCGAACTGGCCGCGGAGCTCGGGCTGTCGCGCAATTCCCTGCGCGAGGCGGTCCGCGCGCTGTCCTTGATCAGGATCCTGGACGTACGGCAGGGCGACGGCACCTACGTCACCAGCCTGGACCCGCAGTTGCTGCTGGAGGCGCTGAGTTTCGTGGTGGACTTCCACCGCGACGACACCGTCCTGGAGTTCCTCGCGGTGCGCCGCATCCTGGAGCCCGCGGCCACGGCGATGGCGGCGGCGCGCATCGCCGAGTCCCAGCTGGACGTGCTGACCGAGCAGTTGGAGGCGCTGGGGACGGCACCGTCGGTGGAGGAGCTGGTCGCGTGCGACCTGGAGTTCCACCGCGGCATCGTCCAGGCCTCGGGCAACTCGGTGCTGTGCTCGCTGCTGGACGGGCTGTCCGGGCCGACCACGCGGGCCCGGATCTGGCGCGGGCTGACGCAGGAGGACGCGGTGAGCCGCACCCTGCACGAGCACCGCGCGATCCTGGCGGCCCTGCGGGACCGGGACGCGGAGGCGGCGCGGTCCTGGGCGACGGTGCACGTCGCGAGCGTGGAGCAGTGGCTGCGGTCCACCCTCTGAGGCCCGGCAGGTCCCCGCGGGATCCCACGGGCGGGCGAACCGCCCCGAGCCCGGCTGCGTCCGGTCATTCGTCAGAGTGATCGAAAAGAGGGATCGGATGAATCCACGCCCCCGGCTGCGCCTGCGCCGCCCATCGGCCCGTACGCTGCGCCGCGGCGCGCTGCTGGTCGTCCTCGCCGTCCTGCTCCCGGTGCTCGCCGCCGGGGTCGCCCTGCGCCTGGAGTACACCGGCGACCCCTCCGGCGCCGGCGCCGGCCGTGACCGGAACGCGGTGTGGCTCGGGCACGCCTGGGTCGACGGCGGCCGCGACGACGCCGACCTCGAGACGCTGGCCCGGGAGTTGCGCGGCAGCGGCACCCGGGACCTGTACGTGCACACCGGGCCCCTGGAGTTCGACGGCCGCCTCGACGCGGGCCTCTACCCGGGAGCGGAGGACATGATCCGCCGGATGCACACCGCGCTGCCCGGGGTGCGCGTCCAGGCGTGGCTCGGCCAGGTCCTGTCGCACGACGGTTCGAAGGGCCTGCACCTGGACGACCCGGCGACCCGCGCCCGGGTACGGGACAGCGCGGCCCAGGTCCTGGCGGCCGGGTTCGACGGGGTCCACCTGGACCTGGAGCCGATGTACTCCGACGACGAGGCCTTCCTCTCGCTGCTGGACGCGGTGCACCGGCTCACCGCCGCCCGCGGCGTGCCGCTGTCGGTGGCGACGCACCAGATCGACCCGCTGCCCTCCCTGCACTCGGTGAGCGGCCCGCTGTTCCACCACCCCAAGTGGTGGTCGCAGCGGTACTTCGGGCAGGTGGCCCGGCGCGTGGACCAGGTCGCGATGATGACCTACGACACCGCCCTCCCCCTGGAGAGCCTCTACGGAGGCTACGTGGCCCAGCAGACCGCCCTCGCCCTGGAGGTGACGCCGCCGGGCACCGACCTGCTCGTGGGCCTGCCTGGCTACCACACGAACAACCTGGGCCGGCACGCCTGGGCGGAGACGGTCACGGCCGCCGTGCGCGGCGCCCGGCTCGGCCTCGCCCGCGAGGCGCCCGCCCGCGAGCGCTTCGGTCTCGCCCTGTACGTCGACTTCGCCGCCACGCCGGCGGACTGGGCCGCGTACCGCTCGGCGTGGAGCGGTGGCCGACCGGACGCGTACGTCGGATGACTCTGGGGATCATCCCCCTACGAAGGCGGCGGCACCTGTCTCACGAAGCCGTAGGCTGGTGCAGCACGCGAAGGAACGGCAGCCGGCGGGGGTGGCACCATCCCCCTTCCGGCCGGAAGGAGGCGCTGGGTGATCGAGCTCGAGGGGGTTCCCGAGCTGATCGACCCGGTCATGGTGGCCGCGTTCGAGGGCTGGAACGACGCCGGGGACGCCGCCTCCGCCGCGGTCGGGCATCTGGACCGGGAGTTCAAGGGCGAGGTGTTCGCCGCGCTGGACGCCGAGGACTACTACGACTTCCAGGTCAACCGCCCCACGGTCTGGATGGACGGCGGCACGCGACGGATCACCTGGCCCACCACGCGGCTGTCCGTCATCCGCATCGAGACCCCCAAGCCACGCGACCTCGTCCTCGTACGGGGCATCGAGCCCAGCATGCGCTGGCGCTCTTTCTGCAACGAGATCCTGGGCTTCGCCCATGAGCTCGGCATCGAGATGGTGGTGGTGATGGGCGCCCTCCTGGGCGACACCCCGCACACCCGTCCGGTGCCGGTCACGGCCGTCACCTCCGACCCGGACCTGGCGACCGCGCTCAGCCTGGAGGAGTCCCGCTACGAGGGCCCCACCGGCATCGTCGGCATCCTCCAGGAGGCCTGCACCCACGCCGGCATCCCGGCGGTGAGCCTGTGGGCCGCCGTGCCGCACTACGTGTCGCAGCCGCCGAACCCGAAGGCGACGCTGGCGCTGCTCAACCGCCTGGAGGACCTGCTGGACCTGCGCATCCCGCTCGGCGAGCTGCCGGAGGACGCGCGTGCCTGGCAGGTCGGCGTGGACCAGCTCGCGGCCGAGGACAGCGAGGTCGCCGAGTACGTCCAGACGCTGGAGGAGGCCCGCGACACGGCGGAGCTGCCGGAGGCCTCGGGCGAGGCCATCGCCCGCGAGTTCGAGCGCTACCTGCGGCGCCGCGACCCGCAGTCGGGCGAGTCCGACGCGGGCCCCTACCTGCGGGACATGTCGCAGAAGCCCAAGGACGACCGGGAAGAGAAGGAGGACGGCGCCGACGGGGAGTGACCCGGCCGGCACGTCATGGGATGACACGGCCCGGCCGCCGCCCCCCCCACGGGGGGGGGGGCCGGGCGGTAAGCGGTAGTAAGGGGTGGGGGGGAAAAGGATGGGCGCGGGGCTCCCGCGCCGGG
>NZ_JBHWGA010000015.1:23543-131456 GCF_042733315.1 Streptomyces sp. NPDC059718
GCACATGACCCACAACCCCACCCCCGCCGGGTACCCGTCCGCCCACGGCGCCCCGGGGCGGTGCCCCGCCCGCCCCGCCATCGGATCCCCGGCCCCGCCCCCCCCCCCGCCCCGGGGCGGGCGGCCGGGCCGTTCCGCGTTCGTCAGGGGAGCCGGTGAACCGGTGGGCCGGGCGGCTCCCGCGGCGTCAGAGCGCGACGCCGAGCAGGGCGTCCACCGCGCGGGAGACCAGGCCGGGGGCACCGGTGTCCGTGCCGCCCTCCGCTTCCTGCCGGGCGGCCCAGCGGTCCACGGCGGCGAGCGCGGCGGGGGCGTCCAGGTCGTCGGCGAGCGCCTCGCGGATCTCCTCCAGCAGCGCCTCGGCCGGCGGGCCGTCGGGCCGCGAGACGGCGGCGCGCCAGCGGGCCAGCCGCTCCACCGCGTCGGCGAGCACGGCGTCGGTCCACTCCCAGTCCTCGCGGTAGTGGTGGGCCAGCAGGCTGAGCCGTATGGCCGCCGCGTCCACCCCGTCGCGGCGCAGCTGGGAGACGAAGACGAGGTTGCCCTTGGACTTGGACATCTTCTCGCCGTGCAGCGCCACCATGCCGGCGTGCACGTAGGCCTTCGCCATGGGGAACTCGCCGGTGAGCACCTGGGCGTGCGAGGCGCCCATCTCGTGGTGCGGGAAGGCGAGGTCGGAGCCGCCGCCCTGCACGTCGAAGCCCATGCCGAGGTGGTCCAGGGCGATGGCGACGCACTCGATGTGCCAGCCGGGGCGGCCCCGGCCCAGGCTGCCGCCGTCCCAGCTGGGCTCCCCCTCGCGGGCGGCGAGCCACAGCACGGGGTCGACGGGGTTCTTCTTGCCCGGGCGGTCCGGGTCGCCGCCGCGTTCGGCCGACAGGACGCGCATGGCGGCCGCGTCGAGGCGGGAGACGCTGCCGAAGTGCGGGTCGGAGTCGACGTGGAAGTAGATGTCGCCGTCCAGCTCGTAGGCCGCGCCGGCCTCGCGTAGCCGCTCGACCAGCGGGACGATCCCCGGGATGGCCTCGACGGCGCCGATGTAGTGCGCGGGCGGCAGCATCCGCAGCGCGGTCATGTCCTCGCGGAACAGGGTGGTCTCGCGCTCGGCGAGGGCCGTCCAGTCCTCGCCGGTCTTGTCGGCCCGCTCCAGCAGCGGGTCGTCGACGTCGGTGACGTTCTGGACGTAGTGGACCTGGCGCTTCGTGTCCAGCCACACGCGCTGCACGAGGTCGAACGCGTTGTAGGTGGCCGCGTGACCCATGTGGGTGGCGTCGTAGGGGGTGATCCCGCACACGTAGATGCGGGCGACCGGACCGGGGCTCAGGGTTACCGGGCCACCGGTCGCGGTGTCGTGGAGGCGGAGGTCGCGCCCGGTGCCCGGGAGGGCAGGGACGTCGGAAGCGGGCCAGGCATGCATGTCATGAGATTAACCGCCCGCGTGATCCACAAACGAACGGTGGGTCCGCCCGGGACGTCCGGCCCCGATGTTCAGATGGGCGGCCAGGGGATCGCGGGCCACTCCCCCGAGGGCTCGGGATGACGTCCGGAGGCCAGCAGCGCGGCGACGCGGGCCCGCAGGGCGTCGAGCTCGGCAGGCGTGATGAGCTCGGCCAGCCGTGCCCCGAGGCCCCCGTCGGCGAGCTCCGCGGAGAGCTTGCCGAGGACCTCGGCGATCTCGTCGGTGAGCGGCTCGCCGGCCCAGCCCCACAGGAGGGTGCGCAGCTTGTTCTCCGTGTTGAAGGTCACGCCGTGGTCGATGGCGTACAGCTGCCCGTCGGCGGCCGGCAGCAGGTGGCCGCCCTTGCGGTCGGCGTTGTTGATCACGGCGTCCAGGACGGCCAGCCGGCGCAGCCGGGTGTCGTCGGCGTGCACCAGCAGCGCGGTGCGGCCCTCGCCCACCTCGGCGAAGCCGACGGCCTTCCAGCCGTCGCCGGGTTCGTCCCCCTCGACGAGGGCGAGGAGCCCTTCGCCGGCCTCCTCGGGGGTCTCGATCCACAGCTGCACCATGCCCTCGCCGTACGGACCGTCCCGCAGGACGGTCGGCGGCACCAGGCCCCAGCCGGTGGCCTCGGAGACCAGGTAGGCGGCGACCTCGCGCTGGGCGAGCGTCCCGTCGGGGAAGTCCCACAGCGGCCGCTCGCCCGCCACCGGCTTGTACACGCAGTGGGCACGCACGCCCTCGTGCTCGACCGCGCAGTAGAGCACCGCGTTGGAGGCGTCGCGCAGCCGCCCGCGCACGGTCAGTTCCCCGTGCGCGAGCAGCTCGGCGGCTATGTCCCCGCTCAGGCCGTCGCCGACCGCCGGTACCCGTTCTGACGCGGGCATACGTGTCCTTCCGGGTCCAGGGGCAGGCTGCACAGCGGGCAGGGCGGGCGGCCGGCCGCGACGACGTCGAGAGCGCGCTTGGCGAAGGAGCGGGCCTGGGCGCCGGTCAGGCGCACCCGCAGCAGCGGCGGGCCGTTCTCCTCGTCCTGCAGGAGCATCTCCTCGGCGGCCTCGAGGTCGTCCTCGTCCTCGGCCTCGATCTCGACCAGCGCCTGGGCCTCCAGGATCATCCGTTCCTCGGCGCCGTCCCAGGCCAGGGCCATGGTGCCGACCCGGAACTCCTCCTCGACGGGGGCCTCGAGCGGCCTGTTGTCGAGCAGCTCCGTGGGGGCCACGGCGGGTACGGGGGCGGAACCGCCGGTGCGGCGCACGACCTCGTCCAGCAGCTCGTCGATGCGCTCGGCAAGTGCCTCGACCTGGGTCTTCTCCAGCGCAACGCTGGTCGTCCGGCCGGCGGCGCTCGCCTGCAGGAAGAAGGTGCGTTGGCCCGGTTGGCCTACGGTGCCGGCGACGAAGCGTTCGGGCTTGTCGTAGAGGAACACCTGACGAGGCACGTCCTGCTCCGTTTTCTCGGTGTCTTCGGGGTCCGGTCCACCCTACTGCGGAAGCTGATCACGGTGCGCCCGCACCGCCTCCGACCTCCGCGTCGCCCGGGGCCGTGGTGGGCCGCTCCCTCGGGCGCAGGCTTTCCAGGCTGCCGGTGTCGCCGAGCCGGAGCAGGAAGGGCCGCTCCGGGGTGTAGCGGATCGCGGTGACCGAGCAGGGGTCGACGGCGATGCGCTGGAAGAGGTCCAGGTGCATGCCGAGGGCGTCGGCGACGACGGACTTGATGATGTCGCCGTGGGAGCACATCACGTAGAGGGCGTCGGGTCCGTGGGTCTCCTCGATGCGGGCGTTCCACTCGCGCACCGCGTCGACCGCGCGGGCCTGCATGGCGCGCACCGACTCGCCCCCCTCGCCGGGGAAGACCGCGGCCGATGGGTAGCGCTGCACCACGCCCCACAGCGGCTCGTCGGCCAGCTCGGCGATCTTGCGGCCGCTCCAGTCGCCGTAGGCGCACTCCGAGATGCGCTCCTCGACGTGGAGCGGCACGTCGGGCAGCGCGTCCAGGAGCGGCTGCAGGGTCTCCCGGCACCGCTGCAGCGGGCTGGTGACCACGGCGGCCGGCGGCAGTCCGGCCAACCGGGCGGCCAGCGCGGCGGCCTGGTCACGTCCGGTCTCGTCGAGGGCGACTCCGGGGAGCCGTCCGGCCAGCACTTTCTCCGCGTTGGCGGTGGACCGGCCGTGCCGGACCAGGATCACGGTGGGCATGACCGCCACCATACGACCCCGGGTTGTCCGGTGTGGCGCCGACGTAACGCGGAAGAAGACAGGTGTGATCGTCGACTGCGCCATTTACCGCGACGGGGAGCGCACCTCGGCCCCCGACGACCTCTCCGACGCGCTGGACGCGGCGCGGGCGACGGACGGGGCGTTCGTGTGGATCGGCCTGTACGAGCCGACGGAGAAGGAGTTCGACCTCGTCAGCCGCGAGTTCGGGCTGCACCCGCTGGCCGTGGAGGACGCGCTCTGCGCCCACCAACGGCCCAAGCTGGAGGTGTACGAGGGCTCGCTCTTCCTGGTGCTCAAGCCGGTCTCGTACGACGACGAGCGGGACACGGTCTCCGCGGGCGAGCTGATGATCTTCGTCGGGGAGGGCTTCGTCGTCACCGTGCGCCACGGCGAGGCGATCGCCCCGGGTGAGATCCGGCACCGCCTGGAGGCGGAGCACGAGGTCCTCAAGCACGGGCCGACCGCGGTGATGTACGCCATCAGCGACACCGTGGTCGACGACTACATGGTGGTCGCGGCCGATCTCCAGGCCGACCTGGAGGACCTGGAGACGGAGGTCTTCGCCCCGGAGGTCCGCAGGTCCGTCGCGCGCCAGGGCGCCGAGAGCACGGCGAGCCGGATCTACGGTTTCAAGCGCCAGCTGCTGGAGTTCCGGCGGGCGACCGCGCCTCTGATGCAGCCGATGATCCGGCTCTCGGCGGGCACGGTGCCGCACGTGGCGCCCAGCACCCAGCCCTTCTTCCGCGACGTGGCCGACCACCTGACCCGGGCCAACGAGCTGGTGGACAGCCTCGACCGGCTGCTCAGCGACGTGCTGAGCTCCCATCTGACCCAGGTCGGGGTGCGGCAGAACGACGACATGCGCAAGATCTCGGCGTGGGCCGCCATGGCGGCGGTACCCACCATGATCGCGGGCATCTACGGCATGAACTTCCGGTACATGCCCGAACTCCACCAGGTGTGGGGGTATCCCGCGGTCCTGGCGGTCATCGCCGTGTCCGAGATCCTGCTGTACCGGACGTTCAAACGGCACGGCTGGCTCTGAGCGGTCTCCCGGCCCCACGCGGGTGCGGGCGAGGGGCCGGGACGCGGCTCAGACCGCCGGCTCAGACCGCCGGTTCGGCCGCGGGTTCGGGGCCGCCGAGGGCGTCGAGGCGCTGGGGCATGGTGAGCCTGACCATCCGCCGCCAGCCGCCCAGGCGTTCGTACGCGTACGCCCCGTGGATCCCGGCCCGCAGCACCGCGGCCTTCGCCCCGGACCAGCCGAGGATCCGGCCCATGTGGTCCATGACGGCGAGGCTGACGTCGCGGTAGATGCGGATCTCCGCGTGGGCGCACTCGCGCAGGACCTGCCGGATGGCCGCGCCGTGGCCCGCGTGGGCGAAGCGGAGCAGCTCCTCGTGGCAGTAGGCGAGGTGGTTGTCCTCGTCGGCGGAGATCATGCGGACCGCCCTGCCGATGTCGGGGTGGTCCGCGAAGTACCTGGTGAGCAGGGCCATCTGCTCGGAGGCGCGCTGCTCGGTGACCCGGCTGTGGGCGAGGTAGGTGACGATGTCCCGCACGGTCAGGGGCTCCTCGCGGCGCAGCTTGTCGTGGGCGAGGCCGATGCCGCCGCGTTCGAGGAGCACGGTGTAGTCGGTGTCCGGGGGGACCGGGACGGGTTCGAGGCCGCGCTTGCGCATCAGGGCGTGGAAGATCCGGCCGTGCTTGTCCTCGTCGGCGCCGTGCCGGGCGATCTTGGGGGCCAGTTCACGCTGGGACTCGGGGACCAGTGCGGCGATCCTGCCGTTCTCCCAGCCGCCCTGCGACTCACCGCTGGCGGCGATCGAGCAGAACAGCCGGAAGGAGTCGTCGTTGTCGAGGATCTCCTGGAACAGACTCCGGGCGGAGAGCATGACGTACCTCCTGCGCGAATCGGGCATACGCAAATGAAAAGTCAAGTCGCCCGCAAAGCATGAGGCAACAGGCCCGGGCGTCAACTCGGCCGAACGGATGAGAGCCGTCCGGCACCGGGCACGTAACCCCTGGCCCTTCCGAGCGTTGTGTTTGGTGACGGCCGTGGCGGGGAAGACCCCCGAGCCCCCACCACGGCCGCGGAAACCGAGGGGCCCCGCCGCCGGCCGAAGTGCCCGTGATTTCATAGCCCCTCGGAGGGGTCACGACCAAGTCATGTTCAGCAAGGCGACGCGCAGCCGGACGACGGCACGCCCCGGAGGCCCGGCGGGCTCGGACTGGGCCCCTTACGCGCGCCTGGACGACGCGGCCCGCGCCTACTTCCTCCACGCGGACGTGGCCCTCGAGGCGATCGACGGCATCCTGGGCCGGCGACGGGTCCGCGGTTTCACCCTCGAACGCGTCGTCGACCTGACGGAGGCCGGCACCTCGGTGTGGCAGGAGGCCGCGGTCTGCGACGGCCGGCGGCTCATCCTGTGGCACAGCGAGGAGGTCGCCGACGAGGACGCGCCGGGTGGACGGGTGCTGGACTCCTCCGTGCAGGTGCTGCCCCTGGATTCGATCGGCCACGTCGGCATGCGCACCCTGGTCGGCCGCGACGAGCAGGGCCGGAGGATCGACCGCGGCGTCTTCGTGGTGCTGGCCACCGCCGTGCCGCAGGAACTGAGCGCGGTGCTCGGTGACGCCGACGGCGGCGTCACCTCGGCCCGCTTCCGGCCGGAGGCCTTCCGGTTCAGCAAGTCCCTCGACGACGGCGGGCCCGGCCAGATAGCGCGCCTGATCGCCTTCGGGCGGCTGATGGGGCGCCTGGTCCCGGGCTGAGCCGGGACCAGGCGCCGAGGGACCGGTGCCCTCCCCTACCCGGCGAGTCCGGCGCGCTCCAGCGCCTCCACGCCCGCGCGCAGCGCCGCGACCCGCTCGTCCAGGGTGAACCCGGCCGGGGCCAGTGTCAGCGTGGTGACGCCGGCGGCCGCGTAGGCCTGCATCCGGTCGGCGATCCGCTCCACGGAGCCCAGCAGGGTGGTGGAGTCGATGAGTTCGCGCGGGATCGCGGCGGCGGCGCCCTCCTTGTCGCCGGACAGGTACTTGTCCTGGATCTCGGCGGCCTCCTTCTCGTACCCCATGCGCTGCGCGAGCTGGTTGTAGAAGTTCTGCTTGCGGCTGCCCATCCCGCCCACGTACAGGGCGGTGTAGGGGCGGAAGAGGTCGGCCAGCGCGTCCACGTCCTCGCCGACGGCGAGCGGCACGGTCGGGCAGACGTCGAAGCCGTCCATGGTCTTCCCCGTCTTCTCGCGGCCCGCCCGGATGTGGCGGAGCGCGGTGTCCTCCAGGTGGGCGGCGGAGGGGAAGATCAGCAGCGCACCGTCGGCGATCTCACCGGTCTGCTCCAGGTTCCTGGGGCCGATCGCGGCGATGTACAGCGGGATGTGCTCGCGCACCGGGTGCACGGTCAGCTTCAGCGCCTTGCCGGGGCCGCCGGGCAGCGGCAGCGTCCAGTGCTCGCCCTCGTGGCTCAGCCGCTCCCGCGACATCGCCTTGCGGACGATCTCGACGTACTCGCGCGTGCGCGCCAGCGGCTTGTCGAACTTCACGCCGTACCAGCCCTCGGAGACCTGCGGGCCGGAGACGCCCAGGCCCAGCCGGAAGCGGCCGCCGGACAGGGAGTCGAGGGTGGCGGCGGTCATCGCCGTCATCGCGGGCGTACGGGCCGGGATCTGGAAGATCGCCGAGCCGACGTCGATGCGCTCGGTCTGCGCGGCGACCCAGGACAGCACGGTGGGTGCGTCGGAACCGTAGGCCTCGGCCGCCCAGCACACGGAGTAGCCGAGGCGGTCGGCCTCCTGCGCCACGGCGAGGTTGTCGGCGTCCATCCCGGCGCCCCAGTAGCCGAGGTTGATCCCGAGCCGCATGGCGATCCCCTTACCGATGAGTAACGTCGTTGTTCCCCGGACCTTATCGCCCCGGGCGCGCGCCGGCGCCTGTCGGGTACGTCACTCCTGCCCAAAGGTCCCGGACGACCAGTAATCTCACCCCTCATGGAGCAAAGGCACCTCGGCCGTACGGGACTGCGCGTGTCCCGGCTCGGGCTCGGCACGCTGACCTGGGGGCGCGACACCGGCGAACTCGACGCCGCCGACCAGCTCAAGGCCTTCTGGGAGGCCGGGGGCACGCTCGTGGACACCGCCGACGTCTACGGGGACGGCGGCGCCGAGTACCTCCTCGGCCGGCTGGTCGAGGACCTGGTGCCCCGCTCGGACCTGGTGATCGCCACCAAGGCCGGCAGCGTGCCCGACCCGTACCGCCGCTTCGACGCCTCGCGCGGCCACCTGCTCGCCGCCCTGGACGCCTCCCTGCAGCGGCTCGGCACGGACTACGTCGACCTGTGGCAGGTGCACGCGTACGACACGGCCACCCCGCTGGACGAGACGCTGCAGGCCCTCGACCTCGCCGTGAGCTCCGGCCGTGCCCGCTACGTCGGCGTGTCCAACTTCTGCGGCTGGCAGCTGGCCAAGGCGGCCACCTGGCAGCAGGCCGTGCCGACGCGCACACCGCTGGCCAGCACGCAGATGGAGTACTCGCTGCTGCAGCGCGGCATCGAGCGCGAGGTGCTGCCCGCCGCGCTGGACCTGGGGGTGGGGCTGCTGCCGTCCTCGCCGCTCGGACGCGGGGTGCTGACCGGCAAGTACCGGCACGGGACCCCGCAGGACTCCCGCGGCGGTTCCGAGGACATGGCGCCCTTCGTCGCCCCCTACCTGGACGAGACGGCCCGGCTCATCGTGGACGCGCTGGCCATAGCGGCCGACGGGCTGGCCGCCAGCCCGCTGCAGGTGGCGCTCGCCTGGGTGCGGGACCGTCCCGGCGTCACCGCGCCGATCGTCGGGGCGCGCAACGCCCAGCAGCTCGCTGCGGCGTTGTCAGTGGAGACCCTTAGTCTTCCGGATGAGATCTGCCAGGCGCTGGACGACGTCTCTGCGCCGGTGCACCGCTATCCGGACCACGACTGGAGCACGCTGTGATCGGGCCCCGACCGTAGTCCGCCGTACAACGGAGGCCATCGTGACCGAGGACCGCGACGACCACGACCGCGAGGACCGCGCCGAGCCCGAGGGCGCCGCCGGCGAGGAGACCGCGGCTCCCCGGCGGCCCCGGCCCTCGACCGAGGGCGTCGGTGCACAGCTCCCCGCCGAACTCACGGACCTGGCCGCCGCGGTGCGGGCGATCGAACGCGGCGAGCGCCCCGCGGCGCCCGTGAAGAGTGGCGGGCCCGCCCGTCCCGCGGCGCCGCCCGCGGCCGCGCCCTCCCCCGCCCCGGCGCCGGCCCCGGTGGCGCGGCCCGTGCTGCCCGCGCAGCTCAGCGGGGACGCCGTGGCGGCCGCACGGACGGTGCTCGCGGCGGGCGGGGCACCGGAGAGCCTCGCCGAGGCCGCCGTGGCGGCGCTGGGCGAGCGGGCCGGGGAGTCGTTGCGTGAGGACCCGTGGCAGGTACTGGCACTCGCCGGGGTCCGGGTGGACCAGGCCGACGGCTTCGCCAAGGCGCTGCTCGGCGGCGAGGGCGGCCCCGACGACGAGCGGCGGGTGCGCGCGCTGGTCGTCTGGCTGCTGGAACGGGCGGCCGAGCGGGGTCACACCGCGCTCGAGTGGGCCACGCTCGGTGCGGCGCTCGGGCAGAACGGGGTCACCGACGCCGAGGAGACCCTGAAGGCCGCCGTCGCGGACGGCCTGGTGCTGGTCTTCCACGTCCCGGACGAGAGCGCCGGTGCCCGTCCGGCGGCCGACGAGGAGGACGAGGAGGCACCGGTGCGGCTGCTCCTCGGCCTGGACCGCTACGCGCTCGCCGAGGAGAGCCTCGCGGACGGCCTGAGCAGGCTCCTCAACACCTTCGACGCGGACGAGTCGCAGGACTGGGAGGGCGCGGCGGGCGCGGCCCCGTCCCCGTCCGCCGCGGCGCTGGTCCGGGCGGTCGCCGGGAGCGGGCTGGTCGCCCACACCGGCGCGGAGGCGGCCCGGGCGGAACCGGCGGCGCTGGTGGCGGCCGCCCGGTCGCTGGGGCTGCGGGCCTGGGCCGTCGCGGCCACCGAGGACGGCAGGCGGCGGCTGGCCGGGTCCGTGGACGCGGAGGCGACCGCCACCCTCGCCGGGCTGCTGGCCGGCCACGAGGGCCCCGGCCGGGACGAGGACGGCGCGCTGGCGCTGGACCTGCTGGCGGTGCTGGACGCGCCCCAGCTCGACGTGGAGACGGCCGCGACCCTGGTGGAATCCGTGCCCGACGGGGCGCGCCTGGTGCTCTCCGGGGACCCGGCGGTGCTGTGGTCCGCGGGCCCCGGCCGGGTCTTCTCCGACCTGCTGGCGGCGAAGGTGTGCCCGCAGGTCGCCTCGCGCACGCCCGACCCCGGCCCCATCGGCGAGCTGGTCTCCGGGATCGGCTTCGGCGAGCTGGCCACCGTCGACGCTCCCGGGAAGGAGGTCGTGATCGTCCCCGTGCGGGACGCCGGCGAGGCCGTGCACCGCACGGTCCAGCTCGTCGCGGACTCCGTGCCCCGGGCCATCGGCGTGCCCCCGGAGCAGACCCAGGTGATCACCCCGGGCCACGGCGGCGCCGCCGGCACCCGGGCGCTCAACGCCGCGCTCAAGGAGCGTCTCAACCCCGGGCCCGGCCGCTTCGGCGGCTTCGACCCGGGCGACCGGATCGTGCACGCCCCGGTTCCCGGGACGGCCGTGCCGGGCACCGTCGTCTCCGCCGACACGGAGGGGCTGCGGCTCGACTGCGGGGGAACGCCCGTGGTGGTCGCGCCCGACGCGGTGACCGCCCAGGTGCGGCACGGCTGGGCGGTCACGGCGCACCAGGCGGCGGGCCGCCGCTGGCCGGCCGCCGTCGTCGTCCTGCCGGGGGACGCCACCCCGGCCCTGACCCGGGCCTGGATCTACACCGCCTTCAGCCGGGGGGAGCGCCATCTGTCCGTGGTGCAGGGCGTCGACCAGGCACTCCCCCACGCGGTGGCGGAGGTTCCCGCCCGGGACCGGACGACACGCCTGCGGGACATCCTGCGCGAGCAGGCGGCCGCCGCCGCGGCGGAGTGATCCGCCGCGCGGGCCCGGGGCGGCTCCCCCGGGCCCGGGCGAGCCGCGCCCCGCGCCCGGTCAGGCCAGCCGGTCGAGCTCGTCCGCGTCGGCGTCGTCGTAGACCGCGCTGACGTCGAGGCGGAAGAGCAGATGCCGCGGGTCCGCCTGGTCGAAGGGCGCGGCGAGCCACTCGCCCGGCTCGGCGGGCTCCGCCGCGGTGACCCAGAGCGTGGAGTCGCCCTCCTCCAGGCCGAACTCCTTGTGGCGCTCGGCGATCTCGTCGGGCTCGTACTCCCCGAAGAGGGCACCCACCGCCGTGCCGATGTCCCCGCCCTCGGCCGCGGCGGTCTCGGAGACCCCTTCCGCCTGCCTGCGCAGCCGCTGCGGGTCGGCCACGGTGTAGTCCCGGCGGATCAGGACGCTGATCGCGCCCGGTTCACCGGGGCCGGAGTAGTCGGGGAGGGTGTCCCCGAGCGGCACCTCGAAGGGGGTGACCTCGTCGTAGGTGTCGTAGAGCAGCTCGTCGTAGGCCTCGGCGGCCGAGGCGAGGCCCTCGAAGGCCTGGTAGACCGCGGGATCGTCCTCCCCGGTGCGGTTCTCGATCGCGTCCAGGTGGCGGTCCAGCGCGGCTTTCACCGCCTCGACGGCGGCTCGTACCTCGGCAACGGTGGGCTGCGCGGCATCAGACATGCAGAAGACGCTATCCGTACCGAGGCGCTCCCCGCACAATAGATGCGATGCCTGAATACGAATTCAGAGATGTGTACGTGCCACGGGGAGTCTCCCGCAAGGAGGCTCATCGCCTGCTGACCGACCACGCCGAGTACGGTCACTGGGAGCTCGACCGGCTCCGCCTCTACCCGGACGGCAGCCGCAGGGTGCGGCTGCGCCGCCGGATCATCCGGCAGATACGCGCCACCTGGTGAGGTCGCCGACACGCCGAACGGGGCCCCGCGAACCGCGGGGCCCCGCTCGAAGGGGTGAGACCGGAAGGCTCAGTTCCTGACCGCGCGGGCGCGGCGGAAGAGCACCGCGCCGCCCAGCAGGAGACCGGCGCTGGTCAGCAGGCCCGTGGCGATGTCGCCGGCACCGGTGCGGGCCAGGGACGGACCGCCGCCGTGGCCCATGGACTGCGGCTGGTTGCCACCGCCACCGCCGCCCTTGCCACCGCCGCCCTTGCCACCGCCGCCCTTGCCACCACCGTTGTTCTCGTTGCCCGGCTTGTGGCGGTTGCCGTGGTGCTCGGGCTTGTGGTGGTGGCCCTTGCCCTTGCCGCCGTGGTGGTAGCCACCGTTGTTGACGCAGGCGTTGCCCGTCGCCGGGTTCAGGAACCCGATGACGTCGATCGTGTTGCCGCAGACGTTGACCGGGATGTTGATCGGCGCCTGGATCACGTTGCCGGACAGGACGCCCGGAGAGCCGACCGCTGCGGCGCGCGCCGAGGCGCCGCCACCGTGACCGTAGCCGTAGCCGTCGTCACCGCTGTGGCCCTTGCCGTAGCCCTTGCTGCCGCCCTGGCCGTAGCCCTTGCCGCCGCCGTAGCCCTTGCCGCCGTCCTTGTCGCGGTAGCTGCCGCTGTCCTTCTTGCCGTAGCCCCCGCTCTCCTTCTTCCCGTAGCCCTTGCCCTGGCCGTAGCCGTGGCTCTTGCCCTGGTCGATGGAGCCGTTGACGCAGGTGTTGCCCGCCGCCGAGTTGAGGAGCCCGACGACGTTGACGGTGTTGCCACAGGCGTTGATCGGAATGTTCACCGGCGCCTGGATCGTGTTGCCGGACAGAACGCCCGGAGAACCGGCGGCGACCCCGGACGCGTGGGAGTCCGCGTAGGCCATACCGCCGGTGACGGCGAGCACGCCGCCTGTCGCGACTGCGGTGAGCAGCCCCTTTTTCGCGACTTGTCGCATTGAATGTCCTTGCCTCTTGCTTTTCCGATACGGAAACCGGCGGACAATCGCCCGCCGGGGGAATGAATGACCCCCCGGGGCCGGATAACCGGTGTCCCACCCCTAGCCGGTGCGACGGCCCCGGAACGCGGAGATGGCGCATCCGGGACCGCCGGGATCAGGCCTGCAGCGATGCGGCCCGCCGCGACGTCAGTTGTTGAAGCAGGCGTTACCCAGGGCCGGGTTCAGCAGCCCCACGATGTTGACCGTGTTGCCGCACAGGTTGACCGGGATGTTGACGGGCACCTGGATCACATTGCCGGAGAGGACCCCCGGGGAACCGACAGCGGCGGCCTGAGCGCCGGAGTCGGCGACGGCCACGCCGGCACCCGCAGCCACGAGCCCTCCGGTGACAGCGGCAGCAGCGACGACCTTCTTGATCATTATTTCCTCCTTGTTGGCAAAACGGCCCCGACCTCGGACCGCACACGAACCAACGACTCGGAAGAAGGCGCGCTACTGCCGCCGGGATTCATTCACTCTTTTCGGCTAAGCGGCAAGAAATGTCGATAATGCGAGCGTCGTTTCAGCAGTTCGCGAGGAACCGGTCGAGAACACGGACGCCGAACTTCAGTCCGTCGACCGGTACCCGCTCGTCCACGCCGTGGAACATTCCGGCGAAATCGAGCTCCGGCGGCAGCTGCAGCGGGGCGAATCCGAAGCAGCGGATCCCCAGGTCGTCGAAGGACTTGGCGTCGGTCCCGCCGGACAGGCAGTACGGCACCGCGCGGGCGATCGGGTCCTCGGCCTTCAGCGCCGCCTGCATGGCGTCGACCAGGGCGCCGTCGAAGCTGGTCTCCAGCGCCTTGTCGGAGTGCACGTCCTCGCGCTTCACCCGGGGGCCGAGGATCCGGTCGACGTCGGCCAGGAACTCCTCCTCGTGCCCGGGCAGGAAGCGGCCGTCGACGTGCGCGGTCGCCTGGCCGGGGATGACGTTCACCTTGTAGCCGGCGCCCAGCATCGTGGGGGCCGCGGTGTTGCGCAGCGTGGCCCCGATGATCTTGGCGATGCCGCCGAGCCTGGCGAGCGTCGTCTCCATGTCCTCGGGGTCGAGCTCGGTACCGAGGGCGTCGCCCAGCTCGTCCAGGAAACCGCGCACGGACTTGGTCACCCGCACCGGGAACTCGTGCCGGCCGAGCCGGCCGACCGCCTCGCAGAGCTCCGTGATGGCGTTGTCGGTGTTGGTCATGGACCCGTGGCCGGCGGTGCCGTCCACGGTCAGCCGCATCCAGTGCATGCCCTTCTGGGCGGTCTCGATCAGGTACAGGCGCACGTCCTCGTTGACGGTGAAGGAGAAGCCGCCCACCTCGCCGATGGCCTCGGTCACGCCCTCGAAGAGCCCGGGGTGCCGGTCGACCAGGTGCCGCGCCCCGTAGACGCCGCCCGCCTCCTCGTCGGCGAGGAAGGCCAGCACGACGTCGCGGGGCGGACGGCGGCCGCTGCGCAGCATGTCGCGCACGACGGCCAGGGTCATCGCGTCCATGTCCTTCATGTCGACCGCGCCGCGCCCCCACACGCACCCGTCGGCGATCTCGCCGGAGAAGGGGTGGTGGGTCCAGTCGTCCGCGTTCGCGGGCACGACGTCGGTGTGGCCGTGGATCAGCAGGGCCGGACGGGAGGGGTCCTCGCCCGCGATGCGGGCGACGGTGGAGGCCCGCCCCTTGTGCGACTCGAAGATCTGCGGCTCCAGGCCGACCTCGGCGAGCTTCTCCGCCACGTACTCGGCGGCGGCCCGCTCACCCGGCCCGGAGTGGTCGCCGTAGTTGCTGGTGTCGATCCGGATGAGGTCGCGGCAGAGGTCGACGACCTCGTCCTCTCCGGTGGTCGTACGGGCGGCCGAGTTCGACTCACTCACGCTGTCTCCTTCGTTCGTCGGTCACGGCCATCCTCCCCCGCGCCCTCCGCGGCCCGCGAGGGCCCCGGGCAGGCCGTCGCGCTCCCGTCACGGGAAGCGTGTGATCGGGGGCCTCCGGATGTTTGCTATTGTTTTCCACGTCGCCGGGCCGAGTGCCGGGCGGCGAACACCTTGTCCGGGTGGCGGAATGGCAGACGCGCTAGCTTGAGGTGCTAGTGCCCTTTATCGGGCGTGGGGGTTCAAGTCCCCCCTCGGACACCACGTAGACGCCTGTGGGCGGTACCACCGGGAGACCGGTGGTACCGCCCACAGGCGTCTGTGGCGTTTCCGGCGCCCGCGCCGTCAGCCGCCGAGGATGGCGCGTTTCTGCGTCTGGAACTCCTCCTCGGTGAGGATCCCCTGCTCCTTCAGTTCGCCCAGCTGCTTGAGCTGCTCCAGCTTCCCCGCCATGTCGCCCCCCGGGGCGGGCGGCGGTTGCGGAGGCGGGGCGGCCGCGGGCGGTGGGGCGGGGGCCGTGGGCTCCTGGACCGCTGCCTGCCCGTAGCCCTGCTCCGCCCACCGGCCCTGCTGCCGTCGCGCCACCCGCTGCGACACCGCGGTGGCCGTGCCCGCGACGACGGCCGTACGTACCGCTCCACGCAGTAGACCGGGCATGGTGCCGTCCCTTCCGGTGGTTCCTGGACCTCCATTCGACCACCGCGCCGGGCGGGCCGCACGCCGGCACCTGGTCCGCCGTCACCACCAGGGGGAGGATGATTCGGCCGACTGGGCGTGCCCGGCATGACAGCGTGGGCGCTCTCGGGGCAGCGTGGCCTTCGCACCGCTCTCCGCACAGACGAGGACGCTCACCATGGCAGATCTCCGGCGGCACGGCATCCGCGCCGGCGCCCTGTTCCTTCTGCTCGGCGCCGCGGGCTGCTCCGGCCTGGACTCCCAAGCGGTGGGCACGGTGGTGTACACCACCCCGGACAACAAGGTGGTGCAGCTGGACAATCCGTCGGTGGACGGCTGCCACCAGTTGCCGCCCACGGGTGCCAGGTCGATCGTGAACAACACGCTCAACGACGTCGTCCTGCACACCGGTCCCGGCTGCAAGAACCTCGAGGGCACGGAGAGCACCTACCTGGCGACGAAGACCAGCAACCCGGGCATCCCCGACGCGGAGCCGTGGATGAGTTTCACCGTGGTCGGCGGGAACGCCTGACCAGGGGTCATCAGGGGCCGGACTCCGCGGCGTCCAGGGAGGCGAGCCCGTCCTGGACGGGGATCCGGCCGCCGGCCACGAGCCTGCCCCCGCCCCGGCGGATCGCGACGGCGAGGGGCGCGGCCCACAGGTTCTCGTAGACCAGGACGGCGGCGGAGCTGCCCGGTTCGAGGACAGCGGCGGCGTCCGCGAGGTCGTCCGCGCCGAGCAGGCCGGAGGAGGCGCCCTGGAAGACCTCGAGCTCGCCGAGTCCCCCGGCGGTGAGGTCGGCGATCTCCAGGCCGGCGACGCTCCCGTCCGCGTCCTTGCGGACGAAGGTCAGGTCGAGGATGCGGACGAGCCCGCGGTCCACGAGGTCGAGCAGGAGCGGGAAGGCCTCCCCGGTCATGCGGTTGCCGGGGAATTCGATCACCACGTAGTCGATGGGGCCCATCTCGTCGATCGCGTCGCTCACGGCACTGCTCCCTTCCCCCGCGCCATCCCCCGTGCCATTGGACCACCGGCAGGGGGTCATCGCACCTCGGCCCGGGCCGCCGCCCCGGCGCTGACGCGGCGCCAGATGGCGCGCTGGCACCTGAGGGTCCCGGTGCCGACGAGGATCAGCACGACGACGTTGAGCAGCAGCTGGAACAGGGAGCCCCGCGCCTCGTCCCAGGAGGCGAAGGCGAGCGAGACGCCGAGGTCGGCCCCGGCCGGGATGGTCGTCACCGAGATGAAGACGCCGAGCAGGGCGCTGGTGCGGGCCTCGGTGAGGGAGACGATGCCGACGATCCCGGCGAGCACGGCCACCACGAGGGAGAAGAAGTTGGGGGTGTTGATCAGGTGGGCGACCGGCCGCACCCCCAGCCGGAAGGCCTCCGGCTGCAGGTCGAAGGCCCTTACGAGCAGGGCGAAGAGCAGCGTGGCGGCGATGGCCAGCGCGAAGCCCACGAGCAGGGCCCGGAGTCCCTCGCGGACCCGGGCGCGGTCGTGGCGGTCGATGCCGAGGGCGACGCTGGTGATGGCCCCGTACTCGGGTCCGACGACCATGGCGGCCACGATGAGGATCTGCGAGTTGCTGATGATGCCGACCGCGCCGATGATCCCGGCGATGACCAGCAGCAGGTGGAAGCTGGGCGGGTAGCGGCCCTCGGCGCGGATGCGGGCCTCGACCTGGTCCCACACCGGGGTGCGCAGCCGTGCGCCGGGGGAGGCCGCTCCGGCCCGCTCGGCGGTGTCGGAGAGGACGACGTCGACGGGGTCGAGGACGATCGATCCGCGGCGGTCGATCCCGAGGTCGCGCAGCCCGCGCAGGACGGTGTTGGCGGCGCCGGTCAGCACGTCGCACTCGATGGCGTCGCCGTCCGGGTGGCGGGCGCCGCCGCGCAGCAGGACGAGGTTGAGCACGCAGGGATCGGCACCGAGCGCGGTCAGCGCCCGGTCCGTGAGGTCCGGCGGGCTCACCGCACGGACATGGATCATGTCCACCCCTGCATTACGCCCGCGACCGGCGGGGGCGGCAACTCGGCGCGGCGCAGCGGAGACGGGCTCAGGCGGTGAGCTGGTAGAGGCTCTTGGCGACCAGGACCAGCCCGATGACCAGGCACAGCCCGATGATCGCCTGGTCCTGGTGGCCGTCGAGCCAGGTGCGCAGGACGCGCAGCCGGACGCGGGCGGAGTCGGGGGCGACGAGGGTGTAGACCTCCATCGTCAGCAGGGTGGAGCTGGCGATCAGGCAGTACGCCATGAGCGCCAGGTACGACTCGAGGTGGGACAGGTCGGCCTCGACGACGGTCGCGGCGCCCGCCGCCACCAGTCCCCACGGCTGGAGCAGCACCGCGAGGCCCGCTGACGACCAGGCGGAGACCCGCTCCAGGCGGCTCGTCATCCGGGACGGCCGGTGGGGGCGCGCCGCACGGCGCCTGCGGTGCTCGGCGTAGCCCACCAGCCCGGCGCCGACGGCGAGTTTGCCGGCGAGGGCGGCCGTCGAGGGCGAGGACTTCGGCTCCGGGGGCTTGCCCTGGGTCAGCAGCAGCACCGCCGCGACGACCGCGACCAGGCAGGTCAGCCAGGCGATGATGAAGGCCAGTCCCTTCCACGCCCCGCCGCGGGTGCTCAGCACCAGCACGAACGCCATCAGCGGGAACGGGAACAGGGTGACGGCCAGCCCGATCAGGACGAGGTCAAGGACCATCGCCGCCCCCGCCGGGGGTCGGGGGCCCCGGAAGATGGCCGGCCGCGTCCATGGGGTCATGGTCACCGGGGCCGCCCGCGGGCACAACTCCGCGGCCCCGGGTCCGGCTCGCCGGGGCCATGGGCCGGGCTTACGTTTGAGGGGGCCGGCGCACCCACGCATTCCCGGCGAGTTCCGTGCGGCCCGGAGGACGGTGACCGCGATGACCGTGGACGCCCGGTGGAGTTCGCCCGGGGAGCGGGCCGCGCGCGGCAAGGCGGCCCGCAAGAGGACGCCGCGCTCCGCCCACGCGGAGTACGCGCCCGCGGCGGACCGGGCCGATCCGGTGGACGTCGTGGAGGGGCAGTCGGCCCGGCGTGTGCCGGAGCTCGTGCCGATCCGCTACGGCCGCATGACCGAGTCGCCGTTCCGCTTCTACCGCGGGGCGGCCGCGGTCATGGCCGGGGACCTCGCGCACACGCCCCGCTCGGGCCTGCGGGCCCAGTTGTGCGGGGACGCGCACCTGCTCAACTTCCGGCTGCTGGCCTCGCCGGAGCGGCGGCTGATGTTCGACATCAACGACTTCGACGAGACCCTGCCGGGCCCCTGGGAGTGGGACGTCAAGCGCCTGGCCGCCAGTCTGGTCATCGCGGGCCGTGCGAACGGCTTCTCGGCGGCCGAGCGCGCGGGGGTGGTGCGGGCGGCGGTGGGGGCGTACCGGCGGCGGATGCGCGGCTTCGCCGGGATGGGCAACCTGCAGGTCTGGTACACCCGTTTCGAGGCGGACCGGTTGCAGCAGCAGTTCGCCCCGATGATGGGCGGCGAGGACGTGGCGCGCTGGGAGCGTGCCCGGGCCCGGGCCCGGGCGCACGACACGCTGCAGGTCTTCGACAAGCTGACCCGGGTGATCGACGGCAGGCGCCTGATCGCCCCCGATCCCCCGCTGCTGATGCCGCTGCGCGACCTGCTCGACGGCGACGCCCGCGCCGCCCTGGAGAAGGAGATCTCCCGGCTGGTCGAGCGCTACGGCCACTCCCTGCAGCCCGACCGCCGCTTCCTGCTGGAGCAGTACCGGCTCGCCGACTGCGCGCGCAAGGTCGTCGGGGTGGGCAGTGTCGGGACCCGCTGCTGGATCCTGCTCCTGCTGGGGAAGGACGACGAGGATCCGCTGTTCCTGCAGGCGAAGGAGGCCGAGGAGTCGGTCCTGGCCCCGTACGCGGGGCCCGGCCCGCACCGTACGCAGGGCGAGCGGGTGGTCGCCGGGCAGCGCCTGATGCAGGCGACCAGCGACATCTTCCTCGGCTGGGAACGCCTCCACGGCATCGACGGGCGGCAGCGGGACTTCTACGTACGGCAGTTGCGCGACTGGAAGGGCATCGTGGTGGCCGAGAGCCTGGTGCCCAGGACGATGACGCTGTTCGGGGAGGTGTGCGGCGCCACGCTGGCCCGGGCGCACGCGCGGTCCGGGGACCGAATCGCGATCGCCGCGTACCTGGGGGGTTCCGACGTCTTCGACCGGGCCGTCGCCGCTTTCGCCGAGACGTACGCGGACCAGAACGAACGGGACCACCGGGCACTCGTGGACGCCGTCCGCACCGGACGCGTCCAGGCGGAGGCCCCCTCCCCCTGAACCGGCACCATGGTGACGCCTGCCGGGGTTCGCGTACCCGGCGCTCCTCAGGGGCGCGACGACGCGGGCCGCGGCGCTGTGCCGGACGCGGGCGGCCGCCCGCCGCCGAGCGGCGGCAGGGGCGGGATGTCCGGGCCCTGCGGCAGCAGTTCGGCCGCCACGAAGGCGACGACCACCGCCAGCACCACCACCGGCACCGATTCGGTGTTGCCGAGCAGGAGCACCACGAGCACCACGCTGCTCACCGGCAGGCGCATCGCGGCGGCTCCCGCGGCCGCCATGCCCGCCGCCATCGCCGGTACGACCCCGAAACCCGGCAGCGGGGCGGCCAGCAGCCCGGCGGCGCCGCCGAGGAAGAGCGAGGGGAAGATCGGGCCGCCGCGCAGGCTGCCCAGGCACAGCGCGTAGCCGACGCCCTTGCACAGCAGCACCGCGATCAGGGCGCCGGCCGGCCAGGCGTGCGGGTCGGCGGCCATCTGCGCCAGCGCCGCCTGCCCGGAGGAGGCGACCTCCTCCGGTGTGCGGCCCGTGGCCAGCGCGTACACGGCGGCGCACACGCCGGTGGCGAGTGCGCAGAGCACGGTGTGCGGCAGCGGCCGGCGGGAGACGAACACCGCGGCGGCCTTGCTGCCGGTGAGGATCAGGTGCACGGCCACTCCGACCGCCAGGGCGAGCAGTACGCCCCATGCCACGTCGCCCGCGTCGAGCGTCGGCGGCCGGGGCAGGCCGATGTCGAGGTGGGTGGTCTTCAGTCCCGTCCAGCGGCCGAAGCCGGTGAACACGATGTCGCCCACGCCGCTGGCGAGCAGGGCCGGCAGCATCACGGCGAACAGCTGGGGCCCGCCGACCCCGGCCACCTCCATCAGGAGCACCGCGGCCACCACCGGGTTGCCGAAGATCGTGGCGATCGCCGCCGCGGAACCGGACGCGCCGAGCAGCGCGTTGGTCTGCGGGGTCGCTGGCGAGCGGACCAGGTCGCGGAAGAGCAGCGCCAGTGCGCCGCCGAAAGCGATGAGCGGGGCCTCGGGCCCGAGCACCGCGCCCAGCGGCAGGCCCGCCAGGGCGGCGAGGACCACGCCGGGCAGGGCGGAGGTGGCCATCCCGCCGGTGTGCAGGCCGCCGGCCGGGACGTGGCCTCCGCGGCCCGGCATGCGGGTGACGACCAGGCCCACGATCGCACCGGCGAGGGTGAGCAGCGGCAGCGGCCACCACCACGGGGGCGTCTGCAGGCCGAGGTGCCCGGGCAGCACCTCCCACAGCAGCCGCTCGAGTTCGTGGAGGGCGACGAGGAACCAGAAGGCCAGGAAGGACACCGGGATGCCGATCACCGCGGAGAACACGAGCGTCCTGCGGTACGCCGGCCGGCGCAGCAGTTCGCGCAGCTGGTCGGCTTCCTGGGGCTGGTTCCCGGGAGGGCTGATCGTCGTCCTCCTCGTTCGCGAATGGGGCGGAACGGGTGATGTCCGGCGAGACTACCGACGCGGGGCCGCACGGCGGCGAAGGCCACGCTGGACGTTAGGGTGAGCCGACCGCGCGAGGAAGCGCGGCCCCGACGTATCTGGAGGTGCCATGGCCGCCCCCACCTGGGTCGCCGTGCCGGACGACTCCCCCTTCGGCGTCCACAATCTGCCGTACGGGGTGTTCACCACCGCGGACCGTCCGCAGGAACGCCGGATCGGCGTCGCGATCGGAGACCACGTACTCGACGCGGGCGCCGCCGCGCGCGCCGCCGGAGCGGGAACGGCCGGGCCGGAGGCCGGGCTGCTGACGGCGCCGACGCTCAACCCGCTGCTGGCGGCCGGGCGTTCGGCCTGGACGGCGGTGCGGTCGCTGGTCACCGCATGGCTGACGGACGAGGCCCACCGGGTTGCCGTCGAGCCGCACCTGCTGCCGCGCGGCTCCGTCACGCTCCACCTCGCGTTCGACGTCGCGGACTACGTCGACTTCTACGCCTCGGAGCACCACGCCACGAACGTCGGCCGGATCTTCCGCCCGGACGGGGAGCCGCTGCCCCCCAACTGGAAGCACCTGCCGATCGGTTACCACGGCCGCAGCGGCACGATCGTCGTGTCGGGGACGCCGGTGGTCCGGCCGAACGGGCAGCGCAGGGGCGCCGCCCTGGCCGCCCCGTCCTTCGGGCCGTGCGAACGGCTGGACTTCGAGGCCGAGCTCGGCTTCGTCGTCGGCGGCCCGACCGCGCAGGGCGAGCCGGTGCCGCTGGCTGCGGCCGAGGAGCACGTCTTCGGGGTCTGCCTGCTCAACGACTGGTCCGCCCGCGACATCCAGGCCTGGGAGACCGTGCCGCTCGGCCCGTTCCTCGGGAAGTCGTTCGCGACCTCCGTCTCCCCGTGGGTCGTCCCCCTCGACGCGCTGTCGGCGGCGCGCGTCGACCCCCCGCCGCACGACGTGGGGATCCTGCCCTACCTGGACGACCGGGACGCCGGGACACAGCCGCGCGGGCTCGACATCGCCGTGGAGGTCCGGCTGCGGGGCGAGGTCGTCTCCCGTCCGCCGTTCTCCACCATGTACTGGACGTACGCCCAGATGCTCACCCACATGACCGTGAACGGCGCCTCGTTGCGGGCGGGCGACCTCTTCGCCTCGGGGACCATCAGCGGCCCGCGGCGCGACCAGCGGGGCGCGCTGATCGAGCTGACGTGGAACGGCGAGGAGCCGCTGGTGCTGTCGGACGGCACGAAGCGGACGTTCCTGGAGGACGGCGACGAACTCGTCATCTCGGCGACCGCCCCGGGGCCGGACGGCACCCGGATCGGCTTCGGCGAGGTCGCCGGCCGGGTGGTGGCGGGACCGGCCCTTTTCGTGAACTGACCTGTTCAGGGGTCTGTCCGAGTCCCGGGTCGGCGTGATCTCCTACGCCTGACGGCGCGGCGTCCGGCCACGGCACGCCGCGCCGTCGCGTACGCCGCCCCGAGTCGACCCGGACCCGCAGGGGAGCCATGTCCGAGACGCTGCCCTCCGCACCCGCCGAGGACGCCGGCCGAGCGTCCGCCCCGCCACTGCCCCGGCAGGTGCGGATCGGCTACGGCCTGGGATCGCTGGGCACCGGCACCTTCGGCACGGTGCCGGGCCTGATCCTGCTCTACTACCTCACCAATGTGCTGGCCGTCCCGGCGGCCGTGGCGGGCGCGGCCGTCTTCCTCCCCAAGGCGTGGGACGTGCTGGTCAACCCCCTGGTGGGCGCGGCCGCCGACCGCAGCCGGCTGCAGGACGGCTCCCGGCGGCCGTTCCTGCTGGCCGGGGCGCTCACGCTGCCGCCGCTGTTCGCGCTGGTCTTCGCGGCGCCGCCGCTGCGCGGGGCCGCCGCCGCGGGCTACGTGGCGGTGGTCTTCCTGCTGGCCGCCACCGCCTACGCCGTCTTCCAGGTGCCGTACGTGACCATGCCCGCCGAGATGACGGAGGACCCCGGCGAGCGCGCCCGGGTGCTGGGCTGGCGCGTGGCGTTCCTCGGGGTGGCGATCCTGTTGTCGGGCGCGCTGGCCCCCGCGGTCGCCCACGGGTACGGCGACACGCCCGCGAGCTACCGGCTGATGGGGGCGGTCGTGGCGGTCCTGCTGCTGGTGGGGATGCTCGGCGCCTGGCGCTTCACCCGGCACGCGCCGTCGGTCGCCCGCAGCGAGTCGGAGGCTTCGCTGCGGGCGCAGTTGGCGGCGGCCCGCGACAACCGGCCGTTCCTGTTCCTGGTGGGGATGTGGACGCTGCAGGCGCTCGCCGTGGGGATCATGCTGTCCGGGGTCCAGTACTTCGCCACGTACACCCTCGGCTCGGCGAGGGCCGTCACCCCGCTGTTCGTCTGCATGATCGGCCCGCTGGTGCTGGTGATGCCGCTGTGGAACCGGCTGGCCCGGACGCGCGGCGTGACGTACGCGCAGTGGTGCGCGTCCCTGCTCTTCGTGGCCGGTGCCGCCCTGCTGGCCCTCACCCCGTACGCGGGGCCGGGGCTCGGCTACCCGGCGGTCGCGGCCGTCGGGGTCGCCTACGCGGGGCTGCAGTTGCTGCCGCTGACGATGCTCGCCGACACCCTGGCCGCGGACGCGGTCCGTACCGGGCGGCGCAGGGCGGCCACCTTCACCGGGCTGTGGACGGCCGCGGAGACGCTGGCGTTCGCGCTGGGCGCCGGGGCGTTCGCGCTGGTGCTGGCGGTGAGCGGGTTCCGTTCCTCGGACGCCGCGCACCACGTCGACCAGCCGGACTCGGCCCTGACCGGCATCACCGCCGGCATGAGCGTGCTCCCCGCGGTGCTCGCCGCCGCGAGCCTGTGGCTGCTCCACCGCTACCGGGAGGACCCCGTGGACTCCGGCCCGGCCCCGCAGACCCCCGCCCGCACCGACCCGCCCGAGGACACCGACGACCATGCCCACTGAGCCCGTTCCCTCCCCCGCCCTCCCCCAGGGCCGCCCCGCCGGCGAGGTGCTGGCGCAGCTGCGTGAGCTGCGCGCGGACGACGCCCCCACCCGCGGCGGCCGCACCTTCGCGTACGTCTACGACTCCGGGCTGTCCGGCGTGGACGAGCTGGCCGCCTCGGCGTACGCGGTGTTCGCCACCGTCAACGGGCTGGACATGACGGTCTTCCCCAGCGTCGCCCGGCTGGAGAACGACCTGATCGCCGCCGCCGTGGCACTGCTGGGCACGCCCGGTGCCCAGGGCTCCTTCACCAGCGGCGGCACCGAGTCGATCCTGCTGGCGGTGAAGACCGCCCGGGACCACGCCCGCGCGGTGCGCGCGGTGACCGCGCCGCAGCTGGTGCTGCCCTCCACCTCGCACGCCGCCTTCCACAAGGCCGCCGCCTACCTGGGCCTGGAGACCGTGGTGGTGCCGGTGGAGCCGGACACGCTGCGGGCCGACGCGGCGGCCGTGGCGGCCGCGATCACCGACCGCACGGCGCTGGTGGTGGCCTCGGCCCCCTCGTACGCCCACGGGGTGGTCGACCCGGTCGCGGAGATCGCCGCCGCGGCGGCCGGCCGTGGCGTGCTCTGCCACGTCGACGCGTGCATCGGCGGCTGGCTGCTGCCCTACCTGCGGCGCGCCGGGCGGGACGTGCCGGCCTTCGACCTGTCGGTGCCCGGGGTGACCTCGCTCTCGGTGGACCTGCACAAGTACGGCTACGCCGACAAGGGCGCCTCCGTGGTGCTCTACCGGGACGCCGAGCTGCGCCGCCACCAGTACTTCGCCCACGCCGGCTGGCCGGGCTACCCCGTGGTCAACCCCACCGTGCAGGGCACCAAGTCGGCCGGGCTGCTGGCCCAGGCGTGGGCCGTGCAACGGCACATCGGCGAGGACGGCTACCGCGCGCTGGCCGAGCGCACCGCCGCGGCCGCCGACCGGCTGCTGCCGGCGCTGCGCGCCGTCGAGGGCGTGCGGGTGCTGGGCGATCCCCAGGCCGGGCTCGTCGCGTTCACACTGCTCGGCGCCGACGGCACGCCGGACCTGAGCCTGCTCCTCCACCTCGCCGACGAGATGCGCGAACGCGGCTGGTACCTGCAGCCGCAGCTGTCCTACGACGGGCTGCCGCCCAATCTGCACCTGACCCTGACCCCCGCGGCGGCCGGTCTGGTGGACGCGCTCCTCACCGACCTGGACGCGGCGTTGAAGGCGGCACGCGCCCTGGACCCGGTGACGGTGGACCCGGCGGTCGCGCGGTTCGCTGCGGAACTCGACCCGTCCACCCTGGGACCGCAGGAGGTGGAGGCGGTCCTGGCCTTCGCCGGCATGGGCGGCGGCACCGGGCTGCCCCGCCGGATGGCCCCGGTACTGGCGCTGCTCGACGCACTGCCCGTACCGCTCAAGGAACGGCTGCTGACGGAGTTCGTCGGGGCGGTCTTCCGCGTCTGACGGCGGTCTCGGGAAACCGAACGCCGACCAGGGGGCCGGCACCGTGGGCGAGTTCGCGCGGCCCGTGCGCGGCGGCCGGGGCCGCTTGACCGGCTCGCCGCGCAGCGGTCAGCGTTCGCGGCCGCGGGGCTTGAGGGGGGTCTCGGGGAGTTCCGGGGCGAGGAGGCGGTCGCCGTCGTAGCCGTGCACGGTGCCGAAGGCGCTGCCGGTGTTCCACTCCTCGCGGGCACGGGCGATCTCCTCGCCGTCGCGGGCGACGAAGTTCCACCACATGACGAGCCTCTCCTCGAACGGCTCGCCGCCGAGCAGCATCAGGCCCGCGTCGACCTCCGCGCGCAGCGGCAGTCCGGTGCGGCCGCAGCCCAGGTAGAGCATCGAACCGGCCTCGACGGGCACGCCGTCGACGTCGGCCCGGCCGGACATCGACAGGACCGCGTACTCGAAGTCCCGCTCCAGCGGCAGCGTCACGTCGGTGCCCGCGGCGAGGGCGAGGTCGGCGCCGACGAGGGGCGTGTGCACGGTGCCGGGCGAGGCCGCGCCGTCCACCTCGCCGAGGATCACCGTGGCGGTGAGGCCGCTCCCGACGCCCCCGCCCCGCAGCACCGGCAGGTCGGCGTGGTGCTCGAAGGCGGGCTCGCGGTGCCGGGCCGCGTCCGGGAGGGCGACCCACAACTGGGCGCCGTGCAGGAGGCGGGCGTGCTCGCGCGGGGACTCCTCCGAGTGGGCGATGCCCCGGCCCGAGGTCATCAGGCCGAGTTCCCTCGGCCGCACGGTCTGCAGGCTGCCGAGGGTGTCCCGGTGCAGAACCTCGCCCTCGTGGAGCCAGCTGACGGTCTGCAGCCCGATGTGCGGGTGCGGGGGCACCTGCATGCCGGGCTGGTCGGCGATGTCGTCGGGACCGTAGTGGTCGACGAAGCACCAGGCGCCGACCATGCGGCGGCCCAGGTTGGGCAGCAGACGGCGTACGACGCTGCTCTCGCCGAGCGGCACGAGGCGTCCGGTGAGCAGGTCGTGGACGGGTTTCGCGGACACGTCCGCACGCCCGCCGCACGTGGCGGGCGCGGGATGGAGGTCGAGGTTGCTCATGGCGCGATCATGCCCCGCGGCGCGGCGCGGGGACGAGCACCGCGGGGATGTCGGCCTCCAGCCCGCGCAGGTACTCGCCGAGCCCCTTGGCCTGCGGGTCGGGGCGGGTGGAGGCGGCGACGCCGTCGCCGAGCAGGCCGTGGACGACGAAGTTCAGGGCGCGCAGGTTGGGCAGCTCGTAACGGCTGACGGCGAGTTTGGCGGTCTCCGGGAGCAGGGCGCGCAGCCGTTCGACGTCCAGCCAGCCGCGCAGCCAGCCGTAGGCGGCGTCGTCGCGGGCCCACAGGCCGACGTTGGCGTCGCCGCCCTTGTCGCCGGAGCGGGCGCCGACGAGCAGGCCCAGCGGGGCGCGCACGGTGGGGCCCTCGGCCGGCCGGCCGGGCGGGGCCGGGGGCTGCGCGGGGACGCGTACCGACGTGACGGGCGGGCGCGGCACGGGGACGCGGGTGCCGTCCTGCAGCACGACCTCGGGGTGGACGAGGGCGGCGGGGACGAGGGCCGGCCAGTGGACGCCGTACTCGGTGGGCCTGGGCGAGAAGTGCTCCATGTGCAGCCCGGGCGCGGTGGACAGGCCGGTGCCGACGACGGCGCCGAACAGGGCGCGGCCGACCTTGTCCTTGTCGGGATCCTTGACGGTGAGGGTGAGCCGGGCGCCGGTGGCGGTGGGCTCGGTGCGGACGTCGTACGTCCCGAAGCCGGACGGGCCGCCGGTCGCGTCGAGCAGGGACGCCTCGGCGAACCGGACCTTGGCCTCGATGTCGGGGCCGGTGAGCACGAAGGTGGCCGTGTTGCGGTAGCCGCCGTGGTGGTTGAGGCAGACCTTGAGGGTGTCGGGGGCGGGTTCGCCGCGGGCGCCGGAGACCAGGACCCGGTCGGGACCCTCCTGTTCCAGGGTCACGGTGTCGAAGCGGGTGACGACGTCGGGGTTGAGGTAGGCGGGGCGGTCGATCTCGTACAGCAGCTGGGCGGTGACCGTGTCGACGGTGACCGCTCCCCCGGTGCCCGCGTGCTTGGTGATGACGCTGGAGCCGTCGGGCCGCAGCTCGGCGATGGGGAAGCCGGGGCGCACGGGCCGTTCGACCTCGGTGAAGAAGGAGTAGTTGCCGCCGGTGGCCTGGGCCCCGCACTCGATGATGTGCCCGGCGGTGACCGCGCCCGCGAGCCGGTCCCAGTCGTCGGTGGCCCAGTCGAAGGCCCAGGCGGCGGGACCGACCACCAGGGAGGCGTCGGTGACGCGGCCGCAGATGACGACGTCGGCCCCGGCGCGCAGCGCCTCGGTGATGCCCCAGGCGCCGAGGTAGGCGTTGGCGGTGAGCGGGCGCACGTCCGCGTCGGCGAGCGGTAGTCCGGTGGCCAGGTGGGCGAACGGGTGGCCCTCGCGCTGGAGTCCGGGCAGCCGGTCGAGCAGGTCGTCGCCCTCCAGGTGGGCGACGGAGGGGTTCAGCCCCGCCAGGGCGGCCAGTTCGCGGAGCTTCGCGGCAAGACCTGCGGGGTTGAGCCCGCCCGCGTTGACGACGATCTTGATGCCGCGGTCCAGGCAGGTGGCGAGGACGTCGCCCATCTGGGCGAGGAAGGACAGGGCGTAGCCGGCCTCGGGGTCGCGCTGCCGGGCCTTCCAGAGCAGCAGCATCGTCAGCTCGGCGAGGTAGTCGCCGGTCAGTACGTCGATCGGGCCGCCCTCGACCATCTCGCGGGCGGCCGATAGGCGGTCGCCGTAGAAGCCGGAGCAGTTGGCGATGCGCAGGGTCTCACGTCGCTGGGTCATGTCCCTCGCCGTCAGCGGTGTCGGTGTTCAGATGTGGGTGTTCAGATGTGGGTGGGGGCGGTGCACGTGTGGGGCGGTCAGACGGCCGTCGCGCGCAGCGACTCGACGTGGCGGCGGATCTCCTCCGGCGAGAGGTAGATGTCGGTGACCTCGAAGTCCTTCAGCGCGGCCGGCCTGCGGGCCTGGAAGCCGGTGCGGACGAAGTCGTCCCCGGCAACGGCGTTGAGGAACCAGCCCGCTGCGGCACGGAAGCGCGCGGGGAAGGTGCGCAGCGCACCGAGGTGGTAGCCGCGGGCGACGACCTGGGCGGGGAGGCCGCTGAGCGGGATGCCGAGCGGCTTGGAGACCGCCTCGACCCCGCCGAGGTCGACGACGAGTCCGAGGTCCTTGTGCCGGTACGGCTGAAGGGGGCGGCCGCGCAGTGCCGCGACGACGTTCTCGGCGACGGCCTTGCCCTGCCGCATGGCGTGCTGGGCGGTGGGCGGGCAGACCGCGCCACCGCCCACGTCGAGGTCGGGGACGGCGGCCGAGTCACCGAGGGCGAAGACCCCGTCGGCGCCGGGGATGCACATCTCGGGGTCGGTGACGAGCCGGCCCTTGACGGTCTCGGTGCCCAGCGTGGCCACCAGGGGGCTGGAGACGACGCCGGCGGTCCAGATGAGGGTGCGGCAGGGCAGCTTGCGCCCGTCGGTGAAGGTCACGGTGTCGGGGGTGACCTCGGCGACGGACACGCCGAGCGAGACCTCGACCCCGCGCTCGCTGACGATCTGCAGCGCCTTCAGGCCGAGCTTCTCACCGAGTTCGGGCATCAGGCGGGGCGCGATGTCGATCAGGTGCCACTTGATGAGGGCCGGATCGAGGCGCGGGTAGCGCTTGGCCGCCGCCGTGGTCAGCCGCTGCAGGACCGCGGCCGTCTCGGTGCCCGCGTAGCCGCCGCCGACGACGACGAACTGCAGCCGCGACTCGCGCTCGGCCTGGTCCGTGGTGGCGGACGCCAGGTCCAGCTGGGCGATGACGTGGTCGCGGATGTACGCCGCCTCGGCCAGGGTCTTCATGCCGCGGCCGTACTCGGTGAGGCCGGGGATGTCGAAGGTGCGGGTCACGCTTCCGGGGGCCAGCACGAGGTAGTCGTACTCCCTGACGAGCTCCTCGTCGGTGATCTTCTTGATGACGACGGCCTTGGCGGCCGGGTCGACCCCGATCGCCCGCCCGGGTATGACCTCGCTGCGGTGCACCATGCGGCGCAGCGGGACGGCGACCGCCTGGGGGGTCAGCACACCGGCGGCGACATGCGGGAGCAGGGGCAGGTAGAGCTGGTGGCTCCAGGGCGTGACCAGGGTGATCTCGGCCTCGTCCTGGGTCAGCCGCCGCTCCAGCCGGTGCACGCACTCCATGCCCGCGAAGCCGCCGCCGACGACCAGGATCCTGGGTCGCTTCATCACTCGCCTCCCGTAGGACCGTTCAGGGCCCGTTTCCCTACCCGCGGCGTGTGCGGATACGCCTCCGGCCACGCTCGCACACGCCTCGTCGCGGCGCGAACGGAGCGGCGGCGCCCGCGTGCGGCACGCTACCGGCCCCGTCGTGCGCGGATGAAGGGTTCCGGCGGACCGGCCCCGGGGGCCGGGCGCGGTCCGGCCCGCCGGTCACACCCCCGCGCGGGGCGTCAGGCGGCAGCGGGCCGGTCCGCGGGCCTGGAGGGTGATGCCGGCGCCGAGCGGGACGTCCTGGTCGACGGCGGTGAGTTCGTGGCCGCGCAGCAGCACGGCGAGGGCGAGCACGGACTCCAGCAGGGAGAAGTGCCTGCCGATGCAGGCGCGGGGGCCGCCGCCGAAGGGGAGCCAGGCGTAGCGGTGGCGGGCGGCCTCCGCCTGCGGGGTGAAGCGGCCGGGGTCGAAGCGCCCGGGCTCCGGCCAGTGGCCGGGATGGCGGTGGATCACCCAGGGGACGACGATGACGTCCGCGCCGGCCGGGACGAGGTGGCCGCCGATGCGGGCGGCGGCGACCGAGCGGCGGCCGATGACGGGCGCGGCCGGGTACAGGCGCATGGCCTCCTTGAGGACCGCCGTGAGGTAGGGCAGGGCGTCGAGGTCCGCGGCCTCCGGGACGCGTCCACCGAGGACGCGGTCGACCTCCTCCCGGGCCCGGGCCTGATCCTCGGGGTGACGGGCGAGCAGGTGGAGGGCGAAGGCGAGCGAGGTGGCGGTCGTCTCGTGGCCGGCGAGAAGGAAGATCAGCACCTGGTCGCGGATCTCGGCGGGGTCGAGGGGACGTCCGTCCTCGTCCCGGGCCGAGGCGAGCAGGGAGAGCAGGTCCTGGCCGTCGCCGCCCTCCGCACGGCGGCGCTCGATGATCGCGTCGCAGACCGCGTACAGCTCGGCGGTGGCCGCCGCCGCCCTCCGGTTGCCGGGGGTCGGCCAGTGGCGGGGGGTCCGCACCGGGGCGAAGCCGCGCCGCCGGACGTAGTCGTTGACGACCGGCATGCGGCGGCGGACGGTGTCGACGGCCGGCTCGATCGCGCCGCCGAACAGGACGCGGGCGATCGTGCGCAGGGTGAGGCCGTGCATCTCCTCCAGGACGTCGACGGTGCCGTCGGGCGCGTCGTGCCAGTCGGCGACGAGGGCGGCGGCCTCGGCGGTGACGGCGGTCGCGTAGCCGTCGACGCGGCGCGGGGTGAACAGCGGCTGCAGGAGCCTGCGCTGCCGCTGGTAGTCGGTGTCCTGGCTGGTGAGGAGCCCGTTGCCGAAGGACTGCCGGACCTCCTCGTAGAACGGGCTGTCCTTGCGGAAGCCGGCCGCTTCGGTCGCCAGCACCTGCTGGGCGCCCTCGGGTGAGAACACCGCGTGCACCTCGGCGCGCAGCCCCGGTGGGCCGGCGCTGAAGCGGACGAGGTCCCCGTGGTCGCGCCGCGCGCGCTCGTAGGTGTCGAGGGGCTCGCGCAGCAGGTCGAACATCGACCCGAGCAGCGGCACCCCCGCCGGACCCGGCACCTTCGTGTGAGCGGTCGTCATGACCCCGATTCTGCGCGCGTACGACGGCGCCGGGGCCCGGGCGGTGCAGCTTGGCCGGAACCCGCCCCGGGGCCGATCATGAGGGCGCGTACCCGGCCCACGGGCACCGCGACGGACGGAGGCACCATGGAGGACGCTCCGCGCTCGGCGGACGAGTTGCTGGACATCGTGGACGAGCAGGACCGGGTGGTCGGCCGGGAGACGCGCGGTGAGGCCACCGCGCGCGGCCTGCGGCACCGCTGCGTCTTCGTCCTCGCCAGGGACGGCCAGGGGCGCGTGTTCGTGCACCAACGCACCGCGGAGAAGCTGGTCTTCCCCTCCCTCCACGACATGTTCGTGGGCGGTGTGGTGGGCGCGGGCGAGGCGTACGACGACGCGGCGCTGCGCGAGGCGGAGGAGGAGCTGGGGGTCTGCGGTCTGCCGCGTCCGACGGCGCTGTTCAGCTTCCTGTACGAGGGGACGGGGGCGGCGGCGGGTCACACCTGGTGGTCCCGGGTGTACGAGGTCCGCTGCGACCTGCCGGTCGTGCCGCAGGCCGAGGAGGTCGCCTGGCACGACTTCGTGACGGAGGAGGAACTGGAACGCCTCCTGCCGGAGTGGGAATGGGTGCCCGACGGCCTGGAGGCCTGGCACCGGCTGCGCGACTGGCGACGACGAAGGTGACGCTGATCAGCAGCGCCCAGGCGCCGAACTTGGCGAGGGAGACCGGCACCCAGCCGTGCTCCTGGTCGGGGTAGCGCCCCAGGCGCCCACGTAGGTGGCGGCGTTCTCGGCGACCCAGAGGAAGAAGCCGATGAGGACGAAGGAGACCGCGAGCGGCATCCGCAGGCGCACCCCGTCGACCGTGAAGTGCACCCAGGTGCCCGCCGTCGTCCAGAGCAGCAGGACGGCCAGCAGCCACCGCGCGTCGGGCAGCCAGTGGTGGGTGAAGAAGTTGAGGTACACCGCCGCGGCCAGGATGGTCATGGCGCGGCGGCGGTAGCCGGTCAGGCCCAGCTCGAACAGCCGCCAGGCCGCGCACACGTAGCTGCCGACGGCGGCGTAGAGGAAGCCCCCGTACAGCGGGACGCCGCCGAACTTGGTGAGCGCGGGTTCGGGGTAGCTCCAGGAGCCCAGGTGCACCTTGACGAGTTCGAAGAGCAGCCCGACGGCGTGGCACACCGCGATGACGGCGACGTCACGGCCGCGCTCCCAGCCGCAGGCCCAGAACAGCGCGCTGAGCGCCACCCCGTAGCAGAGCAGCAGGTCGTAGCGGGCGACGGGCAGCGGCGGCAGCAGCCGCGAGCCGGCCACGCCCGCCATGAGCGCGACGGCGAAGGCGCAGCAGCGTGCCTCCGTCCAGCCGAAGAGCACGAGCTTGCGGACGCCGGTGACGATCGGTCCCATGGTGAGGGGGACACCGCCGGGCGGCGCCCCGGTTCCGGGCGGGTCCGGCGCGTTCAGTCCAGGGAGCGCAGGGCGGTCGCGACGGCGTCCTCGACGAAGGCCCGGCCGAGGCGGGCCCGGCCCACGACGCGCAGGCCCTGGACGAAGGTGGTGAGGAAGCGGGCCAGTTCCACCGGGTCCTTGTCGGCGGACAGCTCCCCCCGGGCTTTCGCCTTCTCCAGCGCCGCCGCGAGGGCGGACTCCAGCAGGCGCATGGTGACGGTGACGCGGTCGACGGTGCCGGGGTCGTCGCCGCGCTCGGTGGCGGCGTTGACCAGCAGACAGCCCCGTTCGGGGTCCTCCAGGTCGGCCTCGACCATCTGCTCCAGCGCGGTGCGGACGGCGGGGCGGATCTCGTCCGCGTTCTCGAGCAGTTCGACGAGCCCGCCGGCGTACCGGGAGCAGTAGCGCTCCAGGGCGCGGGCGTAGAGCCTGTCCTTGGAGCCGAAGGCGGCGTAGAGGCTGCCGCTGCCGATGGAGAGCTCGGCCAGCAGGTCCTGGAGCGAGGTCGCCGCGTAGCCGCGGCGCCAGAACAGGTCCATGGCACGGTCGAGGGCCTGGTCGATGTCGAACTCCCTGGTGCGCGCCATGGCGCGAGCCTACCATTTCTGGATCAGTTGATACACTACGGCGGCCGGGGGCCCGTCCCAGGACGCGCCCGCCGCGATGGCGCTCGGTACTGTGGGGCCGTGATCAAGCGTGTACGGGCCGCGGCCGGGGCGGTCGCCCTCTGGTTCGCCCCGGCACGGGTGCGGACCGAGGGGACGACGCCGGACTACCGCTTCTCGCTCGCCAACGAGCGGACCTTCCTCGCCTGGCTGCGCACCGCGCTCGCGCTGGTGGGCGGCGGCTTCGCGGTCGACCAGTTCCTGCGGGACCTGCGCCGCCCGGTCCGGGTGACGCTCGCGGTGGTACTGGTGGTCGGCGGCGCGATGTGCGCGGTCCGCGCGGTGAACCACTGGGTGCGCTGCGAGCGGGCGATGCGGCGCGGGGAGGACCTGCCCGTCTCGCGCTTCCCCGCCCTGCTGGCGGTGCTGGTGGCCCTGGTGGCCGTGGCGATGCTGCTCACGGTGACGCTGGGGTGGGCGGGCTGATGGCCGCCCCGGGCGGCGACACCCCGCGGGACCCGGGCCTGCAGCCCGAGCGGACCCGGCTGGCCTGGCGGCGCACCACGCTGGCCTTCGCAGTGGCGGCGCTGCTGGCCGGACGCGAGGCGGTGCTGCACGGGGTGCCGCCGGCCGGGCTGCTGGGGCTCTCGCTGTGCGCGCTGGCGTGGCTGGCGTTCACCGTCACCGCCCAGCGGCGGATCGCCGCCCTGGACTCCGCGCGGCCCGCCGCGATGACGCCGGGGACGGCGGCCTGGGCCGTGCTGAGCGTCCTGGTCCTGGCCGTCGCGGGCGCGCTGCTGGTCTTCCTCGTGCACCGCTGAGGGCGCGCCGCCCGGGCGGGGGCGGCCTGCGGGGCCGACGCTTGAAGACGTCAAGCTAATGATTTACCATTTCAAGCTTTTGAGTACACTCGCAGACATGAGCGCCCCGACCGCCGCGACGACCGCGCAGCCCACCAAGATCGAGCTGCTGGAGCTGCTCGCCGCCATCGGCACCGCCCAGTGGCAGGACTTCGCCGCCGCGGCCGCCCGGCACGGGCTGACCTCCATGCAGGCCAAGGTGCTCGCCCAGCTGGGCGGCCCGATGCCCATGCGCGGCCTGGCCGAACGGCTGGTGTGCGACGCCTCCAACGTCACCGGCATCGTCGACCGTCTCGAGGCGCACGGCTTCGTCCGCCGCGAGGTGAGCGCCAGCGACCGCCGGGTCAAGAACGTCGTGGCCACCGATCTCGGGCGCGAGACCATCCGCCGCGTCCGCGACGAGATGCAGGCCACCCACGGGGCGCTGGACACCCTGGACGCGACGGAGCAGGCGGCCCTCTACGCGCTGCTGGAGCGGCTCCGCCCGGTCATGGAGGCACGCGGCAAGGACCGCTAGGCGCGGCCTACGCCCGGCGCCGGGCGGGCCGGGCGCGGGAGCCGGCACGAGGACGGGAGCGGGGCGGCGTCAGGCCGCGCAGTGGGGCGACGAGGGCGCGGACCTCGCGGTCCGCGAAACCGGGTTCCCCCGCGATCACCCGCACCAGTTCCTCGCGCACCGGGCGTCCGCGCCCCGCCTGGACCAGGGCCAGCGACTCGGCCAGCGCCGCCGGGAGGTCCGGTCCGTGCCAGGGGTCCGCGGCGTAGGCGTCGAACCAGCGCGGCGGCGGGAAGGACGGCTGCAGCTTGGGCTGCTCGTTCCCGAGGTACGACCACACCCAGGGGTCCAGGGACACCCCGACGACGTGCCCGGCCGGCAGGGCCCGGGCCCAGCCGCCCGCCGTGTGCTGCTGCCAGCGCCAGGTGTGGGGGCTGGTCCGCCGGCGGGCCGTCACCCCGACGAAACGCAGCTTGCGGCGGATCACCGGCCACGGCTCGCGGCTCTCGCGCACCCAGTCGGCGAGGGCGGCGAACAGCGTGTCGTAGGTGCCGCCCTCGGAGACCAGGTCGACCAGGGCCACCGGGCGGGTGCGGCGGGCCAGGGCGTGGGGCGCGAGCCCGGCGCGGGCGAGGTGCTCGCGCAGGCGGGCCGTGTGGGCGGGCGCCGGAACCGGGCGCAGGCGCAACGACAGTGGCAGGCGCAGCAACCGCCCTTCCCCGGACGAGCCTTCGAAGGCGCCGGTCAGCAGGTCGTACATGCTGTCCAGGGAGCGGCCGACGAAGCACAGGTCGGCGCCGCCCGTGCGGGCGAGCACCTTCCCCGTGCACGCGGCCAGTTCGGGGAGGTACCACAGGCGGGGGCGCGCGGCGCCCTCGGTCAGGGTGCCGAGCCGGTCCGGCGGCGCACCGCCGCGGGCGCGCGTCAGCGCCCAGCGGTACGGCTGGGGCGGCGGGGCGGCCGGCGTGGCGGTCATGATCCCCAGTGCACCATCCGCCATCTTGGCCGGTCACCTGGTTTTCGGTCCGCCGAAACGTTCCGCTTGACGTGTCTCGAACATAGAGTCGCCCTGGGCGCCGCGCGGCGCCCGGCGGTGTGACGGAAAGAGCAGAGCGGTGAGGTGCGAGCGATGTTCCTGATCACCGGGATCCCCGCAGCGGGGAAGTCGACCGTGGCGCAGGCACTGGCCGAGCGGCTGCCCCGCTCGGCGCACGTCCGGGGCGACGCGTTCCGGCGGATGATCGTCGGCGGGCGGGCCGAGGCACTGCCCGGCGACGGCTCGGGGGACGTCGCGGGCCTGACCGAGGAGGCGCTGCGGCAACTGCGGCTGCGGCACTCCCTGGCGGCGGCGAGCGCGGACGCGTACGCGGCGTCCGGGTTCACCCCCGTCCTGCAGGACGTCATCCTCGGCGACGAACTGCCGCGCACGATAGCCCTGTTGCGCACCCGGCCGCTGCACGTCGTGGTCCTCGTCCCCTCCCCGGAGGCGATCGCCGCCCGCGAGGCCGGCCGGGCCAAACGGGCCTACGGCGCATGGACCCCCGCCGACCTCGACCGCGCCCTGCGCGCGGGCACCCCGCGGATCGGCCTCTGGCTGGACACCTCCCGCCAGACCCCGGAGGAGACCGTGGACGCGATCCTCCGCCACGCCGGCCCCACCGGCTGACCCCGTGCCCCCCGCCCCCGGCACCGCACAGGCGCGCCGCAGGGCGCGGTCAGGGGGCCAGGACGTCGAGTTCGCGCAGCGCGCCGACGCAGATCTCGCGCATCAGGCGCTCCGCGGACCGCGCGTCGCGGGCGCGGACGGCCTCGGCCACACGGACGTGGAGGGTGACCGCCTCCGGGTCGGGGGCGCTGAACATGACGTGGTGCTCGGTGCGCCCGGTGAGCACCTCCGCGACGACGTCGCCGAGGCGGGCGAACATCTCGTTGCCGGACGCGGTGAGCATCACGCGGTGGAAGGCCACGTCGTGCACCAGGTACTCGCCGAGGTCGGCGGCCCGTCCGGCCGCGGCCATCTCGGCGGCGAGGACGGTCAGTTCGCGGCACTGCTCAGGGCTCGCGGCGGCCGCCGCGAGCCCTGCGGCGACGGGCTCCACGGCGGTGCGCAGCATGGTGAGCGAGCGCAGTTGCCGGGTCCGGTCCGCACCGGCGAGGCGCCAGCGGATGACGGCCGGGTCGAAGACGTTCCACTCCTCGGTGCGGCGCACCGTGATGCCGACCCGGCGCCGCGACTCGACGAGGTGCATGGCCTCCAGGACGCGTACGGCCTCGCGGACGACGGTGCGGGAGACGCCGTACTGCCGCTCCAGCTCGTCGATGCGCAGCACGGTGCCGGGCGGGTACGCGCCCGAGGCGATGGCGGGGCCGAGTTCCGCCAGTACACGGGCGTGCAGGCCGCCGTGCTCTCCCTGCCGATCCATGGGCGACAGCCTATGCGGGGATTCCTTCGTATGACGATTTCATCTCAGACACTTGAATAAGTAGTACCTATGGCGTTTCCTGGGGCGGTCATGCGGACGAGGAGGTACCTGTGATGACCGAGGCAGGCCCGGAAGGCCCGCACCGCCCCCTGGTGGTGGTGATGGGCGTGTCCGGTTCGGGCAAGTCCACCGTCGGGGGGCTGCTCGCCGAGCGGCTGGGCGTCCCGTACGCCGAGGCGGACGACTTCCACCCGCCCGCCAACATCGCCAAGATGTCGGCCGGGCACCCGCTGGACGACGAGGACCGGGCGCCCTGGCTGGACGCCATCGCGGCGTGGATCGTCGAGCGCGGCGACCGCGGCGGCGTGGTCAGCTGCTCGGCGCTGCGGCGCCGCTACCGCGACCGGCTGCGCAAGGACGCCCCCGGGCTGTTCTTCCTCCACCTCGACGGTTCCGAGGAACTGATCTCCGCGCGCCTGGCGGCGCGGATGCAGCACTTCATGCCCGCGGGCCTGCTGCACTCCCAGTTCTCGACGCTCGAACCGCTGGAGCCCGACGAGGCCGGTGCCGTCGTCCCGGTCGACGGCGGTCCCCGGCAGATCACCGAGCGCGCCCTGGCCGCGCTCCCCCGCTGAACCCCCTCCCGACCACCCGTCCTCCCCTTCCCCCCACCCCCTCTCCCCCCACGGAGTAGAACGTGTCTGCACTCAGTGCCGAGTTGCTGGCCGCGGCCCCGGCGGCGACGGAGCCGATCACCAGCGCGGGCGACACCCGGCTCGCCCTCGCCGCGCTCGCCGGCATCGCGGTGATCGTCCTGCTGATCACCCGCTGGAAGATGCACGCCTTCCTCGCCCTCACCATCGGCACCGGTGTCCTCGGTGCCGTCGCGGGCGCCCCCCTCGCCAAGACCATCACCAGCTTCACCACCGGCCTCGGCACGACCGTCGCGGGCGTGGGCGTCCTCATCGCGCTCGGCGCGATCCTCGGCAAGCTGCTCGCCGACTCCGGCGGCGCCGACCAGATCGTCGACACGATCCTCGCCAGGACGGGCGAACGACGGCTGCCGTGGGCGATGGCGCTGATCGCCGGCCTGATCGGGCTGCCGCTCTTCTTCGAGGTCGGCATCGTGCTGCTGATCCCGGTCGTGCTGCTGGTGGCCCGGCGCGGCAACCACTCCCTGATCCGGATCGGCGTCCCGGCACTGGCGGGTCTGTCCGTGATGCACGGACTGGTGCCGCCGCACCCCGGCCCGCTCGCCGCGATCGACTCCATCCACGCCGACCTCGGCACCACCCTCGCGCTCGGCGTGCTCGTCGCGCTGCCCACCGTCGCGATAGCCGGCCCGCTCTTCGGGCGGTTCGCCGACCGCTGGGTGAAGGTCACCCCGCCCGAGCACCTCACCCCCACCCGGGCCTCGGACGACCTGGAGAAGCGTCCGGGCTTCGCCGCCACCGTGGCCACGATGCTGCTGCCGGTGGTGCTGATGCTCGGCAAGGCGCTGGTGGACGTCCTCGTCGACGACCAGGGCAGCCTGGTCTTCCGGATCTTCGACGTCATCGGCTCGCCGCTGATCGCCCTGCTGTCCGCCGTGGTCCTGGGCATGTTCACCCTGGGCCGGGCGGCCGGCTTCACCAAGGAGCGGATCTCCACGACGGTGGAGAAGTCGCTCGGCCCGATCGCCGGCATCCTGCTGATCGTCGGCGCGGGCGGCGGCTTCAAGCAGACCCTCATCGACGCCGGCATCGGCAACATGATCCTGAACTGGTCGGAGGGCTGGAACATCTCGCCGCTGCTGCTGGCCTGGCTGATCGCCGTCCTGATCCGGGTCGCCACCGGCTCCGCCACCGTGGCCACCATCTCCGCCGCGGGTCTGGTCGCGCCGCTGGCCGAGGGCATGACCTCGACGCACGCCGCACTGCTGGTGCTCGCCGTCGGCGCCGGCTCGCTGTTCTTCTCGCACGTCAACGACGCGGGCTTCTGGCTGGTGAAGGAGTACTTCGGGATGAACGTCCCGCAGACCCTGAAGTCCTGGTCCGCCATGGAGACCGTGATCTCCGTCGTCGGCATCGTCTTCGTCCTGCTGCTCTCGCTCGTCTTGTAGGCGACGCCCCCGCGTCGCCGTCCGGACGCCCTTTCCTGGTACGTTCCATGCGTCTGACCAGGGAAGGGCGTCAAAATGTCACAGCTGCACACCGAGCACCCGTTCACCGTGGAGGTCGCTCCCGGGGTCCACGCCTACGTCCAGCCGGACGGGGGCTGGTGCCTCAACAACGCGGGCTGGGTGACCGACGGGCACACGACGCTGCTGGTCGACACGGCCGCCACCGAGCGCCGGGCCCTGATGCTGCGCGAGGCCCTCGTCGCCTCCGGCGCGCCGATGCCCGCGCACGTGGTCAACACCCACCACCACGGTGACCACACCTACGGCAACGCCGTCTTCGCGGCGGCGGCCCGGATCGTCGGGCACTCCGCGTGCGTCACCGAGCAGGTCGCGGCCGGGCACCAGCTGCACGCGATCTGGCCGGACGTGGAGTACGGCGAGGTGCCGGTGCTTCCGGCGACGGTCACCTACGAGGACCGGCTGACCCTCCACGTCGGCGAGGAGGAGGTCCAGCTCCTGCACCCCGGGGTGGCCCACACCCTCGGCGACACGATCGTCTGGCTCCCGGGGCGCAAGGTCGTCTTCACCGGCGACCTGGTCTTCAACGGCGGCGCGCCGTTCGTCCCCATGGGCTCGCTGGAGGGCTCGCTGCGTGCCCTGGAGGTGCTGCGCTCCCTCGACGCCGAGGTCGTCGTGCCGGGGCACGGCGGCATCTGCGACCCCTCGGTCTACGCCACCGTCGAGGGCTACCTGCGCTTCGTGGCCGAGCTGGCGGCGGAGGGCCACAAGGCGGGACGGACGCCGATGGAGGTCGCGCGGGCGGCCGACCTCGGCGAGTTCGCGACGCTGCGCGAGCCGGAGCGGCTGGTCGCCAACCTGCACCGCGCGTACGCGGAGCTGGACGGCCTGCCGCTCGGCTCCCCGCTGGACCTGATGCCCGTGATCACCGACATGGCCGTGCTGAACGGCGGCCGGATCCCGGAGTGCCTGGCCTGAGGCCCGCCCGGGTCACCAGCGGCGGGTGACCCAGCCGGGCTCGGCCTTGCGCATGGCGGCGGCGTCGTCGCGCTCGTGGAAGGTGCCGTCGTCGTCCAGCCAGCGCCGGTGCAGGGCGGCCAGGGCCGTACGGTCCACTTCCACCCCGAGGCCCGGGGCGTCGGAAACGTTCAGCCGGCCGCCGCGGAACTCGTGGCGGCGGGTGATGACGTCCTCGGTCTGCCAGGGGTAGTGGGAGTCGCAGGCGTGGTGCAGCCCGGGCACGGTGGCGGCGACATGGGTCATGGCGGCCAGGCTGATGCCCAGGTGGGTGTTGGAGTGCATCGAAAGGCCGACCCCGAAGGTGCGGCAGATCGCGGCCAGTTCGCGGGTGTTGCGCAGCCCGCCCCAGTAGTGGTGGTCGGAGAGCACGATCTGGACCGCGTCCTTGGCGAAGGCCTCGGCGATCTCGGGGAAGGTCGTCACGCACATGTTGGTGGCGAGCGGCACGTCGGTGCCGGCGGAGACCTCGGCCATCAGTGCGGTGCCCGCGGCCGGGTCCTCCAGGTACTCCAGGACGTCGCCGAGCTCCCGCGCCACGTGCAGCGAGGTCTCCACCGACCAGGCGCCGTTGGGGTCCAGCCGCAGCGGCTGCTCGGGGAACGCCTGCGCCAGGGCCCGTACGGCGGCGATCTCCTCCTCCGGCGCGAACACCCCGCCCTTCAGCTTGAACGAGGTGAAGCCGTGCTCGCGCACCAGCCTGCGGGCCTGCGCCACCACTCCGGCCGGGTCCAGCGCGGCGTCCCAGTCGTCCTTCTCGCCCTGGCCGCCGGGGTGTTCTGCCCAGCGGTAGAAGAGGTAGGCGCTGTAGTCGACGGTGTCGCGGACCTTCCCGCCGAGCAGGGCGTGCACGGGCAGCCCGAGCACCTTGCCGAGGGCGTCCAGGCAGGCCACCTCGAAGGCCGAGACCACCGAGAGCAGCAATTTGTCGGCGGTCTGGACACCGCGCAGTCCGCCCGCGTCCACCGCGTCGGAGGTCCCCTCGGGGGGCGCGCACACCAGCGCCGCGAGCGACGGCAGGTTGTTGAGGTCGTCGACGCGGCAGCCCGGCAGGGCATCCGCCAGCTGCCGGGCGGGTTCGAGGTAGCGGGTGTCGCCGTAGGTCTCCCCGACCCCGCTCACGCCGCTCGCGGTGGTCACCTCGACGATCAGGCGTGGGGTGTAGGCCTGGTGCACGCCTTGGGTGTTGAGCAGCGGCGGGTCGGAGATGAGGACGGGGGTGAGACGTACCCCGGTGATCGTCAGGTCCCTGCGCTGTGTCACTGCACGCCGCCCCTCGCGTTCATCACGTTCACGTATGTGAATTCCATACGTCCACCAGAACGCGACCCTAGGCGGCGTCCGGATGCCCGTCAAGAACGCGCAGGTCGGCGGCGCTACGCCGATCAGCCGGACGGCGCCGGGACCCAGTCCGGCAGCGGCTCCAACGCCGCACGCCAGGCGGGCGGCAGCGAGGCGACACCGGTGCGGGCGGCGATGACCCCGCCGGCGATGGCACAGGTGGTGTCCATGTCCCCGAACCCGGCGACGGTGTGCCACAGGCCGCCCTCCAGGTCGTCCAGGTGCCGCGCGGCGCACCACAGCGCGAAGGGGACGGTGTCCTGCGCCGAGACCCCGTAACCGGAGCCCAGGACCTCGGCCGCGTGCCGCACCGAGGTGCCCTCGGGGAAGCGGCCCGCGATGCGCAGGCCGGAGCGCACGTCGCTGTCGGGGAGCCGGTCGGCCACCGCCGCCAGCAGGTCCTCCGGGGCCGGGCCGCCCCGGCTGCGGGCCGCGAGGGCGGCGGCGAGCGCGACGGCGACGGCTCCGGCGGCGGCCTCGGGGTGGTGGTGGGACACGGCCGCCTGCGCGGCGGCGGCGCCTGCGGCACCCTCCAGGTCGGCGGCGAGCCAGGCGCCCAGCGGCGCGACCCGCATCGCGGCTCCGTTGCCGTACGAACCCTGCCCGCCGAACTGCCCGCCCACGACGTCCGCCCAGGGCTCCCCGGCACCGATGCGGCGCAGGACGTCGTGCATGGAGGGGCCGTACTTGCGGTAGGGGTCGGCGGCGTAGGCCCCGGCGAGACCGGCCGCGAGGGCGTCCTGCCCGACGGTTCCGCCGTGCGCCGCGAGGTGCCCGAACAGCGCCAGGGCCTGGGCGGTGTCGTCGGTCCAGTACCAGGGAACGTCCTCGGGGGTGATCCGGTGCGCGATGCCGCCCTCCCGCTCCTCACGGGAGACGAAGAACCACCGGTCGCCGAAGGCGTCGCCATGGGCCAGTCCGTACAGCGAGTCGAGGGCGGCGGGCGGGATCATGGCGTCAGTCTCGCAGCGCCGGGAACGGTGGGCACCTGCTTTTCGCGGCGGACGGGGCGGCGGACTGGACGACATACCGACTGGTCGGCATGATAGCCGGGACAGCTATGGCAGTGGCGAGGAGCAAGGATGAGCGGGACGGAGAACCCACCGGGACTCGACCTGGAGCGGCTGCGGCGGCACCTCGACGCCGAGCGGCCCGGGCTGGTGGCGGGCGCGCTCGACGGCGAGCTCATCGAGGGCGGCCGGTCGAACCTGACCTACGCGGTGACCGACGGCGTCTCCCGCTGGGTCGTCCGGCGCCCGCCGCTCGGCCACGTCCTGGCGACGGCGCACGACATGACCCGCGAGCACCGGGTCATCAGTGCCCTGCACGACACCCCCGTCCCCGTCCCGGGGGCGGTGCTGCTCTGCGAGGACCCCGAGGTCATCGGCGCGCCCTTCTACGTCATGGACTTCGTCGAGGGCACGCCCTACCGCACCGAGGGACAACTCGCGGCGCTCGGGCCGGAGCGCACCCGGGACATCGTGCTGCGGCTGGTGGACACCCTGGTGGCGCTGCACGCCGTGGAGCCGCGCGCGGTGGGACTGGACGACTTCGGCAGGCCCGAGGGCTTCCTGGAGCGGCAGCTGCGCCGCTGGGGCAAGCAGCTCGACGCCTCGCGCAGCCGCGAGCTGGCGGGCATCGACGAACTCGCGGCGCTGCTCGGCACGCGCCTGCCCGCCTCCGCGCCGGCGGCGGTCGTGCACGGCGACTACCGCCTCGACAACGTCCTGATCGGCGCCGACGACACCGTCCGGGCCATCCTCGACTGGGAGATGTCCACCCTCGGCGACCCGCTCACCGACCTCGGGCTGCTGCTCATGTACAGCGAACTGCGCCCCACCCCGGGCACCCCCGTCTCCGTCACCGGGGGCGCGCCCGGCCACCCCTCCCCCGCCGAGCTGGTCGAGCGCTACGCGGCCGGCTCCGGCCGGGACGTGTCCTCGGTCGCCTGGTACACCGCCTTCGCCTACTTCAAGCTCGCGGTGATCCTCGAGGGCATCCACTACCGCTACACCCTCGGCCAGACCCTCGGCGCCGGCTTCGACCGGATCGGCGCCCTGGTCCCGGCCTTCATCGACAACGGCCTGCGGACGCTTCAGGAAGGCTGAGCCATGGATTTCGCGTACGACGCCAGGACCGGGGAACTGCGCGAGCGGCTGCTCGCGTTCATGGACGAGCACGTGTACCCGGCGGAACCGGTCTTCCACCGGCAGCGCGAGGAGGCCGAGGGCGAGGCCGTGTGGTCGGCGCCGCCGGTCGTGGAGGAGCTGAAGGCCGCGGCGCGCGAGCGAGGGCTGTGGAACCTCTTCCTCCCCGGCGAGCGCGGCGCCGGCCTCACCAACCTCCAGTACGCGCCGCTGGCCGAGATCACCGGCCGCAGCCCGCACCTCGCCCCGCCGGCCCTCAACTGCGCCGCGCCGGACACCGGCAACATGGAGGTGCTCAGCGAGTTCGGCAGCGAGGAGCAGCGCAAGGCCTGGCTGGAGCCGCTGCTCGCGGGCGAGATCCGCTCGGCCTTCGCGATGACCGAGCCCGGCGTCGCCTCCTCCGACGCGACCAACATCGAGACGCGGATCGAGCGGGTCGGTGACGAGTACGTCATCAACGGCCGCAAGTGGTACATCTCCGGCGCGATGAACCCGCGGTGCCAGATCTTCATCGTCATGGGCAAGACCGACCCGGCCGCGGACCGGCACCGCCAGCAGAGCATGGTCCTGGTGCCGCGCGACACCCCCGGCCTCGAAGTGCGCCGCGGCATGCGGGTGTTCGGCTACGACGACGGCGACCACGGCGGCCACGCGGAGGTCGTCTTCCACGACGTGCGCGTCCCCGCGGAGAACCTGATCGGCGAGGAGGGCGGCGGCTTCGCCATCGCCCAGGCGCGGCTGGGCCCGGGCCGCATCCACCACTGCATGCGGCTGATCGGCATGGCCGAGCGGGCGGTGGAGCTGATGTGCCGGCGTGCCACGGGGCGTGTCGCCTTCGGCAGGCCGCTGGCGGCGCAGGGGGTCGTCCAGGAGTGGATCGCCGAGGCCCGGGTGGAGATCGAGCAGTTGCGGCTGCTGGTGCTCAAGACCGCCTGGCTGATGGACACCGTCGGCAACCGGGGTGCCCACACCGAGATCCAGGCCATCAAGATCGCCACCCCGCAGAAGGTCGGGCTGATCCTCGACCGCGCCATCCAGCTGCACGGCGCGGGCGGCGTCAGCCAGGACTTCCCGCTGGCGGAGCTGTACGCGGCCGCCCGCACCCTGCGGCTGGCCGACGGCCCCGACGAGGTCCACAAGCGCTCCCTGGCGCGCCGTGAACTGAGGCGGTACGCCGAGAACGCCTGACGCGGCACGGACGACGGCGGCTCCCCCGGGCTCCTGCCCCCGGGGGAGCCGCCCCCGTACGCGGCCGGTACGCGGGCGGGGCGCCTCCGGTCAGCGGGCGTCGCCAAGGTGGTCCCTTCGCGGTGCCCGGCATCGGTTGCCCGCGCGGTGCGGATTCCGCGCAACCGGCGTCGCGGCCGCCTCCCGGCGCGCGGGCGGCGCACCCTCGGGGCTGATCCCCCCTCTCGGTCCGTCCACGCGCCGACGCGCGTCGTGTGACCGGGGAGGCGCGGACCCGCTCCCGATGGCTGGCCCGCCAGTCGCCGGCGCCGCACGCATGACGGGGAGAGCGGGATCGGCCGTATGCACGGGATGTCGCGTGCCGAACCCCTGGGCGCGCCCCTCGGTGACCGCTTCGGCGAGCGGCAGCACGGCTGCCGCGGCGGCACCCGGCCACGGCGCTCCGCGGGGGCGGGTCCGCGGGGGCGGGTCCGCGGGCGAGGGGCCTGCGGACCCGGATCCGGACGCCGGTGGCAGCGCGGTGGAGTCGCCGGCCCTCCACCGCGGCCATCCGGGCCGGGGCTTGCCCGGCGCGCTCCAGCTCCGCGCGGTGCGCGATCAGCCGGGCAGGACCACCACGCGGCCGGTCGTCGTGCCGTCGGCGACCCGCTGGACGGCGTCGGCGGCGCCCTCCAGGGCGACGCGCTCGCTGACGAGGGGCTTGATCGCGCCCTCGGCGGCGAGACGGGTGAGCTCCTCGTGGCAGCCGCGCACGGCGGCGGGGTCGTGGGTGTTGTACAGGCCCCAGTGCAGGCCGACGATGGAGTAGTTCTTGACCAGGGCGTGGTTCAGGCCGGGGCTGGGGATCGTGCCGCTGGTGAAGCCCACGACCAGGATGCGGCCCTCGAAGGCGATGCACTTGGTGGACCGGGTGTAGGCCTCGCCGCCCACCGGGTCGTACACGACGTCGGCGCCGCGTCCGCCGGTGGCCTCCTTGACGACGGCCACGAAGTCCTCGCTGGTCCGGTCCACCACGACGTCGGCGCCCAGTTCGCGGGCGGCCTTGGCCTTCTCGGGCCCGCCGACCACGCCGATCACCGTGGCGCCCGCCGCCTTGCCGAGCTGGACGGCGGCGCTGCCGACACCGCCCGCCGCGGCGTGCACGAGCAGGGTCTCGCCGGCCCGGAGCCCCGCCCGCCGGTGCAGCCCGAACCAGCCGGTCTGGTAGCCGATGTGGAGGGCGGCGGCCTCGGCGTCGTCCAGCGCGGGGGGCGCGGGCAGCACGCTCGCGGCGGGGGCGAGGGCGAGTTCGGCGAAGGCACCGCCGGGCAGCGCCGCCGGGCCGATGACCCGGTCGCCCGCGACATGCCCGGTGACCCCGTGGCCGACCGCGACGACCTCACCGCAGAACTCGACACCCGGGGTGAACGGCAGCGGCGGTCGCACCTGGTAGTGCCCGCGGCAGAGCAGCGCGTCGGGGAAGTTGACGTTGGCCGCGCGGACCTTCAGGAGCAGTTCACCGGGGCCCGGCTGCGGGTCGGGGACCTCGTCCAGGCGCATCGCCGCGCGCGGCTCCCCGTTCTCGTGCACTCGCCATGCCTTCATGCGGTCTGCTCCCGGTTCGGTTCAGGGCTGCCGCACGGAGTGCAGCAGCATGTCTGCGAAGTCGGCGGCGACCTGGTCGGCGGAGAGCGGCCCGTCCTCCCGGTACCAGGTGCCGAGGTGGTGCACGGCGCCGAAGAAGAAGTCGACGACGAGATCCGGCCGGACCTCCTGCCGGAACACGCCCTCGCGCTGCCCCTCCTCGACCAGTGCGCGGAACTTCTCGTGGTAGCGGCGACGGTCGGCCCGCACCGCCTTCTGCTTCTCCGGGCTGAGCTGGTGCATCGACCGGAAGAAGATCTTGGTGTCGTCGAGGTTGCCGATGCTGGTGACGACGACGTCGGCGGCGGCCTCGACCAGGCGTTCCGCCACCGGCGCCGTCTCCTTGCCGGCGATCGCCTCCAGGCGCTGCATCTGCAGCCGCAGTACGCGCCCGTAGATCTCGTGCAGGAGGTCGTCCTTGCTGCCGAAGTAGTGGTAGAGCGCGCCCTTGGTGACGCCGGCCGCCTCGACGATCTCCTGCACCGACGTCCGGTCGTATCCGCGCTCGGCGAAGAGGCGGGTGGCCTCGGCGAGCAGCCGCTGGGGGACCGCGGTCGTGGTCGCCTTGGGTGGGGTGGTGCTCCGTGCCATGGCCTGCCCTCTCTCCGTACCGGTGCGCCCGGACAGCATACCGACCGGTATGTGACTCAATCCCGCCGTGCGCGCAGCTCCCTGCGGAGGATCTTGCCGCTCGACGTCTTGGGCAGCTCGGGCAGGACCTCGATCTCGCGGGGGTACTTGTACGCCGCGAGGTGCTCCCTGCAGTACCCGATCAGCTCGGCCGGGTCCGCCGCGGCCCCCGGCCGGAGGCTGACGAAGGCCTTCACCGACTCGCCCCGGTAGGCGTCGGGGACCCCGACCACGGCCGCCTCGCGCACGGCGGGGTGCGTGTACAGGACGTCCTCGACCTCGCGCGGCCACACCTTGAAGCCGGACGCGTTGATCATGTCCTTCTTGCGGTCGACGACGTAGAGCCAGCCCTCCTCGTCCATGAAGCCGATGTCGCCGGTGCGCAGCTCGCCGCCGGGCAGGGCCTCCCGCGAGGCCTCGGGCCGGTTCCAGTAGCCGGGCACGACCATGGGCCCGCGGACGGCGATCTCGCCGTGCTCGCCGAAGGGCACGTCGGCGCCCTTGTCGTCCACGATGCGCACCAGCGTGCCGGGGCCGGGGACGCCGACCGAGAGCGTCCCGGAGACCGGGTCGACCGGGGCCTCCAGACCGGCCGGGACGCTGGCGCAGGGCGCGGTGCACTCGGTGAGGCCGTATCCGTTGCGCAGGTAGTGGCCGAAGCGGTCGCGGAAGGCGGTGACCAGCGCGGGCGGCACAGGGGCACCGCCGGAATAGAGCAGGTGGAAGGAGGAGAAGTCCTCGGCGGTGGCGTCGGGCCGGGCCATGAGCGCCATGTAGGCGGTGGAGGGGCCGACCATGTACGCCGGACGGTGCTCGCGCAACGCGTCGAGGACGACGCCCGGCTCGAAGCGGTGGGCCAGCGCCACGGTGGAGCCCGCGGCGAGGCCGGCGGCCAGCTGGCAGACCATGCCGGTGATGTGGAACAGCGGGGCGAGCGCGAAGAGCGTGGCGCCGTCGGGCAGGACGCTGTGCGCGCGCTGCCGGTCGGCGTTGTAGCTGATGTTGCCGTGGGTGTTCATCGCGCCCTTGGGGACGCCGCTGGTGCCCGAGGTGTAGCTGATCAGCGCGATGTCGCCGGCGGTCAGGCCGGGGTCGGGCAGCGCCGGGACTGCGGTGCCCGCGTGGGCGGCGGCGAGCAGGTCCTCCGCGTCGTCCGCCGGTGTGCGCCGCTCCGGCAGGACGCGCGCGTCGTTCCGGGTCTGCAGGTCGAGTTCACTGGTCGTCAGCGGGATCCGCACCGGTGAACCGGCCGCGGTCCGGCGGATGTGCGTGTCCCAGGCACGGTCGGAGCAGACCAGGGCGGTCACCCCGGCGTCCTCCAGTACGTGGGCGAGTTCGCGCTCCTTGTACATGGGGTTGACGGGCACGACCGTACCGCCGGCCTTCCAGGCGCCGAGCAGGGCGACCGCGAACTGCGGCACGTTCTGCAGGACGACCGCCAGCCGGTCGCCGCGCGCGAAGCCGCGGGCGGCCAGGTGGCGGGCGAGCCCGTCGGACAGCTCGTCGAGCGCGCGGTAGGTCAGCCGGCCGTCGAAGTACGCGAGCGCGGTGCGGCCGGGGACGCGGGCGACGACCTCGCGGAACGCGTGCAGCAGGGTGACCGGCGGGTCGGGGAGGGTGTGCAGTTCCTCGGCGAAGTGCCGCAGCCAGGGCTTGCCGTCGTACGGGCTCACGCGTCGCGCCCCTCCTCCAGCTTCCGCTGCATCCGGTTCATGCCGTCGATCCAGCGGTCGGTGTCCCCGGCGCGGGCGGTGTAGTAGGCGCCCGCCTCGGGGTGCGGCAGGATCAGGAAGCGCTCGTCGGCGATGCCCTGGAACACGGCCTCGGCGACGTCCTCCGGCTCGATGGCGGTGGGGGCGAGCACGAGGTCGCCGGCGTGCCCCGCCGCGCGCAGCATGTCGGTGCGCACGCCCTGCGGGCAGACGGCGTGGACGCGCACGCCCCGGTGGCGGTAGGTGACGGCGAGCCACTCGGCGAAGGCGAGGGCGCCGTGCTTGGTGACCGAGTAGGGGGCGTCGCCGACCATCGTCAGCAGCCCGGCGGCGGAGACGGTGGCGATGAAGCGGCCCTCGCCGCGCTCCAGCCATTCCGGGAGCAGCGCGCGGGCGGCGCGCACGTGCGCCATGACGTTGACGTCCCAGACCCGTTCCCAGACGGCGTCGTCGGCCTCGGCCCCGGCCATGGCGCCGATGCCGGCGTTGGCGCAGAACACGTCGATGCCGCCGCCGAGCGCCGCGCGGGCCGGCTCGACGACCGCCGAGGCGTCGCCGGGGACGCAGATGCCGCCGATCTCGTCCGCGACGGTCTTGGCGGCGCCCTCGTTCAGGTCGTTGACGACGACGCGCGCGCCCTGCGCCGCGAATCTCCGGGCCAGCGCCGCCCCGATCCCGCCTCCGGCACCGGTGACCACCACCCGGGCATCGCGCAGCGCTTCCATCGCGTCTCCTTCGACTCGGAACGGCTCCGGTCGGCATACTAAGCGGTCGGTCACACCTTGGGAAGGGCGCGCCGCACAGGTGCCGGAATTCCCCCCGCGCGGTGTATGGCCGCATCCTCGCCGGATTGGGATGATGCGACCGCATCGGTCCGGGCGAGCCAGGGGGGCGGTCATGCCGGAAATGAGTGTCGAGCCGTACTGGGAGATGACCTTCGACGCGGACGGCGATCCCGACCGGGCGCAGCGCGACCGGCTCACCGCGGGCGTCGGCGCGAAGGGCGTCACCGACCTCCTGGTCTTCTCGCACGGCTGGAACAGCGACCGCTCCGGCGCGACCAGCCTCTACGACCGTTTCCTCGCCCCCGTCCCCGGACTGCTCGCCGGCCGCGCCCGGCCCGGCACGGCCGTCGGCTACGTGGGCGTGCTGTGGCCCTCCATGCGCTTCTCCGACGAGCCGATCCCCGACTACGACGCCCTCCTGCCCGGCCCGGAGCCGCGGCGGCCCGAGCCGGCGCTCGACGCGGCCACCCGTGACGCGCTCGTGGCGGTCTTCCCCGGCCACGAGGACGAGATCCGCCGGATCGCCGAACTGCTGGAGGAGCGCCCCGACGGCGAGGAGCCGTTCGCGGAGTTCGCCGCCCTGGTGCGGCGGCTGACCGGGGTGCCGCCGCAGGCCGTGGCGGGGCTGTGCGCGGACGACACCTCCGACGCGGCGCCGGGGGCCGAACCGGCCGTCCTGTGCGGCGACCCCGTGGCCGCCTGCGAGGAGTACGCGGCGGCCCTGGAGGGCGGCACCGGGCTGCCGCTGGCGGGCGGCGGCTGGACGCGGCTGTGGAACGGCGCCAAGGAGATGCTGCGCCAGGCGACGTACTACGCGATGAAGCGGCGGGCCGGGACGGTGGGCGAGCGGGGACTCGGCCCCCTCCTGGGCCGGCTCGCGCGGGCGCACCCCTCGCTCTCCGTCCACCTGGTCGGCCACAGCTTCGGCGGCCGGCTGGTCTCCTACGCGCTGCGCGGACTGCCCGACGGGGTGCGCGCCGTGAAGTCGGTGACCCTGCTCCAGGGCGCCTTCTCGCACTACGCGTTCGCGTCCCGGCTCCCCCACGACGGGGCGCACGGCGGCGCGTTAAGCACCGCCCGGCTCAAGGTGTCGGGCCCGGTGGTGTCCTGCTACTCCCGGCACGACACGGCGCTCGGCACGATGTACCCGATCGCCTCCCGGCTGGCGGGTGACGACCGGGGGTTCGGGCCCGACCTCGGCGACCGCTGGGGCGCGACGGGCCACGACGGCATCAAGGCGGTCGACGGCACCATGGACGTGCCGCTGGCCGAGGCGCTGCGCGGGGCGTTCCCCCGGGCCGGGTGCGTGAGCGTGGACGCCTCGGCCGTGGTGCGCCAGGGGGGTCCGCCCTCAGGGGCGCACAGCGACATCTGCCACCCCGAGCTGGCGCGGATCGTGTTGCGCGCGGGCCGGCTCCTGGCCTGAGGCCGTGGGCCGGGCGCCGGCCCGCGCGGGCCGTGCACGACGGGTCAGCGGTGGGCGGGGAACTCCACGACCTGCTGGTAGGTCGGGCGGTTCTGCCAGCTGATCTTGCCGTGCTTGATGCCGCCGAGGGTGCGGTGGATGACCGTGTCGGCGCACCACTGGTCGCCGGCCGAGCAGTTCTCGTCACCCGGGTACACCTGGGCGGCGGTCCTGGCGGCGGCCTGCTTGAGGGTGCCGGTCAGCACGTCCCGGCAGGCCGCGAGGTCGCCGCCGCCGCAGTACGTGCGCGCCAGGCCGCCCTGCACGGGTTCGCCGAGCACCGTCCGTATGTCCTTGTCGACATAGGACCACCAGCCGTACTGGTAGGAGCTGCCGGCGTGCGACCCGGTCGGGCCGTGCCCGGCCGAGGGCGCCTCGTCGACGGTGAGGTTGGCGGTCAGCGCCGCGTACAGCTCGCTGCCCAGGCCCGGTTCGAACTCGGCCTGGACCAGCAGCGGCCACCACGCGTCCATGATCCGCACCGCGTCGGCGTTGGCGTAGGCGTGCGAACCCGGCGAGGTCTCCCGGCGCTTGGCGCCGGCGGCCACCCAGTCGGAGAGCTTGGTGACGGCCGCGGACACCGCGGGGTCGGAGACCGTGCCGCTGCGCAGCACCTTGAGCAGGTCGGGCAGCACGTCCTCGCCGCGCAGGTCGGTCAGGGCCGCGTCGGCCATCGCCCTGGTCAGCTGGGCCCGGGTGACTCCGCCCGCTGCGACCAGTTTCTTCACCCGGTCGTCCAGGAGGTTGCCGCGGTGCACCGAGCCGTTGCCGAACCCGGCCGCGTCGTAGTCCTTGGCCTGCCGGTTGTTCCAGGACACGTAGTAGTCCTGGCCGACGGACTGCGGGTGCTCCGAGGCGGGCGTGTAGTCGGCGGTGTTGTGGGCGGGGTCGAAACCGCGCCATTCGTAGGCGGGCTCGGCCCGGACCGGGAAGGTCGGGTCGACGTCCGCGGCCCGCACCGGGTTGGCACCGCTGTTGAAGTAGGCCGCCTGCCGGGAGTCGGCGTAGAACCAGTTGAAGGTGTAGTTGATGTGCTGGACGGCCTGCTGGAAGGAGGCCGCGTCGGTGACGGCGGCCGGGTCGTTGAGCATCTGGAAGCCGACGACCGAGTCGGCCTCGTGCATGTAGGAGCTGCGCAGCGACACGTAGGCGACCTTCTTGCCGCCGATCGTGGCGCGGTGCGTCACCGGGCCGTACTCGGTGCGGTAGATCTGCATCCGGTAGGAACCTGCCGCGGTGCCGTCGGCGGTCGTGGGCTTCCAGGAGTTGCTGCGCTCCAGCTTCTCCATGGCCGTGCAGGTCCCGCGGTAGAGGTAGTGGACGTCGTCCTGGCAGAGCTCCACCGTGTAGGTGTCGGTGATGTCCTGGGCCGAGGTGGTCGCGCTCCACGCGTAGTCCTGGCCACGGCCCAGCTCCACGTACATGCTCAGCCCCGCGAAGGAGGCGCCGCGGGCGCTGATGCCGGGGCCCTGGATCTCCTGGAGCATCAGCAGCTGCGGCGCGAAGTAGCCGGTCTGCGGGCCGAAGACGGCGATCGGGTGACCGCTGGCGGTGTGCGCGCCGCTGACCAGCAGCGCGTTGGACATGCCCCGGGTGTTCGCGGACAGGGCCGTGGTCGTGGCGCTCTTCGAGGCCGCGGACGCCTTCGCGGTGCCCGCGCTGCCGGTGCGGTCGTAGACCAGCGGCTCCACCGTCACGCTCCCGGTGTCGGGCAGCGCCCTCCCCTGCGGGTCCTCCGGCCGGACGGCGTACGGGAAGCTCCGGCCGTCGTGCACGGTCAGGGCCGCCTCGGGGTCGTTGCGCTCGCGGAAGGACTCCCAGACCCTGGTGCCCTCGGTGACCCCGTACTTCTGCTGGGCGGCCAGCAGGGACAGGGCGTTGGTCACCTCGCCACCGCCTCCGGTGCCGAACAGCGCGCCGATCACGGACGCCAGGGCGATCAGGTCGGTGGACTTGAACCGCTCGATGGTGCCGGCGTTGGTGATGGCGTCCTTGTGGCCGGTCAGCACGTACTCACCGGGGAAGTAGCGGCCGCTGTCGGAGGCCGCGATGTAGGCGTTGATCCCGTCGACGTAGGCGTTGACGTCGGCCAGCGCCTGCCGGCCGCGCTCCCCGTTCTGCGTGGCGATCCAGTCGATCTGGGCCTGCAGGTCCTCCTCGGTGTACGGCGCGGCGCGCCAGAACTCCTGCTCCAGCCCCTGGTTCGCGGGGGCGCCGCCGGCGAAGGAGGTCAACTGGCCGCGTCCCACGTGCCGGAACAGGTCCATCAGCCAGAGCCGGTCCTGCGCCGCGGCGTACCCGGCCCCGAACTCGGTCCCGTACCGGGTCGTGCCGGAGATGTGCGGCACCCCGGTTTTCTTGTCCCGGGTGATCGTCACGTCGCTGCGGGGCGAGGTCGTCGAGGCGACCTGCCCGGACGGGACACCGAAGGAGGCGTCGTTGAAGAAGTTGTTGATCGTGGCGTCGGTGAGGTTCTGGTACCCGCCGGCCAGGTTCGCGTACGGCCCGAGCTGGTCCTCCGCGTGCTCCGGCTGGGTGCCGAAGATCTGGTTGAGCAGGATCTGGGCGAGGGTGGCGTTGCCGTTCTCACCCGGCGGCAGGATGTCCGAGCACCGCCCCTGGCAGTAGTCGGTGACGGGGGCGGCCTGCGCCGCCATGGGCAGCGGCGCGACGAGGCTCGCGCCCAGGGCGAGGACCGCCGCCGCGGCGGTCGTTCTGATTTTTGTCCTGAACCTGCCAAATCTGGCTCGCATGACCACTCCTCACGAAGCGCGGTGTGACGCAGGTTACTTCGAAATATGACCCCCCAGTAAGGTGAACATGCGTCACGTTTCAGCTACGCCATCCCGGCTGGAACTCGCCGCCGCGGGGATGGATCCGGAACGCCGTCCGTTACGTCCATTCGACAGCGATGCGACACCGACGACGGAGGTGGCACACACCATGGCCGGATTCCGGAGCCTCGCCAGACAGGTGCGCGATCCCCGGCGCTCCCCCACCCAGCGCCGCACCTACCTGCGCAGGTGCCTCGAGCGCTTCGCGCCGTACGGGCACCGCGCGACCTGGGACCACCTGTGCGCCGGTGCGGGGATCGCGCCCGACGACCGCGAGCCGGACCCGGTCCGGCTCGTCACGGCCCTCGCGGAACTGGAGGAGGCGCGGGCGGTCTGGCTCACCTACGAGGGGGAGTTCGCGGCCCGCCGCAAGGAGGAGAAGTTCTACGGCATCCGGCAGCCCGGCGCGCTCGACGACTGGCACCGGCGCACCTGGGGCGGCAACGGGGTCGCCTGGTGCGAGGACCCCCGCGTCCACCCCGACGACCGGCTGGCCGACGTACTGCGGCGCATCATCGCGGCGATCGACGCGGGGCCCGGTACGGGGTGCCCGGTCTGCGGCGAGTCGCACCTGCGGTGGCGGAGCGGGCTCAACCACTACCCCGGGGCGGGGCCCGTGTGCGGGCGGTGCGGGATCGTGGTCCCGGTCCCGGTCCTCTGCGAGGCCGCGCTCGCGGAGGCGCGCGGTGCGCTCGCCCCCACGGGGTGAGCCTGCGGCGCGCCCCGGTTGCGGCCCGGGGTGCGTTCTGTTGGGCCCGGTTGTTGTGCGCAGGTTGTTTGCGCCTGCGGCGGGCATCCCCCGCCGCCCGCCCGATTGCCCGGCGCGGTCAGTGACCGCCTCGCGCGTTCGTTGTGGGTCGGTGCCGCGCCGGGGTACGCCCCCAGCCTTCGGCCGGGGGGACCCCCACCTCGGCGCTCGCGGCGCTGCTCCACATCATTCGGCACCGCACGCACCGCTCGTCTCCCCCAGCCTTCGGCCGGGGGGACCCCCATGGGGGCACCCCGCCACACCCCCTCCAGTCGTATAGGCGGCTGACGGCCGGACGGGGTCGGAGAGCGGTCCGGGGTCGCCGCAAGTGCCCCACTCACCCCCCACCGGCCGTCATGCGCCCACACAACGGGAGGGGGTGTGGCGGGGTGCGCCCGGAAGCGACGAGCGGCGGACCCGGCGCCGAACGATGTAGGGATAAACCGCGAGCGCTGAGGACGTGCGCCGGCGCGGCCCCGACCCAGGCACACGGTGCGAGACCCGCACTGACCGCGCCGGGCAATCGGGCGGGAGGCGGGGAAACCGCCCGCCGCAGGCGCAAACAAGCCGCACACGACAACCGGGCCCCACAGAGCGCACCGCACCCCGCGGTACTGACACCCCGCCGCCGTGGTGCGACGATGCCACCCCAGGCAACGCACACCCTCGCGCGACGGGACGGGACCGGCACATGGCGGAGCTGCACGATCTGACGGCGCTGGAGCAGGGGAAGGCGATCAAGGCCGGGGAGGTCTCCCCGACGGAACTCGCCGAGCACTATCTGGACCGCGTCGAGCGGCACAACGACACCCTCGGGGCGTTCATCACCGTGACCCCGGAGATCGCCCGCAAGCAGGCCGCCGACGCCGAGTCGGAGGCGCTCGCGGCCCGCCGCGAGGACCGTCGGCGGCACCTGTCGCCGCTGCACGGCGTCCCGGTCCCGGTCAAGGACCTCAACTTCGTGGCCGGCGTGCGCTGCACCCTCGGCTCACAGGCGTACGCCGACCACGTGCCGGACGTCGACGACCACGTCGCCGCCAAGCTGCGCGCGGCCGGGACGGTCCTGCTGGGCAAGACCAACACCCCGGAGTTCGGGCTGCCCTGCTACACGGAGAACCGGCTCGCCCCGCCCGCCCGCACCCCGTGGGACCTGGAGCGGTCCGCCGGCGGCTCCAGCGGCGGCGCGGCGGCCGCGGTCGCCGCGGGGCTGGCGCCGGTCGCGCAGGGCAGCGACGGCGGCGGCTCGATCCGCATCCCCTCCTCCGTCTGCGGCCTGTTCGGCATCAAGCCCAGCCGCGGAAGGGTGAGCGCGGGCCCGGTGCAGCACGACGTGAGCGGTCTGAGCGGCAGCGGCCCGATAGCCCGTACGGTCGCGGACGCGGCGGCCCTGCTCGACGTCCTGGCGGGCCCGATGCCGGGCGACCCGTACGGCGCGCCGTCGTTGCCGCCCGGTGAGTCCTTCTCCTCGTACGTCACACGTGAGCCGGGAACGCTGCGCGTGGTGGGACTGCCGCAGCCCCCCGTGCCCGGGGTCGAACTGCACCCGGACTGCCGTGCCGCGTACGAGGGGACCGCGGAGCTGCTGCGCGGGCTCGGCCACCAGGTGGACGAGATCGAGCTGCCCGTCGACGACGCGCTCCTGCACGCGTTCACCCGGGTGTGGGGCGTGATGGCCACCGTCTACCCGGTGGCGCCGGAGCAGGAGGAGCTGCTGATGCCGCTCACGCGGCACCTGCGTGCCGAGGGCGGCAAGGTGAGCGGCCCGGACTTCGCGGGGTCGCTGTACGCGTTCCGGGCGCTGGGGCAGCTGATCGCTGACGCGCTGCTGTCCTCGTACGACCTGGTGCTGACCCCGACGCTGGCGCAGCCCCCGGCGTTCGTCGGGAGCGCGGGCCTGCGGGACGACGACGACCCGGCCGCGGAGTTCGCGGGGCTGGCCGCCTACACGCCGTTCACCCCGATCTTCAACGCCACCGGCCAGCCGGCCGTCAACGTGCCGCTGCACTGGACGGAGGAGGGGCTGCCGATCGGGGTGATGTTCGGCGGCCGTTACGGGGACGAGGCGACGCTCATCTCGCTGTCGGCGCAGCTGGAGGCGGCCCGTCCGTGGGCCGGCCGCAGGCCCCCGATCTGGTAGCGGGGGCGGGGCGCGGCGGCTCCGTACCGAGCAGCCGCCACGCGCCCGGCCCCTGGTCGCCGAGCGTGTCGCCGGGGTTGGACAGGGCGCAGCGGTCCAGGGAGAGGCAGCCGCAGCCGATGCAGTCGTCGAGGCTGTCGCGGAGCGCGGTGAGCCGGTCGATGCGGGCGTCGAGTTCGGCCCGCCAGCCCGCGGAGAGCCGGGCCCAGTCGGCCCGGTCCGGGGTGCGGCCCTCGGGCAGGCCGTCCAGCGCCTCGCGGATCGCGGCGAGCGGCATGCCGACCCGCTGGGAGGCCCGGATGAAGGCGACGCGGCGCAGGGTGTCGCGGGTGTACCGGCGCTGGTTGCCGGCTGTGCGGCGGCTGCGGATCAGGCCCTGGGCCTCGTAGTAGTGCAGCGCGGAGACGGCGGCCCCGCTGCGACCGCTCAGCTGGCCGACGGTCAGTTCGCGGTGCTCGCCCGGGATCCTCGCCACGTCCCGACTCTACGGGAGCTCGGCGAGCCGCTTGCGGTGCGGAACGCTCGTGCGCCACAGCCGGACGCAGGAGACGAGCGCGGCGGCGACCAGCAGCGCGTTGCGGACGGCGACGATGGCGGCGCCCTGCCAGGTGGCGGCGGTGACGTCCGCGAAGAACAGCGGGTAGTCGACCGTGGTGACGGCGGTGGCGAGCAGCACCAGCGCGGCGACCGGCCGCTGGGTGGTCTGCCGCATGGTGAGGCAGACCGCGCCGAGGCCGATCAGCCAGACCAGGTACTGGGGGCTGATGACCCGGCTGGTGACGGTGAACAGGAGCACGGCGGTCAGCGCCGCGTCGTACGGCGTGGCCGGGGTCCAACGGGCCGCCCTCACGCGCCACATCAGCAGCCACACCAGGGCGGTCCCGGTGAGCAGCAGGGAGGCGGTGGTGATCTCGGCGACGTACGGGCCGGTGAACTCCAGCGACCCGTAGTGCGCGACCACGCGCCCCGGCCAGCCGAACATCTCGGCGACGTGCAGGAAGGTGCCGCCGAGGGACTCGATCTCGACCCCGCGGTGGTGCTGCGCGGACAGGAAGCCGAGGGCGCCGCGGAACGCGGTGCACAGCACCAGCAGCAGCCCGCCCGCGGACAGCGCGAGCGCCGTCCAGGCCTGCCGGGTGGTCCGGCCGCGCGGGGTGCCGAGCACGGTCAGCACGGGCCAGAGCTTGATCAGGGCGGCGAGCCCGGCGAGCGCGCCGCCGAGCCGCGGCCGCGCGGGCAGCGCGAGCAGCGCGCCGACGGCGACGACGGTGACCATCAGGTCGTACCGGGCGTAGGGCAGCTGCATCAGCAGCGGCAGGGCGAGCGCCCACAGCCACGCACCGGCCGTGCTGCGTCCTGGCCGGCCGGTCCCGGCCCGCAGCAGGAGGAGCAGGACGACGGCGTCGGCGGCGAGCGACAGCAGGACGAAGCCCTGGAAGTAGCTGAGCCCGGGCAGCAGCGCCGGGGCGAGCATCACCAGCGCGGCGCCGGGCGGGTACTGCCAGGTCACGTCGCCCACGGGGAAGGTCCCGTGCGCGAAGCCCTCGCTCCAGTGGCGGTAGAGGAAGTGCACCTCGCGGGCGATGTCGCCCTGCCCGCTGCGCAGCAGGGCCAGCATGACCACCCGGCTGGCGAGCCAGTAGGCGGCGAGGGCGAGCCAGGTCTGGGGCCAGGTCGCGGGGCGCAGCACGACGGTGCGGACGGCCGCCGGGGAGGGGGTGCCGCCGCCGCTCCGGACCTCCACCGTGCGCCAGTCGGACGGGCTGGTCTCCGTGGGGGCCTCGGCCACTTCCGTCTCCTCCACCGGCGCGAACAGGGGCATACGGAGATGAAAGATAGTCACAAACCGGATGAACGGCCCTCGGTACGCGCCGGGTGCGGGGCGTTGACACGGATCCTCCGCGGAGACCATGCTGAGCAAGCGCTTGGACAGTACGGGAGGCATGACATGGGACAGCCCAGGATCTTCACCTCGGTCGGCGAACTGAAGGACGCCATCGGGGAGGACCTCGGGACGACCGGCTGGCTGGAGGTCGACCAGAAGCGGATCGACCTGTTCGCCGACGCCACCGGGGACCACCAGTGGATCCACGTGGATCCGCAGAAGGCGGCCGAGGGCCCCTTCGGCACCACCATCGCGCACGGCTACCTGACCCTGTCGCTGATCCCGTCCCTCACCCCGGAGCTGCTGCGGGTCGAGGGCGTGAAGATGGGCGTCAACTACGGCGTGAACAAGGTCCGTTTCCCCTCCCCCGTGCCGGTCGGCTCACGGCTGCGGGCCGGCGGCCGGATCGCCGAGGTGAGCGAGGTGCCCGGCGGCGCCCAGCTCGTCGTGGCGATCACCGTGGAGCGGGAGGGCGGCGACAAGCCAGTGTGCGTGGCCGAGACGGTCGTCCGCTTCTACCTCTGACGGGGCGCGTACCCGACCATGCGCAGGGCGAGATCGGCGTACAGCGCGCCGATCCCGTCCGGCGTCCGGCGCCCGCCGGGGTTGAACCAGCGGGCCACGTCGATGCAGAGCGACAGCAGCGCGACGGTGGTCCCGGAGACGTCCGGCACGTCGAAGTCCCCGGCCTGCACGCCGTCGTGGATGACCGAGCGGACCGCGGCCTCGCTCTCCCGGCGCAGTTCCACCACCTCGGTGTAGTGCTCGGGGCCGAGCGCGCCGAGCTCGTACTGCACGACACGGCCCGTGGTGTGGTGCTCCGCGTGCCAGCGGACGAAGGAGCGCACGGCCGTGGCCAGCCGTTCGGCGGGGCCGCCCCCGCCGTTCGCGGCGTCCTGGAGCAGCCCGAGGGAGAGCCGGTGCCCGACCACGCTGATCTGGTAGAGCAGCTCTTCCTTGGTCTTGTAGTGGATGTAGAGCGCCGCGGGGCTCATGCCGGCCCGGCCCGCGATGTCGCGCGTGGTCGTCGCGTGGTAGCCGCGCTCCGCGAACGCCTCGACCGCGGCGATCACCAGCCGCCTGGCGGCATCAGGGGTGATGCCGGTCCACGCCTCGGTCCGCTCCGACTGCTCCGCCTCCACGTCCATGGCGGACACCCTACATGGACGCTGAGCAAGCGCTTAGATGCCGAGCGGTCGGTCGGCGCCGGCCGGCCCCGTCAGAAGGCCGCGATCCCCGTCAGCTCCCGGCCGATCAGCAGCTTCTGGATCTGGCTCGTGCCCTCGTAGAGGGTCATCACGCGGGCGTCCCGCAGCAGCTTGCCCACGGGGTACTCGTCGATGTAGCCGTAGCCGCCGAAGACCTGCAGCGCGTTGTTGGCGCAGCGCACCGCCGCCTCGCTCGCGAAGAGCTTCGCCTTGGACGACTCCGCCGCGAAGGGCCGGCCCCGGTCGATGAGGTCGGCGACCCGCCAGGTCAGCAGCCGGGCCGCGTCCACGTCCAGGGCGATGTCCGCGAGCAGCTCCTGCACCAGCTGGTGCGCGGCGATCGGCTTGCCGAACTGCACGCGGTCCTTGGCGTAACCCACGGCCGCGTCCAGCGCCGCCTGCGCGATGCCCACGCACCCGGCGGCGACCGACATGCGGCCCTTGGCCAGGGCGGACATCGCCACCGAGAAGCCCTTCCCCTCGGGCCCGAGCATCGCCGAGGCAGGCACGCGCACGTCCTCCAGCACCAGCTCCGCCGTGGCCTGGCCGCGCAGCCCCAGCTTCCCGTGCACCTCGTGCCGGGCGAGGCCGGGGGTGCCGGTGGGCACGAGGAAGGCGCTGACGCCCTTGTGGCCGGGGAGGTCGTTGGTGCGCGCGAAGAGCAGGACCACGTCCGCCCAGGTGCCGTTCGTGATGAACATCTTGGCGCCGTTGATCACGTAGTCGCCGCCCTCGCGCCGGGCCCGCGTGGTCAGACCGCCGGCGTCCGAGCCGGTGCCGGGCTCGGTCAGCCCGAAGCAGCCCACCGCCTCGCCGGAGGCCAGCCGGGGCAGCCAGGCCCGCTTCTGCTCCTCCGTGCCCCAGTGCGCGACGGACTTCGCCACGAGCCCGAGCGAGACGGAGACGATCCCGCGCACGGACGAGTCACCGCGCCCCAGCTCCTCGGTGACCAGGCAGTACGCCAGGTGGTCGCCGCCCGAGCCGCCGTACTCCTCCGGGATGGTCAGTCCGAGGAAGCCCACGGCACCCAGCTTCTTGACGATGCCCCGGTCCACGCTCTCCGCCCGGTCCCACGCGGCCGCGTGCGGCACGATCTCGCGCTCGGCGAACTCGGCGGCCAGCGCGCGGACCGCGGCCTGCTCCTCGGACAGCTCAAGATTCACGGCGCACCTCGGTTCGGCTTTAAATTATCACTGCTAGTTTCCTGGCGGCAGCCTCTACTATGTGCCGCATGGCCCGCCCCCGCAAGCCCCTGCTCAGCCGCGAACGCATCGTCGCCACGGCTCTCGCGCTCGTGGACGGCGAGGGACTGCAGGCCGTCTCCACGCGCCGTCTCGCGGCGGAGCTCGGCGTCAGCGGGCCGAGCCTCTACAACCACTTCACGACCAAGGACGGGATCCTTGACGCGGTCGCCGACGCGGTCGTCGGCGAGGTCGACCTCTCCATGTTCGACGACGGCCGCGACTGGCGCGACGCCCTGCTCGCCTGGGCCCGCTCCTACCGCGCCGCGCTCGCGGCCCACCCCCAGATCGTCCCGTTCCTCGCGCAGGGCCCGGGCCGCCGTCCGGCGGGCCTGCGCATGGCCGACGCGGTCTTCGGCGGCATGACCGCCGCCGGCTGGCCCCCGGCCCACGCCACCCGCGTGGGCGCGCTCATGCGGTACTTCGTGGCGGGCTCGGCACTGGGGTCCTTCGCGCGGGGGTTCGTCGACGACCCGTCGGCGTACGACCCGGCGGACTACCCGCACCTCGGGCAGGCCCACCTGCTCGCGGAACGGCAGCAGCAGGTGGACGAGGGCGCCTTCGAGACGGGCCTGCGCGCCCTCGTCGACGGCCTCGCGGTGCAGTTCGCTGCGCTCGGCCGGGCGCCGGCCCCCGAGACCCGGTAGGCCTCACAGCTCGCAGGGGGCGGCGAAGCAGACGGGGTGCGTGCGCCAGTCGTCGTCGGTGTCCACGCCGCCGCCGTAGCCGTCCCCGTCGTGGTCACCGCGGCCCGGGTCCCAGCCGTCGGTCCCGATCCAGCCGCCGGAACCGTCCTGGCTCATGTCGTCGGTGTACAGGAGCGTCGAGTACGACCCGGAATCATCGGCGAACGCGGTCGTGGGCAGCAGCGCGCCCCCCGTCACGACGGCGGAGGCGGCGGCGAGTGCGAAGAAGCGGCGGGTCAAAATCTTGTGCGGCATGGGAGTTCCCCTCGGGCCGGGGCCGCCTGTGCGGCCCGCGTATCTGGACTCCCTCCAGTAGGCGGCGCCGGCCCCCTCCCGGTCACGCCCCTGCATTTCGTGGCTTGACACGGTTGGGGCGTCCATGTGCGGGTGCGGCGCCGTTGTGGTTGCGGTTGGGGTTTCTCCCCCGCCCACCCTCCCGATTGCCCGGCGCGGTCAGTACGGACCTTCGCACCGTTGGGTTGGGGTCGGTGCCGCGCCGGCGCACGTCCTCAGCGCTCGCGGTTTACCCCTGCAGTATTCGGCACCGCGTTCGCCGCTCGTCGCTTCCGGGCGCACCCCGCCACACCCCCTCTCGTTGTGTGGGCGCATGACGGCCGGTGGGGGGTCAGTAGGGCACCTGCGGCAACCCCGGACCGCTCTCTGACCCCATCCGGCCGTCAGCCGCCCACACGGCAGGAGGGGGTGTGGCGGGGTGCCCCCGCAGGCGACGAGCGGTGCGCGCGGCGCCGCATGACGTAGACCAGCGCCGCGAGCGCCGAGGTGGGGGTCCCCCCGGCCGAAGGCTGGGGGCGTGCCCCGGCGCGACACCGACCCCACAACGACCGCGCGAGGCGGTCACTGACCGCGCCGGGCAATCGGGCGGGCGGGCGGGGATACCGCCCGCCGCAGGCGCAAACGACCCGCAGACGGCGACGGACCGGTCAGAAAACGACCAGCGCCCGCCCGCCCCTCCCCGCGAGCATCGCCGAGAACGCCCCCGCAATCCCCTCCAGCCCGATCCGCTCCGTGACCATCGCCGACAGGTCGAGCCGCCCCGCCCGCACGTGCTCGGCCAGGACGGGCAGGTCCCGCGCCGGGTCGCTGTTCCCGTACACGCACCCGGACAGCGTGCGCCCGAAGTGGAAGAGCTCCAGCGCGGAGAAGGAGACCAGGTCCCCCTTCCCGCCGATGCCCACCACCGTCGTGCGCCCGCCGCGCCGCGTCGAGGACCACGCGGCGCGGATCGTCTCGCCGCGCCCCACGCACTCGATGGCGACGTCCGCCCCGTGCCCGCCGGTCAGCGCGCGGATGCGCTTCGCGACGTCCTCCCCCGCGAGGAGGAACTCCGTGGCGCCCGCGGCCCGCGCCAGGGCCTCCTTCTCCGGGGAGACGTCGACGGCCACGACGGCGCCCGCCCCCGCGATGCGGGCGGCCTGGAGGACGGCGAGGCCGACGCCCCCGACGCCGAAGACGGCGACGGACTCCCCGGGGCGCACCTGGGCGCTGTGGTGGACCGCCCCGTACCCGGTGAGCACGGCGCACCCGAGGAGCGCGGCCTCCGTGAGCGGCACCCCGTCCGGGAGGGGCAGCACCGCGGCCGCCGGGACCACGGTCTCCTCGGCGAACGCGGCCGTCCCGAGCCCCGGGTAGAGCTCGTCCCCGCCGCCCACGAGCTTGGCGTAGGGCACGCCCGCCGCCGCGCCCGCGGCGGCGCAGAGCCAGGGCTCGCGGAGCCCGCAGTAGTGGCAGGCGCCGCAGGAGGGCGCCCAGTTGAGGATGACGCGGTCGCCCGGGGTCACGCCCGTGACGCCCTCGCCCACGGAGACGACCGTGCCGGCGCCCTCGTGCCCGAGGACGGCGGGCACGGGCTGCCGCAGCGTCCCGTTGGACAGGGACAGGTCGGAGTGGCACACCCCGGCCGCGGCGAGCCTGACCCGTACCTGGCCCGGCCCGGGTTCGGGCAGGTCGATCTCGGCGAGGGTCAGGGGCGCGTTGACGGCGGGCAGTACGGCGGCGCGGACCACGGTGTTTTCTCCTGCGCTCAGAACTGGAGGGACTTGGTCTGGAGGTATTCGGTGAGGCCGTGCGGGCCGAGCTCGCGCCCGACGCCTGACTGCTTGTACCCGCCGAACGGGGCCAGCGGGTTGAAGCGGCCGCCGTTGATGTCGACCTGGCCGGTGTCCATGCGCCGGGCGAAGGCGACGGCCGCCGCCTCGTCGGCCGCCCAGACCGCCCCGGCGAGGCCGTAGACGGTGCCGTTGGCGATGCGCAGCGCGTCCTCCTCGTCCTCGTACGCCAGGATCGACAGGACGGGGCCGAAGATCTCCTCCTGGGCGATCGTCATCGCCGGGGTGACGTCGGCGAAGACGGTGGGGCTGACCCAGTAGCCCCGCGCCCGGGGGGCGTCGGTGCCGCCGGCGACGAGGCGGGCGCCCTCCTCGACGCCCTTGGCGATGTAGCCGCGGACGCGCTCGTGCTGCCTGGCGTTGACGACGGGGCCGATGCGCTCACCCGGCACGTACTTGGCGGCGGCCGTCACGGCGAGGGCCACCGCTTCCTCGTACCGGTCCCGGTGGACGAGCATCCGGGTCCAGGCGCTGCACGTCTGGCCGCTGTTGGACATGACGTTGGCGACGCCGACGTTGACGGCCTTGGCGAGGTCCGCGCCCGGCAGGATGACGTTGGCGGACTTGCCGCCGAGTTCCAGGGCGACGCGCTTGACGGCGGCGCCCGCGGTCGCGGCGATCTGCCGGCCGACGGCGGTGGATCCGGTGAAGGAGACCAGGTCGACGTCCTCGTGGGCGGCCAGGGCCTGTCCGGCGACCGGGCCGAGACCGGTGACGAGGTTGAACACCCCGGCGGGCACGCCCGCTTCGTGGACGGCCTCGGCGAAGAGCTGGGCGACCAGCGGGGTGTCCTCGGCGGGCTTGAGGACGACCGTGCAGCCGGCGGCGAGCGCGGGGGCGACCTTGGCGACGATCTGGTGGAGCGGGTAGTTCCAGGGGGTGATCGCGCCGACCACGCCGACGGGCTCGTGGAGAACGGTGGAGTTGCCGATCCGCTCCTCGAAGGGGTGGCTGGCGGCGAGTTCGGCGTACGAGCCCGTGACCGTGATGGGGAGCCCCGCGTGGACCGCCTGGCTGAACGGCAGCGGCGCGCCCAGTTCGGCGGTGACGGTCTCGGCGATCTCGTCGCGCCGCGCGGCGAGGGTGTCGCGCAGCGCGGCGATGCGGGCGGCCCGTTCGGCGGGCGGCGTGGCGGCCCAGCCGGGGAACGCGGCCCGGGCGGCGCGGACCGCCGCGTCGACGTCGGCGGCGGTGCCCGCGGGCACGGTGGCGAACACCTGCTCGTCGGCGGGGTTGACGACGTCGATCGTCTCCGTGCCGGCGGCGGGCCGCCATTCGCCGTCGATGTACATCCCGTCGTGCGGCTTCATCCCTTGTCCTCCCGGGCGGACCTGCCGTGGCCCGCCCAAACTAGCGCCGATAGTTTTCTGTTTCCAGGGCGGCACCCCGTGCGGTGGGTCACGCCGGGGCGACCTGGACGGGGAATCCGTTGAGGACGGCCGTGCCCGACAGCGGGTCGAGCAGGGTGCCGTCGAGCAACTGGTTGAGGTTGGCCCCCGGTTCGCGGGACGCGACCGTCAGCCGGGTGCCCGCGCGGTCGTGGCCCCAGCCGTGCGGCAGGCTCACCACTCCGGGCCGCACCGCGTCCGTGACCTCGACCGGGGCCTCGATCTCGCCGCCGTCGCCCTTGATGCGGGCGGGCGCCGCGTCGGTGAGGCCGAGGCGGGTGGCGTCCTCGGGGTGCACCTGGAGCGTGCAGCGGTTGCTCCCGCCGGTGAGCGCGGGCACGTTGTGCATCCAGCTGTTGTTGGAGCGCAGGTGGCGGCGGCCGATGAGGACCAGCCCGTCCGCGGACCGGCCGGTGACCGCCGCCAGCAGACGGGGCACGTCGGCGGTGAGCGGCGCGGGCGCCAGTTCGATCGTGCCGGAGGCGGTGCGCAGCACCTCGGGGACGCGGGGGCGCAGCGGGCCGAGGTCGATGCCGTGCGGCCGGTCGAGGAGCCCGCGCAGGGTGAGGCCGCCGGGGTCGGCGCCGAAGCCGTCGCCGTACGGACCGAGCCGCAGCATCATGTCGAGCCGCCGCTCGTAGCCGGTGCCTCCGGTGAGCGCGGCGGCCAGTTCGGCGGGGTCGCGGCCGTGGACCGCGGAGTGCGGGTCGGCGGTCTCCTTGGCCAGGCGGTGGGTGACGGCCTGCTCGTCGACGAGCGCGGGGTCGGCGTCCGGGCCGAAGCCGCCGAGGAGCAGGGCGAGCCGGGCGAGGATCTCCGGCTCTCCGGGCCTGCCGTCCTCCAGGGGGATCGCGGGCGGGCTGTAGCGGGCGTTGTTGCGCACGGAGAAGTTGCCGAACGCGAAGTCGTAGTGGGCGCTGCGGGAGGGCGGGGGCGGCGGCAGGACGACGTCCGCGTGGCGGGTGGTCTCGTTGAGGTACGGGTCCACGCTGACCATGAAGTCCAGCCCCGCCAGGGCCCGGTCGAGGCGGGCCCCGTCGGGGGCGGACAGCACGGGGTTGCCGGCGATGGTGACCAGGGCGCGAAGTTGCCCGTCGCCGGGGGTGTCGATCTCCTCGGCGAGTGCGGCGGCGGGCAGTTCGGAGGCGACCTCCGGGTGGCCGGAGACCCGGCTGCGCCAGCGGCCGGTGGTGAAGCCGCGGCCGGGGCCGGCCGGGCGCGGGGCGCGTGCGGTGGCCGGCAGCGGGAACATCGCGCCGCCGGGGCGGTCGAGGTTGCCGGTCAGGATGTTGAGGACGTCGATCAGCCAGCTGGCGAGGGTGCCGAAGCGTACGGCGGTGCTGCCCAGGCGTCCGTACACGGCAGCGCTGGGGGCGGCGGCCAGGTCGCGGGCGAGGGTGCGGATGCGCTCGGCGGGGACGTCGCAGTACGGGGCGACCGCCTCGGGGGTGAAGTCGCGGGCCAGTGCGCGGACCTCGTCGACGCCGGTGACGTGGCCTTCGAGGTGGCCGAGGCCGGTGAGCCCCTCCTCGAACAGCACGTGGACGACGGCGAAGAGCAGCGCGGCGTCGGTGCCGGGGCGCGGGGCGAGGTGGAGGTCGGCGCGTTCGGCGGTGCGGGTGCGCTTGGGGTCGATGACGGTGAGTCTGCCGCCGCGGCGGCGCAGCGCCTTGAGCTTGCCGGGGAAGTCGGCGGCCGTGGCGAGGCTGCCGTTGGACACCAGGGGGTTGCCGCCGATGACGACCAGGTGGTCGGTGCGGTCCAGGTCGGGCACGGGGACGGCGAGCGCGTCCCCGTAGAGGTGGCCGCACGCGGCCTGCTTGGGCATCTGGTCCAGGGTGCTGGCGGAGAACAGCGCACGGGTGCCGAGGGCACGGATGACCATCGGCGGGTAGAGGCCGCCGGCGATGGTGTGCACGTTGGGGTTGCCCAGGTAGACGCCGGTCGCCGCGGTGCCGTGGGTCTCGCGGATGCGGGCGAAGCCCTCGTGGACGGTCGCGTACGCCTCGGCCCAGGTGGCCTCGGTGAGCGCGCCGTCGCGGCGTACGAGCGGGCGGGTGAGCCGGTCGGGGTCGCCGTCGACCTCGCCGAAGCAGGCGCCCTTGGGGCAGATGAAGCCCGCGCTGAAGACGTCGTCGCGGTCGCCGCGGGCGCCGGTGACCCGGTCCGCGTCGATGGTCAGGGTCAGTCCGCACGTGGCCTCGCACAGCGGACAGATACGCAGGGCGGTACGACTGCTGGCCATCGGGCCTCCAGGGCAAGGGCGCTTCCTCGTGTGCGGTCACCATACCGACCGGTATGCATGTCGGGATAGCACTCGCGGCGCTATGGCTCCAGAACGCCGGCGAGGTACGCGCGGAGCAGTACCTTCGTCTCGGCGATGAGCGCGGCGTCGCCCTGCGGCTCGGCGCGGAAGGCCATCTTGAGCAGGGCGTCGGCGGCCTCCACGCCCACCACGAAGGCCGTCCGCAGTCGCCGGTCGTCGGTCACGGCCACGCCGGCGGCGCCGAGCGGGGCGATGAGCAGGGCCCGCAGCCGGTCGGCGACCAGGTGGTTGGCCAGGTCGTTCACGGCGGGACCGGGAGCCGGGCCGGCGAAGCTGACGAGGGCGAAGCCGGGCACGGTGCGCCGCATGGCGACGTACTGGTCGACGACGACGTCGATCAGCCGTCGCCAGTCCCCGGCGCCGGCGCCGGCGCCGGCGGGGGGTGCGTCGCCGGGGGCCGCCGCCTCGCCCGGGGCCGCGCCGAGGGCGTCGAGGCGGTCGGTGACCCCGGCGAGGTACTTGTCGAGGTTGCGGCGGGCGAGGGCGTCGGCCATGGCGCGCTTGTTGGAGAAGAAGCGGTAGACCGAGCCGATCGGCACGCCCGCGCGGGCGGCCACGTCCCGCGTGCTCAGCTCCTCGTAGCCGCCCTCGTCGAGGATCGCCGCGGCCGCGTCGAGGATCCGGGCGAAGCGTTCGGCGCTGCGCTGCTGGACGGGTACGCGCCGGAGACCGTTGCCGCTGCTGTGCACGAGGTCCATCATGCCGGTTTTCCACAGGGCCCGGCCGATCCCTTGCGGGGTTGATTCCTATGGACAACCATAGGAATCGTGACCAGCACAGAGATCGCCAGCACAGAGATCCAGGACGGCGAGGACCTCGCCTACCTCCCCGGCTTCGGCAACGAGCACATGAGCGAGGCGGTCCCCGGAGCGGTTCCGGTCGGCCGCAACTCACCGCAGCGCGCCCCGCTCGGCCTCTACGCGGAGCAGCTGAGCGGCACCGCCTTCACCGAGCCGCGGCATCACAACCGCCGCTCGTGGCTGTACCGCATCCGCCCCTCGGCGGCCCATCCGCCGTTCCGCCGCATCGCCAACGGACGGCTGCGCAGCGCGCCCTTCACGCAGGCCGAGCCCGATCCCAACCGGCTGCGCTGGAGCCCGCTGCCGCTGCCGCAGGAGCCGGCCGACTTCGTGGACGGCCTGGTCACCGTCGGCGGCAACGGTGACGTGCTGCGCCGCGAGGGCATCGGCATCCACTGGTACGCGGCCAACCGCTCGATGGACAGCCGGGTGTTCTCCTCCTCCGACGGCGAGCTGCTGATCGTGCCGGAGCGCGGTCGGCTGCTGATCCGCACCGAACTGGGTGTCCTGGCCGCCGGGCCGGGCCACGTGGCGCTGGTGCCGCGCGGGGTGCGCTTCCGCGTCGAGCTGCCGGACGGGGAGGCGCGGGGCTACGTCTGCGAGAACTACGGCCAGTCCTTCCGGCTGCCCGACCTCGGCCCGATCGGCGCCAACGGCCTGGCCAACGCGCGGGACTTCATGGCGCCGGTGGCGGCGTACGAGGACCGCGAGGAGCCGGTGGAGGTGGTGAACAAGTTCGGCGGCAACCTGTGGGCCGCCGAGTACGGCCACTCACCCCTCGACGTCGTCGGCTGGCACGGCAACCTGGTGCCGTACGTCTACGACCTGCGGCGCTTCAACGTGCTCGGTTCGGTCAGCTACGACCACCCCGATCCGTCGATCTACACCGTGCTGACCTCGCCCTCCGACACCCCGGGCCTGGCCAACGCCGACTTCGTGGTCTTCGCGCCGCGCTGGCTGGTCGGCGAGGACACCTTCCGCCCGCCGTACTTCCACCGGAACGTGATGAGCGAGTTCATGGGGCTCGTCGAGGGCGCGTACGACGCCAAGGCGGAGGGCTTCGTCCCCGGCGGGGCGTCGCTGCACAACATGATGTCGGCGCACGGCCCGGACCGGGCCACCTTCGACAAGGCGAGCGCCGCCGAGCTGGTCCCGCAGAAGGTGGACGACGGGCTGGCCTTCATGTTCGAGACGCGCTGGCCGGTGGTGGCGACCCCGGAAGCGCTGGGGGCGGAGCACCTGCAGCGGGACTACGACGGCGTGTGGCGGGGGCTTGAGCGACACTTCAGGCCATGACGACGAGCCCGAGCAGCACCTTCGCCCCCGACTCGCTGGTCCTGAACCGCAAACTCCCCTTGTGGTACCAGGTCTCGCAGTCCCTGCGCGCCTCGATACTCGGCCGTCGTCCGGACGCCCCGCTGCGGCTGCCGACCGAGGACGCGCTGGCGGGGCACTACGGCGTCAGCGTGCTCACGATGCGGCAGGCGCTGAAGGAGCTGGAGGAGGAGGGGCTGATCAGCCGCCACCGGCGGCGCGGCACGTTCATCGAACCGGCCGCGCGGCGCGGGGCTCCGGTGCGGCTGCTGGGCTCGGTCGACGCGATCGTCGCCCAGCAGTCCGGGGACCGCACCAGCGTGCTCGGTCACGGCCCGGCGCCCGTGCCGCCGGAGTTCGCCGAGTACTTCCCCGGACTGCCGGAGACCGTCGCCTACCGCCGGCTGCGCTGCGACGAGTCGGGTGAGCCGACCAACTGGGCGGAGAACTTCGTCCTGCCGGAGCTGGCCGCCCGGATCGACCTCGCGGACCTGGCGCGCTGGCCGATGACGAAGGTGCTCCGGGACGCCCTCGGGGTACGGATCAGCCGCATCACCGACACCGTCGAGGCGCGGCTGGCCGACCCGGACACCGCCCGGCTGCTGCAGGTGCCCCTGCTCAGCCCGATCCTGCACTACACGGGGGTGACCTACGACGACACGGGCCGCACGGTCGACGTGGTGCGCATCCGCTACCGGGGAGACCGCTTCTCCTTCACCGTGACCGTGGAGGCACCCTGAGGGCCCTCAGTAGCATGCCCACAGTGAGCGATGAAGCGCCGACGCTGGCCGACCTGATGCCGTGGTCCGTCCCGCCCCTGCGCCTGGGGCGGAGCTGGGTCATGGCTCCCGAGGCGGCGACCCTCACCTCGCGCTGGGACCGGCTGGTGAAGGCCGGGGGCGCCGAGCGCGAGCGGCTGTTCCATCCGACCCGGGCGCGCACCCCGCACACCGCCGTCGCCCAGTTGCCGGGCCACCCGGCGCCCACCACCCGGCTGGAGCGTGAGGAGGGCCCCTGCGCGGAGCCGGTGCGCGTGCTCCACGGCCCGTACGACCAGCAGTGGCTCATCCCCGACCAGCGCCTGATCGACGCCGCCCGCCCCGAGTTGTGGCGGGTCGCCGACGAGGACCGCCAGCTGTACGCGGTGGAACTGGCGCGCCTGCCGCAGGTCCCGGGGCCGCCGCTGGCCTTCTCCGCGCTGCTCCCCGACGGCCACTCCCCCGCCGGCCGGCCCGGCCGGATCCGGCCGTTGTTCCGCCGCCCCGGCGGACGGGACCCGAACCTCGCGCCGGGTCTGCTGGACCGGATCGCCCATCGGCTGGACACCCCGGTCGGCGCGGAGGACGTGCTCGCCTGGGTCGCCGCGCTCGCCACGGGCTCGCCCGTCGCGGTCCCGCTCACCGCCGATGCGGCGCTGTGGGCGGAGGGAGTCGCGCTGGGCCGCCGTCTGCTGTGGCTGCACACCCGGGGCGCCCGCTTCGCCGATCCGGCGGAGGACCGCCCCGCGGGGCATCCCCGGCTACCCGGCGGCCGGCGCCCCTACGTCCGGGCGGCGCTGCCCGACGTGCCGGGGGAGGCGCCGTCGTACGTCCCGGAGGAGGAGGCGCTGGTGCTGGGGAGCGGGCGGGTGGCGCCGGTGCCGCAGGCGGCCTGGGAGTTCCACGCCGGGGGGACGCGGGTGCTGGAGACCTGGTTCGAGCGACGGCTCCCCGCCGGGGAGGCGGAGGGACTCGACGCGATCCGGCCCGCCGCCTGGCCGCGGGCCAGGACGACCGAACTGCTGGAGCTGGTCAGTGTGCTGGCCCTGCTGGCGGAGCTGCGGCCGTCCCGCCGCGCGCTCGCCGCCCGGGTCGCGGACGGCCCGCGGATCAGTGCCGCCGAGTTGCGCGCGGCGCGCGTCCTGCCGGTGCCGGATTCGGCGCGCCGCCCGGCCTCCGTGCTGGATCACCACGAAGAGGGACCGGACGGGCAGTTCGCCCTGCTGTGACCACAAGTCGACACGACAACAGGCTCGGACGGAGCACACCGACGCGCCGCATCACGCAGCGCGGTGCCGGGACGGTGTACTGCGCCCGAGCCTGTCCGCTGAAGGAACGCCGAGAACGCCTCCGGTCAGCCGCGGCTGCCGAAGAGCGAACGGCGCAGCCGCCGCAGCGGCGCGAACAACGACACGCGCGCCCCGCGGCTGGCGTTCGCGCGCACGTGGTCGCGCGAGGTCAGCTCGCGCATCAACAGCGTGGCCTCCTCCGCCTCCCGCTGCGGCACGGCGGGGCCGGCCAGCACCGAGAGATGGCGGTCGAGACGCGCGCTGGACGCGCTGCTCCCGCACGTGACGGCAGGCACTCGCGGCCTGCTCCGCATTGCTATCTGATCCATGACACTCCCCACCCGTTCGAGGGCACCCGGCACCGGGCAGGGTAACCCTATCGTCCTGCGGCGTCACCTATGCATCCGCGTTCCCGGATTCACCTTCCCGTCAAGGGGGTTGACGGTCACGAACCGATCCCCAGCGCGAGCAGGGGAAGTTGCACCATGGGATCCGAGGTCGGCACCACTGATCCGCCAGTCGGCTCAACCGTCACGGTGAACGCGTACGACCGCTCGTTCAGCCCGTCGGTCACGATCGGCCCGGGCGTGCCGTCCGCCGCCGGATCGGCGCCCAGCACGCCGAGGGAGCGGAAGGACGTCGGGCGCTCGCTCACCAGCCACAGCTGGTAGACGTTCCGTCCCTCCAGGCGCGGCAGCCCGTGCACCGTCACCACAGCGCGGCGCAGGTCCCGCGACACCACGGCGGTCACCCCCCGTCCATGGTCGTCGCTCGCGTAGGCGGGGCGGGCGTCGGCGGCCGTCAGAACCTCGTTCACCGCACGCGTGTTCCCCCGTTCCCGGTCCAGTTGGGTGGCGGTCCGCAGCAGCAGGGCGCCCAGAACCGCGCAGACCAGGAGGGCCGCCCCGGCGCCCGTCGCGGCCAGGCGCGCCGCGGACGGCCGGCGCCACGCCTCCCACCAGCGGCCCGGCGCCAGGGCCTCCAGGGGCTCCGGGGCTTGCGGCGCTTCCGGATCCCCCGGCACCCCGCCCACCGGCACCTCGTCCACCTGCAGCGGCACCATCGGGGGCGCCACCATCGGGGGCGGCGGCGCGGCGGAACCCCGGTTGCCGAGCCGCACGGTGTCCCCGGCCAGATCCCGCACCCGCTCGGCGCACGCGTCGCAGCGCATCAGATGCCGTTCGAATCGGCGCAGTTCCCGCGGCGCGAGGGTGTCCAGCGCGTACGCCGCGGCCAGTTCGTGCACGGAACCTCTCATGGGTCGCCCCGCTTCCCTCCGCGGTGCACGCACCGTCCGGCCGGGCCTATATCACGTTACAACCCTGTGACACAAATTCTCCCCGGTCCGCCAATCCGCCGTCCGACCGGCCCCGAACAACCCACGCAGGACCTCTTCCAAGGGGGAGGGGCCAGACTCGCGAAGGACCGACGCGATGACCGCACACAGCAGGAACAGGCTCACGGCCCGGTTCGGGCGATCGCGCACGATCGCCCTGCTGGCCGCCGGCGCACTGGCCGCGGGGGGGCTCGCCGCGGTGGGCGTCACCGGACTGGAGCCGGGGACGGCACAGGCGTCCAGCCACCGGGAGGCACCGCTGATCTCGGGGCAGCCGCAGTACGACACCACGGACGTCTACGCGTTCGTCAGCCCCGACCGCCCGGACACCACCACGCTGGTGGCGAACTGGATACCGTTCGAGGACCCGGCCGGCGGCCCGAACTTCTACAAGTTCGCCGACGACGCCCAGTACGACATCCACATCGACAACGACGGGGACGCCCAGGGCGACTACCTCTACCGGTGGACCTTCCGGGACCACCTCCGCAACAAGAAGACGTTCCTCTACAACACCGGCCCGGTCACCAGCCTCGACGACCCGGACCTGAACTTCTTCCAGACCTACGACATCGACCTGTTCCGGCTGCACAACCAGCAGGTCACCGGCCGCTACAAGGTCGCGGACGACGTGCCCGTCGCGCCGTCGAACGTCGGCAAGGCCTCGATGCCGGACTACAACGTGCTGCGCCAGCAGGCCGTCAAGGACCTGGGCCGCGGCACCACGGCCTTCGCCGGCCAGTCCGACGACCCGTTCTTCCTCGACCTGCGGGTCTTCGACCTGCTCTACGGGGGCAACCTCTCCGAGGTCGGCGACGACACCCTCAAGGGCTACAACGTCAACACCATCGCCCTGCAGGTCCCGACGGCCGCGATCCGCCAGTCGGCCAAGCAGCCGGTCGTCGGCATCTGGTCCACCACGCAGCGGCGCACCGCGAACGGCGACTGGGCACAGGTCTCGCGCCTCGGCATGCCGCTGGTCAACGAGGTGGTCAACCCGCTCAAGGACAAGGACCGGTTCAACGCGTCCTCGCCCTGGAACGACGCCCAGTTCCTCAAGAACGTGACGCACCCCGAACTGCCCAGGCTCATCGAGGGCATCTACAAGATCAAGGCGCCGGCCACCCCGCGCGACGACCTCGTCCAGGTGTTCCTGACGGGTGTGCCCAAGCTCAACCAGCCGCCGCACGTCCGCCCGTCGGAGATGCTGCGGCTCAACACGGCCGTCCCGCCCACCGCCAAGCCCAAGCGGCTCGGCGTCCTGGACGGCGACAACGCCGGCTTCCCCAACGGCCGCCGGCTCGGTGACGACGTCGTGGACATCGCGCTGCAGGTGGTGGAGGGCGAACTGGTCGGGTCGAAGAACGACCTGGGCGACGCCGTCAACGCCAACGACCAGGCCTTCGGCGCCAGCTTCCCGTACGTGGCCCTGCCGGCCTCCGGCTCGGACGGCCCGCTGGCCAAGCCGGCCACCAACTCGGCCCAGACCAACGGGGTCACCCAGCTCAACGGGGGCGGCCTGCTCACGGGCGGCGGTGACGACAACACCGTGCTGATCGCCTCCGCGGCCTCCGGCGGCGCGGGCGTGCTGCTGATCGGTGCCGCGCTGCTGTGGTGGCGGATGCGCCGCAGCCCCGCCGGCCGCCGGGCGCACGGCCGGGCCTGAGGCACCGCTGCGCCGGGCCCGACGGCCCGGCGGAGGCACACCGCACGGCACCCGGCCGGGGCGCACCGCGAGCGCCCCGGCCGGGCTCCACCCCATCATCCCGAAAGGCAGCAGCCATGGACGTACCGGCCCCGGGCCGACTGCGCGCCGCCGTCCTGTACGCGGCGCTGGTGCTCGGCCTCGCGCTGGCGCTCACCGCGGGCGCGCTGGTCCTCGGCGGGTCCCCCGCCCCGCGGGACGCCGCGCGGACCGCGGCACCCGCCGCCGACGCCCCGCTGGACCGCCTCGCCGAGGGCGACCTCGCGGGCGGCATCGCGGCCCTGCAGACGCATCTGCGGGCCCAGCCCGACGACGCCCCGGGGTGGGCGGCGCTCGGCGCCGCCTACGTCGAGCAGGCCAGGACCAGCGGCGACCCGACCCGCTACCCGCAGGCGCAGGCGGCCTTCACCCGCTCGCTGCGGATCTCCCCCCGCGACAACGACGCCGCACTCGCCGGGCGGGCCGCGCTCGCCGCCGCCCGCCACGACTTCGGCACCGCCCTCACCGAGGCGGACCGGGCGCTGAAGGTGAACCCGTACGGGGAGCGCGCCCTCGCCGTCCGGGTCGACGCCCTGGTCGAACTCGGCCGCTACGACGAGGCGCTGCGCGCCGCCGAGCACGCGGACGCGGTGCGTCCCGGCATCCCGGTCTTCACCCGCCTCGCCTACGTCCACGAACTGCGCGGCGACCCGGCCGGTGCCCGCCGCATCCTGACCCGCGCCCTGGACTCCGCCGCGACCCCGGGCGACACCGCCTACGTCGCCACGGCGCTGGGCCAGCTCGCCTGGAGCCAGGGCCGGTACCCGGCCGCACTGCGGCACTTCGCCACCGCGCTGCGCGCCGACCCCGGCTACCTGCCGGCGGTCGAGGGCCGCGGCCGTACGTACGCGGCGCGCGGCGACCGGGAGAAGGCCCTGCGCGACCTGGGCCGGGTCGTCGACCGCTTCCCGCTGCCCGCGCAACTCGCGGAACTGGGCGAACTGTACGAGGCCACGGGCCAGGACGAGCGGGCGGAGCAGCAGTACGCGGTGGTCGGCACCTGGATCGCCCTCGCCAGGGCGAACGGCGTCGCCACCGACCTCGACGCGGCGCTGGTCGCCGCCGACCACGGGGACGCCGCGGAGGCGCTGCGCGCGGCCCGGGCCGAATGGTCGCGCCGGCAGACCGTCCACACCGCCGACGCGCTCGCCTGGGCCCTGCACGTCAACGGCCGTGACCGCGAGGCCCTGAGGTACGCCGGACGCTCCTTGGCGCCGGGCTACCGCAACGCGGCCTTCCTCTACCACCGCGGCGTCATCGAGGCGGCCCTCGGCGAGCGCGCGGCCGCCAGGACGTCGCTGGCCGCGGCGCTCCGCCTCAACCCCGGCTTCTCCCCCACCGCCGCCCCCGCCGCCCGCCGTGCGCTGGCACGCATCGAAGGAGACCCGTCATGATCCGGCGCAGGACGGCCGCCGCGGCGGCCGCGGCAGCGGCGGGAGCGGCCCTCGCGCTGCTGCCCGCGGGACAGGCGCAGGCGCATCCGCTGGGCAACTTCACCGTCAACCGCTACGACGGCCTGGTCGCCGCCCCCGGTGTGCTGCGGATCGACCACGTCGAGGACCTCGCCGAGATCCCCGCGGCCCAGGCCGTCCCCGCGATCGACCGGGACGGCGACCGGGCGCTGGGCCGCGCCGAGTTGGCGGACTGGGCGGGGGTGCGGTGCGACGCGGCCGCGGAGGGCGCGCGGGCGTCCGTCGGCGGTCGCCGCGAACCGGTCACGGTGCGCCGGGCCACGGCGACCGTACGGCCGGGGCAGGCGGGGCTCACGACACTGCGCGTCGAGTGCCGGATGACGGCGCGCCTGCCGGACGGCGGGTCCGCGTCCCTGACGTACCGTCCGGCGGACATCGGTGCCGGGCCGGGCTGGCGGGAGATCACCGCGCGTGGCGACCGGATGACGCTCCACGACGCCGACGTGCCGGGGACGTCGGTGTCGCGGCGGCTGACCGCGTACCCGAAGGACCTGCTCTCCTCTCCCGCCGACGAGCGCGCGGCCGGTTTCCGGGTGACCCCGGGCGGCCCCGCGCTGGCGGTGGAGGAGGACGCTCCCGCCGCCGGTGTGCTGCCGCGCGGTGCGGACCGCTGGACCCGGGCCCTCACCGACCTGGTGTCACGGCACGCGCTCACCCCGGGGTTCGCCGCCCTGGCCCTGCTCACGGCGCTGGCCCTGGGCGCGATGCACGCGCTCGCGCCCGGGCACGGCAAGACGCTGATGGCCGCGGCGGCCGCCGCGGGCGGCCGGCGGTCGCGCCGGGACATGGTCGCGCTGGGCGCGTCGGTGACGGTCACCCACACCATGGGGGTGTTCGCGCTGGGCCTGCTGGTGACGACCGGTTCGGCCGCGGCGCCCTCGGTCATCGGCTGGCTGGGCGTCGCCAGCGGGGTGCTGGTCGCCTGCGCCGGTGCGGCGCTGCTCCGCCGCGCGTGGCGGCTGCGGGGCCGGCCGCACGGCCACGAGCACGGACACGGGCACGGGCACGGGCACGGGCATGACCACGGTCACGGCCACGGGGGCGGCCACCACAGCCACGGCCCTCACCACCACGGCGAACACCACGTCCGCCCGCACCGCCCCGCGCCCTCACCCGGGACGGCGGCACAGGCCGCGCCCGCGGCCGTCCTCACCGCCGAACGCCCCGCCCCCGAGCGCCACGTGCACGTCCACCCGCACACACACCCGCACGCCCACCCCCACCCGCACACACACCCGCACGAGCTGCGGCCCACGCTCCGGGGCACGATCCTGCTCGGCTTCGCCGGCGGTCTCGTCCCCAGTCCTTCCGCGGTGGTCGTCCTGGTGGGCGCCGCGGCACTGGGCCAGGCCTGGTTCGGCTTCCTGCTGGTGCTGGCGTACGGCGCGGGTCTGGCGATCACGCTCACGGCGGCCGGCTTCGCCGTCGTGCGCCTCGGGCGGCTGGCGGGGAAGGCGTCGGCACTGCGGGCCCGCGGCCGGCTGTTCACGGCGGCACGGCGGCTCGCGCCGCTGGCCACGGCGTCCGTGGTGCTGGTGCTGGGCTGCGGTCTGCTGCTCAGGGCGGCGCTGGCGCTGACGGCTTGAGGGAGCTTTCCGTCGAAAGGGTCCGTTCGGGAGGAAGTTCGGTCATGCTGGGCTGCGGGCGGCACGAAGGGGGGACACGCCGATGACACGGCTCGTGGCGGGGCGCTACCGGCTGATCAGCGAGCTGGGCCGGGGCGGCATGGGTGTGGTGTGGCTGGCCCGGGACGAACTGCTGGGCCGCGAGGTGGCCGTCAAGGAGGTCAAGGCGCCGCCGGGCCTGGAGGAGGGGGAGGTCGAGCGCCTGTACGCGCGGCTGCAGCAGGAGGGCATCGCGGCCGCGCGGGTCGAGCACCCCAACGTCATCAAGGTGTACGACGTGGCCATGGCCGAGGGCAGCCCGTGGATCGTCATGGAGCTCGTCCGGGGCGTGACGCTCGCCGACGTCCTCGACGCGGAGGGCCCCATGGACCCCCGCCGCGCCGCGGGGATCGGCGGCAAGGTGCTGGCGGCGCTGCGCGCCGGCCATGCGGCCGGGGTGCTGCACCGCGACGTGAAGCCGGGCAATGTGCTCATCGGCAACGACGGGCGGGTCGTGCTCACCGACTTCGGCATCGCCATGATCGAGGGCTCCTCGGCGATCACCCGCACCGGCGAACTGGTGGGCTCACCGGAGTTCCTGGCCCCCGAGCGGGCGCTCGGCCGCCGTCCCGGCCCGGAGTCGGACCTGTGGTCGCTCGGGGTGCTGCTGTACGTGGCGGTGGAGGGCGGTTCGCCGTTCCGCCGCGACACCGCGCTGAGCACGATGCGCGCGGTGGTGGACGAGGAACTGCCCGAGCCGCGCAGGGCGGGGCCGCTGGCCCCGGTGATCACCGGGCTGCTGCACAAGGACCCGGCGGCCCGGATCCCGGGCGACGAGGTGCAGCGGCGGCTGGACGCCCTCGCCGCCGGGCGCACTCCGCCGGGCGCCGGAACGGCCTACGCCACCACGCAGGCCGCCGTACCGATGCCGCCGGGGCCGGACGGCACACCGGTCCGGTCGACACCGGTCTCCTCGACTCCCGTCTCCTCGACACCGCTCGGGCCGACGACGCCCGTCGGCACCGGATTCGGCCCCCCGTCAGGTGGCCCCCCGCCCCGGCCGCGCCGCGCGGCGGTGGCGATGGCGGCGGGCGTGCTCGCCCTCGCCCTGGGCATCGGGGGCGTGGCCTACGCCCTGCTCGACGACGGCTCGCCCGGGGGTTCCGGCCACGGCACGACCGCCGGGAACAGCCCGGGCGGCGACGGGACGCCGTCCGCCACCGGCTCGCAGGACGACGACGACACGGACGCCAGCGGCTACGAGGCGACGGCCGGCGGCGGGGACTCCGCGTCCCCGCACACCTCGGCGCCGCCCAGCACCCCGGCCCATGTGAACGTCCACGTCACGGTGTCGGCCGTGCGCGACACCTACACCGGGGACTGTCCGCCGCCCGCGGAGCAGGCGCCGTCCTTCTCGGCGGTCGTCACGGTCGACCGCACCCCGGTGACGGTCACCTACCGCTGGAAGACGAGCGGCGCCGGTTCCGACCACGGCTGGCAGACGCTCGACTTCCCCTCGGGCGGCCCGAAGAGCCGGACGGTCGAGTACACCGTGCCGTCCTACGAGCCGGACGGCACGATCGAAGGCTGGGTGGCGGTCGAGGTGCGCAGTCCGGTGGGGACGGAGTCCGCGCACGTCCCGTTCACGGTCACGTGCCGGGCGCCGAGCCCGTCGCCGAGCGGCTCCGACGGGACGGCGACGACCCCCTGAGGCAGCGCCGGCACGGGCAAGGGGTGCCGGGCGGTGGCCCGGCACCCCTCGTCTCACGTCGTCCGGGTGCTCCGCGCTGCCGTGCCGCGGGTCACGCGGCGGAGGTGAACACCGGCAGGTAGCCGCCGGACTGGCCGGAGGCGGTGGGGTGGTAGGACTCGTAGACGGGGAGGGTGAGGCTGTGCAGCCAGGCCGAGCCCGAGCAGAGCTCGTGCCCGGTGAAGGTGCCGCGGACGTCGGCGAAGGCGAAGCCGTGGTCGGCGGCGCGCTTGGCGGTGACGGTGTCGAGGAGGTCGGCCGCGTCGTTTATGGCCCTGCGCTTGGTCTCGCTGAGGCCGATGCAGGTGGTGCCCAGCTTGTAGAAGCGCGGGTAGCCGAGGACGACGACCCGGGCCGAAGGGGACCTGGAGCTGATGGCGTTGTAGACGGAGTCGAGCCGTGCGGGCAGTTGGTTGTCGGCGAAGTCCCTGGCCTGGTTGATACGGCTGAGGCAGGTGCTGTCGGAGCTGAGGACGCAGGTGGTCATCACGTCGGCGAAGCCGGCGTCGTTGCCGCCGATGCTGATGCTGACCAGGGTCGTCGAGGCGTTGAGCGGACCGAGCTGGTTGTTGAGCACGTCGGTCGTGGTCGCTCCGGAACACGCGGTGAAAGAGAACCCGGACGGGCTATGCGCGTTGGCCCACAGCCGGGGGAACGCCTTGCTGCTGCGGTAGCAGCTGCCGCTCGAGCCGTCGTAGCTGCCGGACCCGACGCCGGCGGAGTACGAGTCGCCCAGGGCCACGTAGACGGGGCCGGCGGCTCGGGCGGAACCGGCACCAACCAGGGCGAGTACGGCGGTAAGGAGAAGTGCGGATGCGGCTGACACGAAACGGGACAGTCTCATGGAACCTCCCTTAGCAGGATCTCTGCCGCATCTTTCGTACCGCGCAGTAACACGTTCGGGAAGTGTCCATGCCAAGATTTCTTGGCATGGACATTCCTGCGAGCTGTCCGTGATCGCCGCTGCGTGCACCGGAAGTGACGCCGCCTCGGCCGGCGGGCTCTACTCCCGTAGTTGGCACGCCCTTTAGGGGCGCCGGCGGCGACTCCGCCCGAACACATCACCCCGGGCCGGCCGGCCGGTACCCCATGAACCGCCGCTGTGCCCGGATCGGCCCGGTTTCACCGGGCGTTCAGGGATTCCCCGGGATTCCGCCACTGCGCGAAAACCCGGTGCGGACGCGGACCCCGTGCCGGATCATGAGCGACATGCCCGACGCAACGCCCCCGCATCGCGCCCTGTCCATCCGTCTCGGCATGAACGACGACGACTCGCCGTCCGACGCCATCGACGCCCTGTTCCTGAGCCGCTTCGTCACCGGCGAGCAGCCCTACTCGTGCGGCACGTCCCTGGACCGGGTCAAGTCGGGACTGACGCTCGTCCCGGGCGGCGGGTCGGTGCTGCGCTCCGCGCGGGACAAGGACCGCGGCGCCACCCTCGCCGAGGGCGACGGCTGGACGATCCTCGTCTCGCGCTGGCACCGCCGTGCCGACGTGACGGTGACGGCGGTCACCGAGGAACTGGCGCGGCGCGTCCTGGCCGAGGCCGTCGAGGACGCCGAGGACCAGCCGGAACCGCAGCCCGACGACGTGACCATGGGCTTCTGGTACGTCGCCCCGCGCCGCGGACCGCACCGCATCACGCGGCAGATCAGCGCCGCCCCCTGGGACGACGTGCGGGGCAACTACACCGCGCCGGTGGCGGAGGCCATGGACGGGCTGATGAAGCTCACCGCCGCCAACGTCAGCGGCCGGCTGCTGCTCCTGCACGGCCCGCCGGGCACCGGCAAGACCTCCGCGCTGCGCACGCTGGCCCGCGCCTGGCGCGACTGGTGCCAGGTGGACTGCGTCCTCGACCCCGAGGTGCTCTTCAACGACGTCGGCTACCTGATGGAGATCGCCATCGGCGAGGACGACACCGAAGGGCCGGGCCGCTGGCGGCTGCTGCTGCTGGAGGACTGCGACGAACTCATCCGCGGCCAGGCCAAGCACCAGACCGGCCAGGCGCTGTCCCGTCTGCTCAACCTGACCGACGGCCTGCTCGGCCAGGGCCGCAACGTCCTGGTCGGCATCACCACCAACGAGGACCTGGAGCGGCTGCACCCGGCGGTGGTCCGCCCCGGGCGCTGCCTGGCCCGGATCGAGGTGGGGCCGCTGACCCGCACCGAGGCGACCGGCTGGCTCGGCACGTCCGAGGGCATCGGCCGGGACGGCGCCACGCTCGCGGAGCTCTACGCCCTGCGCCGCGGCGCCTCCTCCTCCGGCGGCACCGCGCTCCCCCACCAGACGACCCCGGCCTCCGCCTCCGGAGGCCTCTACCTCTGATGGCCGGGGGTCCCCCCGGCAGCGCGAAGGGGAGGATACGGACCCGCACCCCGCAGGAACTGCGCCGCAGTCGCCGCCCGCGGTCGCACGACTGCTGGGACCACCTGTACGCGGCACCGCTGTGGCCGCTGCACGGCGCCAACCTGGGGACGCTGCTGCGCACCTGCGACGCCGTCGGCGCGTGCCTGGTCGTCCCGCGCTTCCCCTGGGTGCCGGAGGCGCTCGCCCGCGGCAACACCCTGCGGCGGCCCGCCTGCGTGCACTGGACCGGCGATCCCCTGGGCTGGCTGCAGCGGCAGCGCGACCGCGGAGCGCACGTCGTCGGGGTCGAACTCGCCGACGAGGCGGTCCGGCTGGCGGACCTGCCGGCCGCGCGGCGCACCACGGTCGTCGTGCTCGGGCACGAGCGGCAGGGCATCCCACCGGAAGCGCTCGACCTGCTCGACCTCGCCGTCGAGATCCCCATGGTCGGCATGGGCGCCAGCCTCAACGTCGCGGTCGCCGGTTCGCTGGCGCTGTACAAACTCGCCGGACTGCTGTGAGCGGCGCGCGCTACGCCTCGTACGCGGCGCGCAGCGCGTCCCGCACGGCTGCTTCGGCCGCGGCGCGGTCCAGACCGAGGCGCCGCACGCGCTGGGCGTAGGCCGACGCGGCGGCGGCCGCCTCACGGGTGGCGGCGTCGCCCGCGGCCGCGACGAAGGTGCCGTTGCGGCCGCGGGTCTCGATCACACCGTCCGCCTCCAGGGCGCGGTAGGCCTTGGCCACGGTGTTGGCCGCCAGGCCGAGGTCGTCCGCGAGACCGCGGACGGTGGGCAGCCGGTAGCCGACCGGGAGGGCCCCCGAACGGGCCTGGTCCGCGATCTGCTCGCGCAGTTGCTCGTAGGGCGCGGCGGCCGCGTCCGGCCTGACGGTGATCTTGAGGCTCACGGTGTGTCGTCCTCCCGGCGGGACGGGGCAGCGCTGTTTGTCGCGGCCATTGTGCTGCACGCACCGTCCGCGAGGACGACGGCGCGGCCGGACCCCGCCGGGTCGTGGGCGATCGCGTCCCCCGGCTCGTGCAGGTGCAGCACGAAACGCTCGCCCGCGCGGTACGCCTCCAGGCCCGCCCTGCAGTACGCCACCATGTCGTCCGGCAGTGCGTCCAGGGGGAACCAGCCGAGCTCCGAGCACTTCTCCGGCTCGCGGTTGACCGGCTCGTGGACGCCGCCGTCCGCCTCGAAGAACCAGCCGATGCGCTCGCCCCCGCCGGGCGCGCGGTGCTGCATGACCAGGGCGACGGCGACGTCCTCGGGGCGCAGCACGACGCCCACCTCCTCGTGGGCCTCGCGGACCAGGGCGGTCAGGACGTCCTCGCCGTCCTCGACGTGGCCGGAGGGGGCGTGCAGCAGGCCGTCGGCGTAGCCGGTGTTGACGCGGCGGCCGAGCAGGACCTCGTCGCCGCGGCGGAGGACGAGGTGGACGTCGACGATCTCCGTGTGCCTGCGCGGCTGCTTGATCCGCACGACCGCGGCATAACGCTCGTCGCGGACCGGGCCGCCCCACAGCGCGGTGTCGTGGGCGAGCTGCTCGATCTCGGTGTGCTCGGCGAGCGGCCGTACCATCGCGGCCAGTTCGGCGGCGCGGATGCCCGCCGGCTCGGCCTCTCCCCAGCGCCCCTCGACCAGCACGAGGCGTCCGCCGCGGCGCAGCAGCCGGGCCCAGCCGCGCAACGCGGCCACGGGGTCGGGCAGCGCCCAGAGCAGGTGCCGGACGAGCACCACGTCGAACCGGCCCTGCGCGACGGGCGGTTCGGTCGCGTCCCCGAGCAGGACGCGGGCCCCGGTGCCGGCCAGCTTCGCCCGGGCCAGCGCGGCCATGCGCGGGGAGCGGTCGACGGCGGTCACCCGGTGCCCCTGCTCGGCGGCGAGCCGCGCGAGGCTGCCCGTGCCGCACCCGAGGTCGAGCACGTCCGCCGGGGTGCCGGGCAGCCAGGTCCGCAGCCGCGCCGCCCACGCCTCCCGCACGGCGGGGTCCCGCAAGCCGTGGTCGGGCTCCTCGTCGAAGCGGTCGGCCACGGTGTCCCAGTACGTGTCACTGCTGAGTTCGCCCACCCCGTGATCCTTCCACCCCCCACTGACAACGCCCCCGTGCTTCCCCACCGGGACCGGCGGACGCGGACGGGGGTCCGCCACCGGGACCGCCGGGTCAGGTCCGCACCACGACCGCCCCGTGGCGATCCCCCCAGGAAGGCGCGGCAGAACCCGCCGCGCCCCGAGCGGAACCACCCCCACCGTCCGCGGACGCCGACGCCTCCGCACGGGGCCACCCTCCGCGCCGGCACCACCGGCTTCCCCCCGGCCGGGATCCCCGCCCCGCGGCGCGGAACGTCTCCCGCGGAAGGGGCGTCAGCCCAGGCCCAGGTTCCGGTAGCGGGTACGGCGGGCGGCGAGGCGGACGGCACGGGGGTGGGCGCGCAGGGCCGCGAGTTCGGCACCCAGGACCGCGCCGAGGCTGGCCAGGAAGGCCTCGGGCTCGTCCGCCGCGTCGGGCGTCTCCTCCACCACCCGGTCGACGATCCCGTGCGCGGCCAGGTCCGCCGACCGCACCCCCTGACGCCCGGCCACCTCGTACGCCCGTTCCGTCGTCCGGTAAAGGATCGCCGAGGCCCCCTCCGGCGGCAGCGGGGAGAGCCACGCGTGCCGCGCGGCCACCACCCGGTCCGCGGGCAGCAGCGCGAGCGCGCCCCCGCCGGCGCCCTGTCCGAGCAGCAGGCACAGCGTGGGCGCGGGCACGGTCATCAGGTCGGCGAGGGAGCGCGCGATCTCGCCCGCCAGGCCGCCCTCCTCGGCCTCCCGGGACAGCGCGGCACCCGCGGTGTCGACCACGGACAGCAGCGGCAGGTCCAGTTCCGCCGCGATGCCCATGCCGCGGCGGGCGACCCGCAGGCCGGCGGGGCCGAGCGCGGGCGGCCGCCCGTCGCCGGTCTCCCGCCGGTCGTGGCCGAGGACGACGCAGGGCGTGCCGCCGATCCGGGCGAGCGCGAGCAGGAGTCCGGGGTCCCGCTCCCCGGCGCCGGTGCCGCTGAGCGGGGCCACGTCCCGGGCGGCCGCCGCCAGCAGGGCGCGCAGCCCCGGCCGTTCGGGCCGCCGTGAGCGCCGGATGGACTCCGCGGCCGGAGGGGCGGGGACTCCGGGCGCCGGATCGGGCCCGGCCCCGCCGGTGTCCGGGACACCCGCCGTGTCGCCGCACAGCACCCCGAGGACGCGTGCCGCGGCGTCCGCGAGTTCCGCGGAGGGCAGGACGGCGTCCACGATGCCGTTGGCCAGCAGGTTCTCCGCGACCTGGACGCCGGACGGGAACTCCTCCCCGTACAGGGCCTCGTGGACCCGCGGGCCGAGGAAGCCGATGAGCGCGCCGGGCTCGGCGGCGGTGACGTGTCCGAGGGAGCCCCAGGACGCGAAGACCCCGCCCGTGGTCGGGTGCCGCAGGTGGACCAGGTACGGCAGGCCCGCGGCCTTGTGGTCGGTGATGGCCGCCGCGACCTTGACCATCTGCAGGAACGCGATGGTGCCCTCCTGCATCCGCGTCCCGCCCGAGGCGGGCGAGGCCAGCAGGGGCAGCCGCTCGCGGGTGGCCCGTTCGACGGCCCGTACGAGGCGTTCGCCCGCGGCGACGCCGATCGAGCCGCCCAGGAAGCGGAACTCGCCCGCGACGACGGCGACCCGGCGGCCGCGGATCCTGCCCTCGCCGGTGACGACCGACTCGTCGAGCCCGGTGCGCTCCCGTGCCCGGGCGAGGTCGGCCCGGTACCCGGCGTCGTCGAGGTAGCCGGGCAGGGCGGTCACGGGCTCGTCCCAGCCGTGCCAGGTGCCGGGGTCGACGACGGCGTCGATGAGCTCCAGGGCGGCCGCACGGCGGCGCGTCGGTTCGGTCATGGCGTCACCCTAGGGTGCCCGCCGGGGCCTGTGGCCAGGGCCAACACCTCACGGAACACGGGGCGGAGGTCACTCGTACGGCGCAACTCCATCACGGGGCGGGGGTCGTTGTGGGGATGTGGTCACAGTCGATTCCCAGAACGCACCGGGTGCGCCGGCCGGGAACGAGGTCCCCCGGACGGTTCCGGCGCCCATCCGCCGCAGCCGTCCGTACCGCCCCAGGGAGGGCGTCCCCCTCGGGGAATGGGTCTTCGTCCCGGGAACGGCGGGATTCTTCGGCCGGAGTCCGGACGCCTACATCGAGCGTGGCGAGGAGCGTATTCCACTCGTGTACTGCTCTTCGGAACTGGAACAGTTCACCAACGAAATGGTCGGCATCGAGGGGGATTTCATCCGCCGCTGCTCCGGCATCGATCTGGATGCGCGGTATTAGGGCGTGCATTCGCCGTATCCCCCGCCCACGCACGGCCCCGACAGGAATTCCTTCATGCCGCCTTTGCAGGACCGTTTCCGCTTCGAGAACGACATGCCGTACGAGGACCACCTCAGCGGCCACACCATTTACAGTCCCCGCCAGAATCCGGACGACACTTCGGGCAACGGCTACTTCTCCGCCCCGGACTACGACGTCCTGAACGGGGCGTGGACGTCCGAGGAGGAATTGGCCCAGCTCCTCGAACCCCCTCAGGCGGAGGAGGTGGACGACTACGAGGAGGACGACGACGTCTTCGCCGCGCCCTCCCCGGAGTCCGCGACCCACGAGCTGCCGCTCACCCGGCACCGGCACCGCAGGATCCGCCGGGCGGCGCTGCGGCAGAAGGCGGCCCGGACCCAGACGCTCAGCTTCGTCGTCGCCGCGGTCGCGGCCACCATCGTGGCCATGGTGAGCGTGCTCGGCGGGATGGTCGCCCACGACCCGTTGCGCCACATCGCCGCCACCAACGGGGCGTCGGGGCTGGCGGGCTGGTGGCCGCTGCTGGTCTACGGCCCCTGGATGGTGGCCTCGTTGTCGATCCTGCGGGCCGCGCTGCACCAGCGCCGGGCCCCGCACTCCTGGGCGGTCGTGCTGCTCTTCTCGGCCTTCGCGATCCTGTTCTGCGTCGCCTCCGCCCCCCGGACGATCACCGACTGGACCGTCGCCAGCCTCCCCGCCATCGCGGCGCTGTCCTGTTTCCACCAGCTCGTACGGCAGATCACCCTCACCCACCCCCCGCGGCGCACCCCCCGCAGCCGGCACTCCTCCTGAGGGGACGGCACGGCGACGCCGCCCATGATCCGCATCATTGACGTGTCCATTGCGACGATGTGAGGATGCCGGTGATCCGGTCGTTCAACGAGCTCTTCCTGGAGGGGACATGAACAAGCGCAGGGGCGCCTCGGTCGCCGTGGCCGTGGCCGCGACGCTCACCGGGATGCTGGCGCTCGCCGCCCCGGCGAACGCGAGCGTGCCGTACAAGGTGTACTCGACGAGCGCGGCCTGCAAGACGGCCGGCCAGAAGTTCGTCGACTCCGGCCAGGCCTACCAGTACACGTGCACGTGGGACAGCCCGGGCTACCTCCTGACGCTCTGGCTCGGCTGACGCCGGCGGAACACCCGGGGACAGGCGGGCGGGCGGCGCCGGACAGGACTCCTGTCCGGCGCCGCCGTCGTGCCGGGGACCCGGGCCGCACCGGCGACCGGCACCCTCAGCCCCCGCTTAGCGATGCCTTAACGCCGCCATAAAGATCGCCCGCAGGTCCTCCGAACAGGGGTTCCGCCCGTGCGGCGCGGCTAGCGTGCTGGTTCGCCGGCGCCCGTCGGCGCCGCGCACGGGGGCGGCGCCGGCGGGGTCCCGGCACCGCGCACCGGGCCACCGCAGAAGGAGAACCCCACCATGACCGCACGCCGCAGGGCCGCCCTGGCCGCCGTCCTCGGGATCGGACCGCTCGCGCTGACCGGCCTGGCCGCGGGACCGGCGAGCGCGCACGGCACCATGGGCGGCCCGGTCAGCCGGGTGCTGACCTGCTACGCGGAGAACCCCGAGAACCCGGCGTCGGCCGCGTGCAGGGCGGCGGTCGCTGCGGGCGGCACGCAGGCCTTCTACGACTGGAACGGGGTGCGCATCGGCGACGCGGCCGGACGTCACCGGCAGGTGATACCGGACGGCAGGCTGTGCAGCGCGGGCAACGCGGAGTTCAAGGCGCTGGACCTGGCGCGGGCCGACTGGCCGGCGACGAGGATGACGCCGGGACGGCAGGACCTGGCGTACCGGGTGACGGCCCGCCACAAGGGCTCGTTCGAGCTGTACATGACGAAGGCGGGGTACGACCCGTCGCGGCCGCTGACGTGGTCGGACCTGGAGGCGCAGCCGTTCGCGAAGGTCACCGACCCCCGGGTCCGGGACGGCGGTTACGTCCTGCCGGTGGACGTGCCGGCCAGGTCGGGGCGCCAGCTGGTCTACGCGATCTGGCAGCGCTCGGACAGCCCGGAGGCCTTCTACTCCTGCTCCGACGTGCTCTTCGGCGCGGACACCGGGAAGGCCGCCGGAGCGCCCGCCGCGCCCGCGCCCTCGGCCCCGGCCGGGACCGGGACCCCCGCCGCGGCCACGACCGCCCCCGCGCCCACCGCCTCGGTGCCGGACGACGCGCGGATCGCCGCCGGGGCGGACCGGTCGACGGCGCGCCACCACCATGCGCACACCGCCGCGGACGGATCGGCGAGCCCGCTCGCGGAGCCGTCCGCGACGGCGGACACGTCCTCTTCCGGCGCGGACCTCGCGGAGACCGGAAGCGGCAGCACCGGCACGACCTCGCTGATGGTGGCGGGGGCCGCCGCCGTCTCGCTCGGTGCGTCGGTGCTGCTGCTCGTCGCCCGCAGGCGCCGGACGCGGGTCGGCTGACGGGGGAGGTCAGCTGAAGACGTCCCCGCAGTCGGTCGCCGTGGCGTGCGCCGGGTCCAGGGCGTTGGCCGCCTCGTGGAACACGATGCGGTCGGCCAGCCCGACGAAGACGTGCTCGGACAGGTCGAGCGGGCACAGGTCCTGCAGCACCACGTTGCGGACGTCGGGGCCGGACAGGAACTGCGAGGTGTACGGCGTGACGACCTCGTCGTACTTGGTCGCGATCACCGTGTAGCGGACGCCGGGGAGGGTGTCGCCACCGGCGTTCAGCTTGGTGAGGAAGGCCGATCCGGCCATCTGGTCCGTCAGCCCCTGCGGGCTGAGGTGCTCGATGGCCTCGGCCGCCCCGGGGAAGTACGGCAGCAGCTTGAGCAGCCCGTTGAGATCGGTCCCGTGGTTGCTGGGCGCGATGCCGACGAGCGCGTTCACCTTGGGGGCACCGCCCAGGAACTTCATGTAGTAGCGCGGCATCATGCCGCCCTGGGAGTGCCCGACGATGTCGACCTTGCCCGCGCCGGTGGCCGCGAGGACCCGGTCGACGTAGTCGGCGAGCTGCTGGGAGGACGCGGTGATGGAGCCGAGCCCGTAGAAGAGGGGCACGCCCGGCAACTGGCCGTAGTCCAGGGAGTAGACGCAGTAGCCCCGCTTGACCAGGTAGGGCGCGAGGCCGAGCCAGTTGTCGATGGAGTTGCCGAGGGTGCCGTGGACGAGGACGACGGGCCGCGGGTGGGCGGCGGACGGCTTGCAGGACCAGTTGTTCCAGCCGCTGCTCGCGGTGGCGCCGGCGGTGGTGGTCGCGGCGGCGACGGTCGTGGTGGCGTGGGTGTCCGACGCGGGTGTCTTCGCCAGTGCGGTGGTGGTGCTGTCCACCAGGACGGGGGTGGCGAAGAGGGCGGCGGTGAGAGTCAGCGCGGAGAGGAGCCGGAGCGCTGATCGCGGTCTGATGGGCAGCATCGAGCGATCTCCTCGCAGGTGGGGGAATGACTGGCTCCCGTGCAGCCTGTGATCCGGATCACCAGAGTGCTGAGCTTCCGTCAATTTACGGAGGAGTAACAAACGTCGCTAGCTACCGGTGGGTAAAGAATTCATCACGCCGGCTTCACGTCGATGTGATAATGGACCGTCAGGCCGCACCCGACAGTGCCGCGGGCATCAGCGCCCGCGGGCCGAAGCGGGCCCGCGCCCGGTCCGCGACCGCCTCGATCCGGCGCGCCTTCTCGTCCCCCGGGTCCAGGCTGAGCTGCAGCGTCGCCAGACCGGCGTCCGTCAGCCCCTCCGCGCGCAGCGCGAGGCCGCGCACCCGGGCACGCTGCAGCCCCAGCCCCTCGTAGAGCCGGTACGCGGCCTCGGCGAGGGCGGTGCCGTGGCCGGTCGGCTCGGGCAGCCCGCGGGTGCGGGTGGTCGTGGAGCGGTCGGCGTAGCGGACGGTGAGGGTCAGTGAGCGCGCGACCCGGCCCGACGCGCGCAGCGAGGAGCCCAGTTCCTCGGTGAGCGACAGCAGGGCACGGCGGTGCCGCACCGGGTCCAGTTCGTCGTGGCCGAAGCGGCGCTCGGCGCCGGCCGAGCGGGCGGGGGCGTTCGGGACGACCGGGGCCGGGTCGATGCCGCGGGCCCGCTCGTGCGTCCTGCGGCCCGCCGCGGCGCCCAGGATCCGCTGCAGGGTGCTCAGGGGCGCGGCCGCGACCCGTCCCACGGTGTCCAGGCCGTACGTGCCCAACTGCCGTGCCGTCGCCGGGCCGACGCCGTGCAGCGCCGCCACCGGGCGCTCGGCGAGGAAGGCCGCCACGGCCGCGGGGTCGGTGGGGGCGGCGCGCACCGCGCCCTCCGGTCCGCCCTGCGCCGCCATCCGGGCGAGCAGCGGGTTCGGGCCGACGCCGATCGTGCAGTCCACTCCGTGGAGCGCGAGCAGCCGCACCCGCAGCAGCGTGGCCAGTTCCGCGGCGTCGCGCCCGAAGTAGCGCAGCGCCCCGCGGACGTCGGCGAGCGCGGCGTCGGGCGGGAGCGCCTGGACGACGGGGGTGAAGCCGCCGAGCAGCCCGAGGAGTTGCCCGTACAGCGCCTCGGTGGCGTGGAAGTGCACGTACAGCACGTGCAGGTCGTCCGTCATCGCCCCGCGCTCCCCGGGCTGGAGTGCCACAGCTTGCGGCCGGTCGGAGCGCCTTCGCCCGCGGGCCGCAGATCGGCCCAGGGGTGCATCTCGTACCCGGTGGACATGCGGACCCGGCGGCCCCCGGGCGGGGGCGCGGGGAGGCCGGCGGGTTCGCCCGGGGTCTCGGCCAGGCGTGCCGCGACCGCCTCCAGGCCGCCCTCCCTGCGCAGTTCGACCAGTTCGGCCAGGTTCCAGGCGGCGGCGCCGACGACGGACAGGCTCTGCGGTCCGCGGCGCTGGACCACCCCGCGGACCAGCAGCAGCCAGGAGTGGAAGACGGTGTGGGCGCAGGCCTCGTGGCTGTCGTCGAAGAAGGCGAGGTCGACCAGGCCGGTGCCGTCGTCGAGGGTGGTGAAGATGACCCGGCGCCCGGAGCGGATGGGCGGGGTCTGGGTGGCCGCCTTGGCCCCGGCGACCAGCACGGTCCGGCCGTGCCGCACCTCGCGCAGCCGGTTCGCCGGGATCGCGCCCAGCTCCTCCAGGAAGGCGAGGTGGTCGTCCATCAGGTGGCGGGAGGCGTCCATGCCGAGGACGCCGAGTTCGGCGCCGAGCCGCTCGCCGTCGTCCATGTCGGGCAGGCCGGCCGGCGCGAACGCGGGCTCGCCCTCCCCTCCGGTCAGGGTGAGCTGGCCGTCGTACGCGGAGGCCCGGCCCTGCCGGTGTACTTCGGCGACCTGGAGCAGCATGTCGCGGCGGTTGCCCCCGAAGGGGTCCAGCGCGCCGACCTGGACCAGGCGTTCGGCGGCGGCACGGCCCGGGCGGGCGCGCTCCCACAGGTCCTGGAGGGAGGAGTAGGGCTGTCCGGCGGTGATCCGGGCGACCTCGGCCTCGCCGATGCCGTGCACCTCGGAGAGCGCGAGCCGCAGCCCCCACACCTCCTCGTCCACCTCACCGCCCCCCTCACCGGACACCAGTTCGATTCGGTAGGCCGCGCCCGACCGGTTGACGTCCAGCGGCAGCACCGGCACCCCGCGCCGCCGCGCGTCCGCGAGCAGCAGCCGTTTGGGGTACATCCCGGGGTCGTGGGTGAGCACCCCGGCGTAGAAGGCCGCCGGATGGTGCGCCTTGAGCCAGGCGGACTGGTAGGTCGGCACGGCGAAGGCGACGGCGTGCGCCTTGCAGAAGCCGTACGCGCCGAAGGCCGAGACGATCTCCCAGGTGCGCCGGATGACCTCGCGGGAGTAGCCGCGCCCCCGGGCCGCGTCCGCGAACCAGGCCCGCAGCCGTCCCTGCCGGGCCTCGTCCGACAGCGCGCGCCGCGCCTCGTCGGCGAACCCCCGGTCGCAGCCGGTCATGACGCTCATGATGTCGATGAGCTGCTCGTGGAAGACGACGACCCCGTGGGTCTCGCGCAGCACGGGCTCCAGGTCGGGGTGCGGGTAGTGGACGGGCTTGCGGCCGTGCCGGGCGTCGATGAAGGGCCGCACCATGTCGGCGGCGACCGGCCCGGGACGGAACAGGGAGATGTCCACGACCAGGTCGTGGAAGGTGGCCGGCTGCAGCCGCCCCACCAGGTCGCGCTGGCCCGGGGACTCGATCTGGAAGCAGCCCAGCGTCTCGGCGGACCGCACCAGTTCGTACGTCGCGGGGTCGCCCTGCGGGATGCGGTCCAGGTCGATCCGGCCGCCGCCGGTACGTTCCACCTCGTCCAGGGCGTGCGCCATCGCGGACTGCATGCGCACCCCGAGCACGTCGAGCTTGAGCAGCCCGAGGTCCTCGACGTCGTCCTTGTCGAACTGCGACATGGGGAAGCCCTCGCCGCTGGTCGGCACGACCGGTGTGCGCTCCAGCAGCCCGGCGTCCGACAGCAGCACCCCGCAGGGGTGCATGGCGACCCCGCGCGGCAGCGCGTCCAGCGCCTCGACCAGCTCCCACAGCCGGCCGTGGTCCTCCCCCGCCACCTGCCGCAGCTCGGGCAGCTCGGCGAGCGCGGCCCGCGCGTCGCGGGCCCGGATGTGCGGGAAGGCCTTGGCCAGCCGGTCGGTCCGCTCCGGGTCCATCCCGAGGGCGGTGCCCACGTCGCGCACGGCGTGCCGGACGCGGTAGGTCTCGGGCATGGCGACGGTGGCGACCCGCTCGCCGCCGAAGCGGTCCAGGATCCGCCGGTAGACCTCCAGCCGGCGGGCCGACTCCACGTCGATGTCGATGTCGGGCAGCGAGGCCCGCCGCCCGGACAGGAAGCGTTCCATGAGCAGGTCGTGCTCGACGGGGTCGGCGGCGGCGATGCCCAGCAGGTGGTTGACGAGCGAGCCGGCGCCCGAGCCGCGCGCGGCGACCCGGATGCCCATCTCCCGTACGTCGGCGACCACCTGGCCGACGGTGAGGAAGTACGAGGCGAAGCCGAGCCCCTCGATGATCCGCAGCTCGTGGTCGAGCCGCGCCCAGTACTCCGGCTCCCGGTCGTGGCCCTCACGGACCATCCCGGCCGCGCAGCGCGAGCGCAGCACGCGGTCGGCGGTGCGGGCGCCCGCGCCGACGACCTCCGGCTCGGGGAAGTGCACCTGCCCGAGCCCCAGGTCCTCCTCCGGGTCGACGGCGCAGCCCGCGGCGGTCTCCTCGGTGGCCCGCAGCAGCCGGTGGGCGTCGCCGCGGGCGAACCCGGCCGCCTCCATGACCCGCTCGGCGGTGCGCGCCATGTCCCCGGCGTCCTTCAGCCAGCGCTCCCCGCTGTCCAGGCCCCCCGCGTCGCGCACGTCGATCGGCACCAGCCGGCGCGCCGAGTCCAGGACGTCGGCCACCTCCCCCTGGCCGGGGTCGGCGTAGCGGACGGCGTTGGTCAGCACCGGGACGACGCCCTGCTCGACGGCGAAGCCGACGGTGCGGGCGGCGAGCCGCAGCGAACCGGACCCGGTGCCGGTGCGGCCGTGGTGCACGGCTTCCAGGCGCAGCGCGTCCCCGTACACCTCGCGCCAGGGGCGCAGCAGCCTGGCGGCCCGGTCGGGGCGTCCGGCCGCCAGGGCGCGGCCGACCTCGGAGTCCGCGCCGAGCAGCACGTACAGCCCTTCCCGTCCCAGGTCCTCCCAGCCGATGCCGCCGTCGGTGTGGGCGGCGCTGACCAGCCGGCACAGCGCGCCCCAGCCTCGGCGGTCCCGGGCGAGGAAGACCGCCCGGTCGGTCGCCTCCGGCACGAAGGCCCCGCCGCGCACCGGGGTGCGCCGACGGGCGGCCGGCGGACCGGCCTGAAGGGCGGCGCCCTCCCCCGCGTACGCCGCCGGCACCGCCAGGGAGGCGCCGAACAGCGGCCGCACCCCGGCCCGCGCGCACGCCTTGGCGAAGCGCACCACGCCGGCCACCGTGTCCCGGTCGGTCAGCGCCAGCGCGTCCATCCCCCGTTCGGCGGCACGCTCGGCGAGCCGCTCGGGGTGCGAGGCCCCGTACCGCAGCGAGAAGCCGGAGACGGTGTGCAGGTGCGTGAATCCCGGCATACGCACCTCCGACCGCTCACGTCTCCCCCCTTCCGGACCCTCCGCCACCCACCATAGACCACTTGTCGAACACGTGTACGAAGACACGCCGGATCCCTGTCCTCCGCCACCCTCCGCGTGGTTTCATGCACACGACGTCACCGACGCTCACACCCCGATGGGGAGTCGCCATGCCGATGCTGCTGGTCAAGGGCTCTTTCCAGAAGAACACCGAACCGGACGGGGACACCGTGGGCTTCACCCCCACCCGTCACCCCGACTGGAACCGCGTCAGGGGCGGGCTCGGGCTCGACCTCACCAACTCCTGCCGGGGCAAGCTGCGCCTGGACGCCGTCGACGCGCTGGAGACCCACTACGGGCCCACCTCCGCCCCGGCCCACCAGCCGCTGCCCTTCGCCCACGCGGCCCGGGACGAGCTGCTGCGGTGGCTCGGCTTCACCGCGGTGGAGCGCGAGCCCGGCGGCGAGCGGGTCGTCGCCGCCGACCCCGAGAGCGTCCCCGGCTGGATCCTGACCGGCGGGGTCGACGTGCACGGCCGTTGCGTCGCCCTGGCCGGCCGGGGCGCGCCGCCGGAGGGCACGAAGAGCGGCCAGGAGGTCACGGTCGGCGTGCCGCTGCTGCGCGCCACCGTCAACCACCACCTGGTCGCCGAGGGCCTGGCCTACCCGACCTTCTACAGCAACCTCTACGAGGACCTGCGCCGGGAGCTGACCGACGTCGCCCGGCAGGCCCGCGAGGCGGGCAGGGGGCTGTGGCCCGGCGACGTGAGCACCAGCGGCGCGAAGGTCACCGGGCTCTCCTCGCTCACCGACGACGTGGTGCTCGTCCCCAAGCTCTTCCGGCGGCTCTTCGACTACCTCGCGCTCGGCGAGCCCTCCCTCGCCGCCTTCCGCGCCTACCTGGCCGGGGCGGCCGACACCTACCGGATCCTGTCCTCGGACACCCCGCGCGCGCAGGTGCGGGGACTGCACCACGTCGTCGAGGTGACCGGCGACCACACCGTGCGGATGACCGTCCCGGTCGAGGACCTGGTCTTCACCGAGGCATGACGACCGGGGCGAACTCCGCCGCCCACCGCAGCAGTTCCTCGTCCTCGCCGGGGCGCCCGACGGCCTGCAGACCGAGCGGCAGGCCGTTCGCGGCGTACCCGGCGGGCAGACTCACCGCGGGGAAGCCCGCGTTGCTCCACGGCAGGCACATCACCGAGTCGCCGGTGCTGCCCAGGCCGAACGGGGCGGGGCCGGTGGCGGACGGCGCCAGCCAGACATCGACCTCCCCCATGGCCGCCAGCAGCCGCTCGCGGAAGACCCGGCGCTCGCCCACGGCCCGCTCGTAGTCGTCGCGGCCGACGGTGTGGCCCTCGCGGATGGCGGCGACCGTCTGCTCGCGGTACAGGTGGCCGTGCCGGGGGAACCAGTCGGCGTGCGTACGGGCCACCTCGTAGCGGTTCATGACGTACAACTGCCGCACGACCGCCTCGAACTCACCCGGGCCCGGCATCAGCGGCACCTCGCGCACGGTCCAGCCCGCCGCCTCCAGCCGCTTGGCCCGCGCCGCGAAGGCCTCCCGCGCCTCCGTCCCCGCGCGGTCCAGGTACGGGCCGACGGGGACGCCGAGCACCGGCCGGCCGTCGCCGGCCGCCGGCTCCCGCCAGTCGTCGCACAGGACGGACGCGCCGCGCGTCGCCATCGCGACGTCCGCGGCGAGCACCCCGACCGTGTCGAAGCTCGGGGCGTTGGCGATCACCCCGTCCACCGGGGCGCGCCCGAAGGTCGGCTTGAAGCCCACCACCCCGCAGTAGGCCGCGGGCCGGACCACCGAGCCGACGGTCTGCGTCCCGACCGCCAGCGGCACCATGCCCGCCGCCACCGCGGCCGCCGAGCCGCTGCTCGAACCACCGGGTGTGTGGGCGGTGTTGTGCGGATTGCGGGTCGGCCCCGGCGCGGTCACCGCGAACTCGGCCGTCACCGTCTTCCCCGCGACCAGCGCCCCTGCCGCCCGCAGCCGGTCCACCAGCGGTGCCTGCGGCCCGGCCAGCACCTCCGGCGGCACCGCGGACCCGGCCCTGGTGTCCATCCCGTCGATCCGGACGATGTCCTTGACGCCCACCATCACCCCGGACAGCACGCCCGGCGGTGCCGCGGCCGCCTCCGCCGCCAGCCGGCCCCGCCGGTCCGGTTCCCGTACGAACGCCTTGATCCGGGCGTCGAGCCGGTCGATGCGGTCACAAGTCCGTGCCACCAGATCCGTCACGGCGGCCACGCTACGCCGAAAAGCTCTGGCCTTCCTCAAACAGCGCGTCATCGCCGCGCCCGCGGGCACACCGACCACAGGGGGTGGTGCGACATGTCATGGCTCACATGGACATATCCGGTGGCCGAGGTGGCGCTGCTCGTCACGGCGGGGGTGTTGCTGCGCGCACCGCGCGCCGCGGCGTACGAGCTGACGGACCCCCACGAGGCGGCCTACCTGCGCGACGGCCACCACGGCACGGTGGTCGTCGCATTGGTCGCGTTGCATCTGCGCGGCACGGTGGACGCCGGCGCGCACCGCACCGCGCGCATCTCCGGGCCGCTGCAGGGGCTCACCCAGCCGCTGCAACTGGCCGTCTACAAAGCCCTGTACCGGCCGGCGGGGGTGAACACCCTCGCCGGGTCACAGCCGGTGCGGCGCGAGCTGGACGTACTGTGCGGGCGACTGGCCGGCGCGGGGCTCGTCCGGGGCGGCCGGCGTCGCCGTACGGCCCGTGTACTGCTGTGCGCGGCCGTGCCGACCGCGGCCGCGGACCTGGTGTCCGGCACCCTGACGGCCTGGAACTCCCCGTTCCGGGCAGCCGTCCCCGCCCTCACGGTGGCCGCCGCCGTCGCCCTGTGGAGGGTGCCGCGGCACACCCGGGCCGGCCGCCGGGTCCTGCGGCGGGCCCAGGAGCGTTTCCCGCGCCCGCGCACCCGCAGGGCCTCGCCCGAGTCGGTCCTCCTGGCGGTCGCCCTGCACGGCGGGCCGGCGCTGCGGCTGGCCGTCCCGCACTTCGCCAGGGAGGCCGGGCTGCTCGCCCACCACGACACGACCGAGAGCCTCTACGGCGTCAACCACTGGCACAGCGGCGGCGGCGGCACGCCCACCTCGTGCGCGAGCTCGGGGGCGGGCGGCTGCGGCTCGGGAGGGGTGTGAGGGTACGCGTCCTCCCCGACGGCCCAAACACCGCATCGGTGCGAGATTCGTCACGTCCCGGTGTCACGTGGGTGCTCCCACGTCCCGTACGTCAACCCGTGTCACGCGCGCGTCACCCCGGTGGCTACTCGGGGGTTGCGAAGGCAAGGGGACGGCACGATTTACTGACCGCCATGACGGCGACCGACACCACCTCCAGACCCGTGGCGCACCCCGGCCGGCTGCGCATGGTGAGCCACCTGCGCCGCCTCGCGGCCGCCGGTCTGGTGGAGCCGCCGTGCGGCGCACGGCCCCTGCGGGACCCGCAGGACGAGGACGCCGAGGTCTGGGACGACTTCCGGCACCGGCTGGCGGCCCTGCTGGTCGGCCTGCACGAGGAGGCCCGGGCGCCCCGCCCGGCGCATCGGGCCGTGCACGTCGGCGCGACGGTGACGGCCTTCCCCCTGCACCGCAGGTTCAGCTGACCCCCCGGCCGCCCGGGGCCCGGGGGGCGGGGGGCCCCCCCCCCCCCCGGGGCGGGGACCCCCGTAGCCCCCCCCCCCCCGCCCCCCCGTCACCCCTGCGCCCCCGCCCCCCCGCCCGCACCACGTGGACGTCAGCCGAGTTCCGCCCCGACCGCGGCCAGCGCCGTGGTCACCGGCTGGAAGAAGGTCTCCCCGCCCGCCTGGCAGTCCCCGCTGCCGCCGGAGGTGAGGCCGATCGCGCTGCCGTCGCGGCCGAACAGCGCGCCCCCGCTGTCGCCCGGCTCGGCGCAGACGTCGGTCTGGATCAGCCCGGTGACGGTGCCCTCCGGGTAGTTCACCGTCGCGTCGAGCCCGAGGACCGTGCCCCCGTGCAGCCCGGTGGTGCTGCCCATCCGGAACACCTCCTGGCCCACGGCCGCCTCCGCGGCCCCGTTGATCACCAGGGCACGGCCGTCGCCGAGGTTCACCTGGCCGGGCGCCTCGGTGTTCGGGTCGTCGTACGTCACGAGGGCGAAGTCGCCGGCACCCGGGAAGGTCGCCTGCCGCACGGTCGCGATGGGCGCCCCGCCCTGGCTGTCCGACCAGTTCGCGAACGCGACCCCGCAGTGGCCCGCGGTGAGGAAGGCCGGGGCGCCGTCCTTGACGACGTTGAAGCCCAGCGAACAGCGCGCCCCGTCGGCGAAGATGGCGTCCCCGCCGGCCACCAGGGGCTTGAACTCGCCCGCGGACTTGTGGATCCGGGCCATGCCGCCGCCCAGGGACCGCACGGTGGACTCCAGGGTGTCCCACTTGCCGCCGGTGACGGTGCGGTCCGCGGTGACCAGGATCCGGTTGGTCCGGGGGTCGACGGCCCAGGCGGTGCCGGGGATCGTGGCGCGCTGCTTCAAGGTCTGTGCGGCGGAGCTCAGTTCGGCGGCGCTGTTCTCGACCGTCCGGGTCGCGGCGCCGGCCTTCCCGGCCTGCGCGGCCACGTCGCCGCCGTCCCCGGCGACCACGTTCACCACGAGCTGCCTGCTCGCCGCGTCGTAGTACGCCCCCGCGATGGACGGACCGAACTGCGAGCCGAGCCGCGCGGCGAGTTCCGCGGCGGCCGCGGCGGTGAGCCGTTTCGGCGAGGGGGCCTGCGGGCCCTGCGCGGCGGACTGCGACGCGTTGGCGTTGGGCAGCAGTACGGCCGCTGCCGCGATGGCGGCGGCACCGGCCGTGACGAACACGATCTTCCGCTTGGCTATCTGTTTGTGCTTCAACTCGTGACCTCCTGTGGGGGGATACAGGCCGGATCGTCGGGCGCAAGGGGGAAGCGTCGTTCCGTCTGACATACGCAGCCCCGCCCCGTCGCGTTCACCACGGCCGATCCGCTCGCCCCCGGGGTCGCGGTTGTGGTGGAATCCGCACGATGAGCACTTTCGACCCCTCCCTCGTGGCGCTGGAGTACCGCGCCGCCTACGACCGGCAGTTGCGCGCCCGTGTGCCCGCCGACCTCTCGCGGTACGAGTCGGTGGAACGCGACGGCCCGCTGCTGCGCAAGACCTACCGGCACGGGGAGGCGGGGTTCCTCGACTACCGCGACCTCGGCGGGCTGGACGGGCCCGGGCTGGACGCCCTGATCGCCCGGCAGCGGGACCACTACGCCGCGCTGGGCATGCCGGTGGAGTGGAAGTACCACGCGCACGACCTGCCCGCGGGACTGCCGGACCGGCTGGTCGCGGCCGGCTTCGTGCCGGAGGAACCGGAGACGGTGCTGGTCGGCGAGGCGCAGGCGCTGACGGCAGCCCCGGTGCTGCCGGAGGGCCTCGTACTGCGGGAGGTCGGCTCACGGGCGGACTTCGAGCGCATCCGGGAGATGGAGGAGACGGTCTGGGGCGTGCCCCACGACTGGCTGCCGGGGATGCTGGAGAGCGAGGTGTCGGGGCCCGGCGACCCCTGCGCGGTGGTCGTCGCCGAGACCGCCGACGGCACGGTGGTCTGCGCCGGCTGGGCCCGCTTCCACGAGGGCACCGACTTCGTGTCGCTATGGGGCGGCTCCACCCTGCCGCAGTGGCGGGGGCGGGGCGCCTACCGGGCGACGGTGGCGCACCGGGCCCGGCTGGCGGTCGCGGCGGGTCACCGCTTCGTGCAGGTCGACGCGTCCCCGGACAGCGCCCCGATCCTGGCCCGGCTGGGGCTGCTGCCGGTGGCGGTGACCGTTCCGTACGTGTGGCGGCCGGACGTGCCGCGGGCGGAGGGCGGGCTCAGCTGACGTCGGAGGGCCGCTGCGGCCGGACGGTGTCCAGCAGCGGGTCCGCCGAGAGGGCCTCGCGCAGGTCGGCGGGGAGCTCCTCGGCGGGTTCCACCAGCGGCGCACCGGCAGCCGGCGCATCGGCCGCGGCGGCCCGCGGTGCGGGCCCGGGGGGAGGCGCGGCCACCACCGGGGGCCCGGGGGCCGGCTGCTGTCCGACGGCCGGGTAGGGCGCCGGCTGGGCGCGCTCGAGGAAGCGCAGCAGTTCCACCGGGAAGGGCAGGACCAGGGTGGAGTTCTTCTCCGCGGCGACGGCGACGACCGTCTGCAGCAGGCGGAGCTGGAGCGCGGCGGGGGTGTCGCTCATGACCGCCGCGGCGTCGGCGAGCTTCTTGGAGGCCTGGAACTCCGCGTCCGCGTTGATGATCCGCGCCCGGCGCTCCCGCTCGGACTCGGCCTGGCGGGCCATCGAGCGCTTCATCGTCTCCGGCAGCGAGACGTCCTTGATCTCGACGCGGTCGATCTGCACGCCCCAGCCGATGGCCGGGCTGTCGATCATCAGCTCCAGCCCCTGGTTGAGCTTCTCGCGGTTGGAGAGCAGGTCGTCCAGGTCGCTCTTGCCGATGATCGAGCGCAGCGAGGTCTGCGCCATCTGCGAGACGGCGAAGCGGTAGTCCTCGACGTTGATGATCGCGTCGGCCGCGTGGACGACCTTGAAGTAGACCACCGCGTCCACCTTGACCGTGACGTTGTCGCGGGTGATGCCCTCCTGGGCGGGCACCGGCATCGTCACGATCTGCAGGTTCACCTTCCGCATCCGGTCGACGATCGGAACGATCATGGTGAATCCGGGGTTCCGCACCCCGCCCCTGACCCGGCCGAGCCGGAACACCACGCCCCGCTCGAACTGCTGCACCACACGGGCCCCGGCCACGAAGTACAGCGCTCCTGCCGAGAGCACGGCGGCAATCAACTCGACGACCATCACGGCCCCCTGGGGTCCGGAATCGCAGTACCTCCACGGTACCTCGCGGGTAACCCGCCGGATACGGGCCGGGATGCCCGGTTACGGGCCCGGTGCCGGCCTACCGCGGCGCACCCGCCGCCCGGGCGAGGCGGTCCGCGACGACCCGCAGCCGTTCGGCCAGCTCAGGGGGCTCGCGCACCTCGAAGTCGACGCCGAGCATGCCGATGTACACGGCGAGCGCGTCGAGGGACTCGGAACCGGTGCGCAGCACGCAGCTGTCCGGCCCGGTGGACTCCACGGTCGCGTACCAGCCGGCGTACTCGGCCACGGCCTCGGCGGGGGCGTGCACGACCACGACGGCCTGGTGGCGGTAGGCCCGCGAGGTGACGCCGCGGGCGACGTACGACGCGGCGTCCGCCGGAGGCCGCCGGGGCGTGAAGCGGGGGCCGGTCGGGGACTTGGGGTCCATCCGGTCCACGCGGAAGGTGCGCCAGTCCTGCCGGTCGGTGTCCCAGGCGAGCAGGTACCAGCGGCGGCCGTGGTGGACCAGGCCGTGCGGCTCCACCGTGCGGCGGCTGGCGGTGCCGCCGTGCGCCCGGTAGTCGAAGCGCAGCCGTTCGTGGTCGCGGCACGCGGCGCCGATCGCGGTCAGCACGTCCTGGGCGACGGCGCCCGGCACGGTCGCGGGCCGGGCGACCGCGACGGCCTCCATGGCCTGCGCCCGGCGGCGCAGCCGGGAGGGCAGCACCTGTTCCAGTTTGGCCAGGGCGCGCAGCGAGGTCTCCTCGATGCCCTCGACGCTGCCGCCGGCGCCGGTGCGCAGGCAGAGCGCGACCGCGATCGCCTCCTCGTCGTCGAGCAGCAGCGGGGGCAGCGCGGCGCCCGCGCCCAGCCGGTAGCCCCCGGCGGTGCCGGGGGTGGCGTGCACGGGGTAGCCGAGGGCGCGCAGGCGCTCCACGTCGCGGCGCACCGTCCGGGCGGTGACCTCGAGGCGTTCGGCGAGTTCGGGCCCGGTCCAGTCGCGCCGGGACTGGAGCAGGGACAGCAGGCGCAGCAGTCGGGCGGAGGTTTCCAGCACGGCACCAGTCTGGCAGCCGTCGCGGACGGTTCCTGACCGCATTCCGCCCTACCGTGACGCCCATGGAGACGATCCCCGAAGGCACCGTCCTGGACCGCCGGACGCTCAACCGCTCCCTCCTGGCCCGGCAGTCGCTGCTGGGCCGCCTCCGCACCGGCGCGCAGGAGATGGTCGAGGCCCTGGTGGGACTGCAGGCGCAGGAGCCGCAGGACCCGTACGTCGCCCTGTGGTCCCGGATCGAGGACTTCGCGCCGGAGGAGCTGTCCGGGATGCTGGCGGACCGACGGGCGGTGCGGATGTCACTGCTGCGGTGGACGGTGCACCTGGTGACGGCACGGGACTGCATGGCGCTGCGGCCGGTGGTGCAGGACGTGCTCGAGCGGCGCCTGCTCGGGCAGTTCCGGCGGCAGCTGGCGGGGCTGGACCTGGCGGAGGTGGCCGGGGCCGGCCGGGCGCTCCTCGAGGACGGCCCGCTGTCCCCGAGCCGGCTCGGGGACGCCCTTCGGGAACGCTGGCCGGACCGCGAGCGGCTGCCGCTCAGCCTGGTCGTCACCGCCCGGGTGCCGACCGTGCAGCCGCCGCCGCGCGGCCTGTGGCGCACCTCGGGCGCGGCCCTGCAGACCCCGGCCGACCGGTGGCTCGGCCGGGACTTCGACTTCGCGGCCGGCTCCGTGCCGGACGCGGCCGTCCTGCGCTACCTCGCCGCCTTCGGCCCCGCGTCGGCCGGGGACGTCGCCGTCTGGTCGGGGCTGACCGGGCTCCGCGCGGTCATGGACCGGCTCCGCCCGGGGCTGCGGGTCTACCGCGACGAGAAGGGCACCGCGTTGTACGACGTGCCGGACGCGCCCTTCCCCGACCCCGGGACGAACGCGCCGCCCCGGTTCCTGCCGCAGTACGACAACATCGCCCTGTCGCACGCCGACCGGACGCGGATCATGCTGCGCAACCCCTACGCCGAGCTGCCGCTGCCCGGCAGCGGCAGCAACCGCGGCTTCTTCCTCCACGACGGCTTCGTCCACGGGCTGTGGCGGATCCAGGCCACCCGCGGCGCGGCCGTGCTCCACGTCCAGCCCTACGCGCCGCTGGACGCCGGGGCGCGGGAGGCGGTCGCGGCCGAGGGCGCACGGCTGCTGGCGTTCGCGGTGCCGGAGGCCGCCGCCCGGGAGGTGCGCTTCGCGGGGTGACCGCGGCGCGCGTACCGGGCGGCGGCCGGGGACGGCTCAGTACACGCCGACCCCGTACGCCGCGAGGACCGCGGGCAGCGGCTGGAAGAAGGTGGTGCCCCCCTCGGTGCAGTCGCCGCTGCCCCCGGACAGCAGCCCGAGGGCCTTGGTCCCGTCGTACAACGGGCCGCCGGAGTCGCCGGGTTCGGCGCAGAGGTCGGTGCGGATCAGGCCGCGGACGATGTCTCCGTCGCCGTAGTTGACGGTGTAGCCGAGCCCGTTGACCGTGCCGCTGCGGACGCCCGTGGTGGAGCCGTCCCGCTTCACCGCCTCCCCGACGCGGGCCCGCGCGGCCTTCTTGATGTCCTGCCGTCCGACCTTGCCGGGCCGCGCGACGGAGCCGGTGTAGCGGACCAGTGCGTAGTCGTTGTACGGGAAGCTGAAGCCGGTGGTGGTGCCCAGCGTCCTGGTCCGGGCGGGATCGCTGTACCAGGTCGTGGCGGCGCGGCCGCAGTGACCGGCGGTCAGGAAGTAATAGGTGCCGGCGGCGCGGACGTTGAAGCCGACCGAGCAGCGGAAGCCGCCGCCGTGGACGGCGTCGCCACCGGCGGCCATCCGTGCGAAGGAGCCGCCGACGCGCTCGAAACGGACCGTGCCGCCGTACCGTCCGGCGGCCCGCTTCAACGCAGTGAGCCCGCTGCGCGGGACGGTCTCGTCGGTGGCGATGACCAGCGCGCCGCTCTTCGGGTCGACCGCCCAGGCACTGCCCTCGACGTCCGCCGACGCGGCCGCCAGGCCCGCCGCCGCCAGGTGCGCGGCCGCGGTCCCGCTGCCCGTGGCGGCCCGTGCGTCCGGTACGGCGACCGCGGTCGCGGCCACCAGACCGAGGAGCGCCGCTCCGCGCAGCGCTGCGCCTCGGGCGAGGCCGCCGCGCGGAGTGGTGCGCTTGTTCCTCATATGTTCCCCCTACGAGGTTATGCGGTGCCTCGCGGAGTATTGCGACGATCAGCCCCGGCGGACAAGAGGGCCGTACGGGACGTGCCCGGCGGCCGTGGGGCCGCCGGGCACGTCCGTGGCGGAAGGGAAGCGTGGACCTCCCGGAGGGTCAGAAGACGCTGACGCCGTAGACGCTGAGCGCCTCCGTCACCGGCTGGAAGAAGGTCGTCCCGCCGACGCTGCAGTTGCCGCTGCCACCGGAGGTCAGACCCAGCGCGATGCCGCCGGAGGTGTACAGCGCGCCACCGGAGTCGCCGCCCTCGGCGCACACGTTGGTGCGGATCATCTGGTAGACCACGTCGCCGCCGCCGTAGTTGACGGTGGCGTTGAGGCCGGTGACCGAGCCGCTGTGGATGCCGGTGGTGGAGCCGTCACGCAGGACGGCCTGGCCCACGAAGGCGTTGCCGGCGCTGGTGATGTCGGTGTTGCCGGCCGTGCCGCTCTTGGTCACGGAGGTGTTGCTGTACCGGACCAGCGCGTAGTCGTTGGTCGGGAAGCTGTAGCTGACGTTCGAGCCCAGCACGGTGGACTGGCTGGAGTTGGAGTACCAGGTGGACGCGACCTCACCGCAGTGCCCGGCGGTCAGGAAGTAGTTGGTGCTGCCGCTGCGCACGTTGAAGCCGAGCGAGCAGCGGTAGCCGCCGCCGTAGATGGCGTCGCCGCCGGCGATCAGCCGCTTGAAGGTGCCGGCCGTGCGGCGGAAGGTGACCGCGTCGCCGTAGGAGGCGGTGGCCTTCTGCAGCGTGGCGAGCTCGGCGCCGGTGACCGTGCTGTCGGCGGTGACCTCCAGGCGGTTGGACTTCGGGTCGACGACCCACGAGGTGCCCGCGATGTCCGCGGCGAGGGTGGCCTTCCCGGCCTTCTCCAACTGGGCGCTGCTGTGCGCCACGAACTTCGGGACCGCGCCGGCCGCGCTGACGGCCTGGGCCGCCTTGCCGTTCGTGACGTTGACGACCATGGTCTTGGCCTTGGCGTCGTAGTACGAACCGGCGGTGGAGGCGGTGCCGAGGGACGTGGTGAGCGCGGCCGCGGCCTCGGGGGAGGCCTTGGGCGCGGGAGTGGCCTGGGCGGCGGGCAGGGTGAGCGCGGTGGCCGCCAGCAGACCGGACGCCACGGCGATCAGCCGTGCGCGTCTCGGGACGGGGGTGTGGGTGGTGCGCTTGATCCTCACGCTTTTTCCTCCTGTGGGGGAACGGAAGTTGACCCGCGTAGCGCGGGCCGGTGAGGCGCAGCGAGGGCGCCGCCGTACTGTGGGGGTGGCGTGCCCCTGACAAGTGCTGCGCACACGGGAGTATTCAGAGTCATGCACAAGCGCACAAGGGCGGGTTTCGGCCGCGTCACGCACCCGAAACGCCCCGGCGGCTCCCCCGGGTCAACCGCTGTGACGGTGTATCACCTGGTGGGCCCACCGCCCCCGCCCCCCGTCGGCCACCCCCGCGCCCCACCCCCGGTTTGGCGCGAACGGGCGGCTGCGCCGCGACCCGCCCCCACCCCGTCAGCAGTCGCAGCCGCAGCAGTCGCAGTCGCAGCAGCAGCCGTCCCCGCAGCCGCAGTCGCAGCCGGAGCAGTCGCAGTTGGAGCACCAGCCTTCGCGCCGCTTGCCGCTCCAGGGGTCGTCGTAGTGGTCCCGGCAGCAGATCTGGCAGGTGCAGCAGAGCCCCGCGAACACCGCGCAGCCCGTGAGCAGCCCGCGGCGGGGGCCCGGCTGGTGCGGCGGGCCGGGGGTCAGCCAGGGCGACTGCACCGGCCCGCCGGGCCCGACCGGGCCCGGGTGGTGGGCGCACGAGGCGCCGAACGCGCGGTCCACGGAACGGCGCAATTCGTGGGCGAGCAGGACGTGGGCGAGCGCGCCGTCGGTGAACTCCACGTCACGCAGCGCCAGCCGGACCCCCCGCACGGCGTCGTCGCACAGCCGTCGCGCCTCGTCCACGCTCGTCCCGGTGGCGGTCAGCGGGTTCCACGCGCCCGCCGCCGCGTCGGCGTCCAGGTCCTCCACCGCGTCCAGCAGGTGGGCGAGGCGGCCGAAGAGCCGGCCCGCCTCCTCCAGCGGGGTGCGGTTGCCGGGGCGTCCGGCCAGCACCGCCGTGTGCCCGAACGCGGCGGCGGTGGCGGTCTCGGTGGGCTCGGTGACGGTCAGCAGGGAGGTGCCGGGCCCGGCGGCCGCCTCGACGGCGGTCTGCCGGCCCACGGCGTCCACCAGCACCGCGGTGTCGAAGCCGAGCCCCGAACCAATCGCGGCCCCCGCCCGGTCCCAGCGCCGGGCGACCGTGCGCGCCGCCGCGGCGACGGGACGGCGCGCCAGCAGACCGTCGCCGTCCGCCATGTGGTCGCGCATCTTCGCCGAGGCCAGCACCAGCGAGACCGCCGCTGCCAGCCGCGCGCCCTCCCCCCTGGCGACCGGCGCGGTCCGCATCGCGCGCAGCGGGCACGGCCCGGCGGTACGGCGTCCGTCCTCCGTCCGCCCGGCCTGGGCCTCGACGAGCACCGAGACGATGAGCCCGTCGTAATTCGTGGCGACCCTGGCCAGTTGCCCGTGGCCGTCCCTCAGGGCGAGGCAGAGGCCGCACAGATGGGCCGTCCACGCTATGGCCAGCTTCTCCGGCAGACGGTGCCGGCATGGTCTGACGATTCCGAACATCACAATCCCCCGTACGTCATTCGCAGCAATGGAACACGTCATCGGCTGGTCGTTCTGTACGCCGCCCGTTCGGCTGTCCGGCGGTGAGGCATCACTCTACCGAGCGAGACCCTTTCCGATGATCCGTCAGGAGCCGTATTCCACGGGGTACCTGGGGGCCACTAGTGCGATTTATGCACCAGGTCTGTCACGAATCCACCCCACGGTGGGTATCGGCTTGGCGCATCATCCGCATCATGGACGACCATAGGGGTGCGGACGGCAAACTGACCGCGTGCGAGAGGAGGCGTCCATGGGATCGGTACGACGGGCGAGCGCCTGGCTGGGACTCGTCGACGACAACAGCGCCGAGGAGTACTACGACGAGGACTACGCCGATTACGGCGACGGCGCCGAGACGTCCTCCCCCGACTCCTGGGTCACCGACCCCCGCGTGCGCGTGGCCTCCGATTCGGCGGAGGAACAGGGCCGCCGGATCGCCACGGTCACCCCGGACGGCTTCCGGGACGCCCGCGGCATCGGCGAGCTGTTCCGGGACGGCGTCCCGGTCATCGTCAACCTGACGGCGATGGACCCCGCCGACGCCAAGCGCGTCGTCGACTTCGCGGCCGGCCTCACCTTCGGCCTGCGCGGTTCGATCGACCGCGTGGCCAACCGGGTGTTCCTGCTGACCCCGCCCGACTACCTGGTCGTCAACGCCGACAGCAAGCGCGGCGGCGACGGCTTCTTCAACCAGAACTGACCCGTGGCATCGGCGCCGGAACCCCGCGCCGATGGCACGGGCCCCCAGGCGCCCGGAAGGCGGCGAGGCCCGTGAGCGGCATGCCGAGCACGAGGTGGTGGAAATCGAAGGTGGCCTCGTTGGTTAGCACGGACTCCC
>NZ_JBHWGA010000015.1:131466-179583 GCF_042733315.1 Streptomyces sp. NPDC059718
GCCTCGTTTTACAAAACCCCACCCGCCCGGGGGCCGGGCCCCCCCCCCCCGGCCCCCCCCCCCACGGCCCGCCTGCCTACCGGAAGGCGTCGAGGCCGGTGAGCGCCTTGCCGAGCACGAGTTGGTGCATCTCGACGGTGCCCTCGTAGGTGAGCACGGACTCCAGGTTGGTCGCGTGCCGCATGACGGGGTACTCCAGGGAGATGCCGTTCGCGCCCAGCACGGTCCGGGCCGTGCGGCAGATCTCGATCGCCTCGCGCACGTTGTTGAGCTTGCCGAAGCTGACCTGCTCGGGACGGAGCGTGCCCGCGTCCATGCGCCGCCCGAGGTGGTGGGCGAGGAGGATGCCCTTGTGCAGTTCGAGCGCCATGTCGGCGAGCTTGGCCTGGGTCAGCTGGAAGCCGCCGATGGGCCGGCCGAACTGCTCCCGGGTGCGGGAGTACTCCAGGGCGGCCTCGAAGCTGCTGCGCGCGGCGCCCATGGCACCCCAGACGATGCCGTAGCGCGCGTGGTTCAGGCAGCTGAGCGGGCCGCGCAGGCCGGTGACCTCGGGGAGCACGGCGTCGGCGGGCAGGCGCACGTCGTCCATGACCAGCTCGCTGGTGACGGAGGCGCGCAGCGACCACTTGTGCTTGATCTCGGGAGCGGAGAACCCGGGGCTGTCGGTGGGCACGACGAATCCGCGGATGCCCTCGTCGGTGCGGGCCCACACCACGGCGACGCCGGCGACCGAGCCGTTGGTGATCCACATCTTGCGGCCGTTCAGGACCCAGTCGGAACCGTCCCGCTTGGCGTGGGTGCGCATGCCCGCCGGGTCGGAGCCGTGGTCGGGCTCGGTGAGCCCGAAGCAGCCGATGACCTCGCCGGCGGCCATCGGGGGCAGCCACCGCTGCTTCTGCTCCTCGGAGCCGTACCGGTGGACGGCGTACATCGCCAGCGAGCCCTGCACGGAGACGAGCGAGCGGATGCCGGAGTCGGCGGCCTCCAGCTCCAGGCAGGCGAGGCCGTACTGGACGGCCGTGGCGCCCGCGCAGCCGTAGCCGGTCAGCGACATGCCCAGCGCGCCGATCGAGCCGAGCTCGCGGGCCAGCTCGCGGATCCCGGGCAGCTCGCCGCGCTCGTACCAGTCCGCCACGTACGGCAGCACGCGGTCGGCGGCCCAGCCGCGCACGGTGTCCCGCACGGCACGGTCCTCGTCGTCGAGCAGGTCGTCGATGCCGAGCGGGTCGTACGGGTCGAACTGCGGCTTTCCAGCGGACATCGTCGTCCTCTCCGGTGATCACTGCGCTTCGCGGACGAAGCTACTTCCGTGGCGGGGGCGGGTAAAGCCCCCGACGGTGTGCTCAGCGCGACACGTCGGCCCCGGCGAGGGCGTGCTCGCGCGGTGCCGGGATACCGGGGGCGGCGGACCGCTGGGGTGCCTCCGTGCCGCACTCCATGCGGCGGGGCAGCCGCAGCGCGGCGACCGCGCCGAGCAGCAGCAGACCGGCGCTGACCACCAAGGTGATGTGCATCCCGTGGACGAAGGCGTGCCGTGCGGCGTGCCGCAGGGAGGCCCCGGCGGTACCGCCGAGGTGGTCGGAGACCTCGTAGGCCTCGCCGAGCGACTTCCCGGCCGAGACGCGGGCGTCCGCCGGCACCCCGGGGACCCGGGCGACGCCGGGGGCGTAGGCGGCGTTCATGACGCTGCCCAGCAGCGCGATGCCGATGCCGGCACCCAGTTGGTAGGAGGTCTCGCCGATCGCGGCGGCGCCGCCCGCCTGCTCGGCGGGGGCGTCGCTGAGCATGGACTCGTACGCGCCGAAGAGCGTGGTCTCCAGCCCGAAGCCGAGCAGGACGAAGCCCGTGGTCAGCACGCCCGGCCGGTCGTGCTGGCCCATGAGGGTCAGCACGAGCACCGCGCAGGCGGTGAGGACGAAACCGGAACTCACCATGACGCGCGGCCCGAAGCGGCCGAGCATCCGGGAGCCCAGGAGGCCGGCGCCCATGGCCGCGAGGGTGAGCGGCAGCAGCCGCAGCCCCGTCTGCAGGGGGCTCAGGCCGAGGACCAGCTGCAGGTACTGGACGGCGATCAGTTCCAGGCCGACGAGGGCGAGCAGCGCCAGCACGATGCAGCCGACGGAGGTGCCGAAGGCGGGCCTGACGAACATGCGTATGTCGATGAGCGGGTGCTCGCGCCCGCGCTGCCGGCGCACGAACAGCGCCAGCAGGGTCAGGCCGACGAGCAGCGGGACGAGCGCGGAGGGCTCGTACGGGGCCGCCCCGCCGCCGACCCTCTTGACGCCGAGGATGGCGCCGAGGATGCCCAGCGCGGCCATGACCGCACCCAGGACGTCCCAGGGGCCGTCCAGTTCGCCGCGGGACTCCGGCAGCAGCCAGCGGGCCACCGGAAGGATGACGGCCATCAGGGGGATGTTGACCAGGAAGACCGAGCCCCACCAGAAGTTCTCGACGAGGAAGCCGCCGAGGACCGGCCCGACGGCGGCGCCGACCGCCGCGACGGCGCTCCAGACGCCGATGGCGACGGCCCGCTCACGGCGGTCGGGGAAGACCTGCCGGAGGATCGACAGCGTGGCCGGCATGATCATCGCGCCGCCGACGCCGAGCAGGGCGCGGGCCGCGATGAGGACGCGCGGGTCGGGTGCGAAGGCGGCCGCCGCCGAGGCGGCCGCGAAGATCGTGCAGCCGAGCAGCAGGATCCGGCGTCTTCCGACGCGGTCGCCGAGGGTGCCGAAGAGGATGAGCAGGGACGCGGCGACGAGCGGATAGGCGTCGACGATCCACAGCAGCTCTATCGCGCCGGGGCGCAGGTCCTCGCTCACCGCCGGAACGGCGACGTGCAGCACGGTCGCGTCGAGGGCGACGAGCAGCAGGCTGACGCAGAGGACGATCAGCACGGTCCAGCGGTTGACCGGCCGAGTGTGCCGTGGGACGGCGGCCGACCCGGGAATGCCGGCCGAGGACGTCCCTGTCATGTACGTACCTCCCAGCGGTGCGCTCGCGGTGTCCCTGGGCAGGACGAGGGGAACGGTCCCGGGGGAACCCAGCGACGAGGGCGAGTGAAGTCGTCAGACTACGCGAGTCCGCGCCGATGGTGGGTGGCGCGGGTCACGTTCCGACGTGGCCGTCGTCACGTGGCGGCCATCCGCCGGAGACCTGCCGGACATTTCCGGTACCGCGGCACCGGGCCTCCCGCCGGGAACGGAACGGCCCCGCCCGCCGACCCGGTGGCGTGTACCCGCCCGTTCCGGTCGTATGCACCGCGAGCGCGGGGCGCGCGGTCCAACGCGTACGCCCGCCGCATGCGTTCACGCGCCCGCCGATCGGGAATCTCCCAGGTCACGGCCGCGATCCGGTGCCGCGACGGACGGCGCGCGGGGAACCGGACCGGCCTGCCGGAAGGTCAGGCGAACTCCAGGAGAAGTGACGGGTAATCAAAGATAAACAGGGCATACAGAAATCGAACGCGTGATTTCCCAAGATCTTCCACATGCACTTCGAAACATAAAATCAAGGAGTTCCCGCATTCGGCTCAATGTGCACGTCCGCACTACGGCCAATGGGTGGAGTGAGACGCAGTCCACATCACATCGTCATTACGAACCCGGCCTTCCGGCCGAACTCCGCCATCACACGCTGTAACGTCGATTGAGTGCGTACCGATGACAAGCTTCGCCTCATGGAGGAGCCCGAGACAGCCCAGGCGCCACCGGGCATGAGCCGGACACGCGTGCTGCTGTTCGGTTCGACGCTCGTGGCCTATGTGGCCATCGTCGTAGCCGTCCTGACCACGTCCAAGCTCGTGACCCTGGACTGGCAGGTCATGATGTGGCGGCCCTACAAGCAGTGGCCGCAGATCCACGCGTTCCTGGACTACTTCGTGGTCCTGGGCCAGCGCGGCCCGACGGCCGTGATCGTCGCCTCCTGGCTGGGCTGGCGCGCCTGGCGCCATCGCACCCTGCACCCACTGCTGGTGCTGGGCACGTCGCTGCTCCTGCTGAACGTCACCGTGGGCTCGGTGAAGTACGGCCTCGGCAGGCTCGGCCCGCACTACGCGACCAGCGCCGGATCGGCCGAGCTCTTCGCCGGCGGCGATATATTTCCCTCCGGTCACACCGCGAACGCCGTGGTGACCTGGGGAGTCCTGGCCTATCTGGCCACCACCCCATGGGTCCGCCGGGTCACCTCCGTGATCGCGGCGCTGCTGGCGCTGGGCGTCGGCATGACCACCATCTACCTCGGTACCCACTGGGTCAGCGACGTCCTGCTCGGCTGGGCGGCCGGCCTGCTCATCCTGCTGGCACTGCCCTGGTTCGAGCCGTTGATGGCCTCGGCCGAACAGCGGATCACGGCCGCCTGGGCGCGCCGCCGCGGCACCCGCACGGCGCCCGCCACGGCCCCCGCCGCGAACACGGCACTGGCCTCCGTGCAGCTCTCCGACAACCCGGACGGCGTACTCGAGCCCGTCGTTCTCAGCGGCCGCGCGACGACGCCCGCGTCCGGCGTACCGCACCACCCGGCACGTCCGCACACCACCCGTCACGAACGCACCCCGGTCACCCCGGCGGGCAGCCGCCGCCCGCCCGCGGACCGGCCCGGCCGCCCGGCACCGATCGGCCAGGCCGGCGTGGCCCGCGGCCGCGGCGCCACCGGCTGACGGCCCGCGGGGCAGGTACGCACACCTCCCGCCCCGCCCGCACCCGTACGAAGGCCCCGGCCGCCCCTCTTTGGGGGCGGCCGGGGCCTTCGTCGTGCGGGGATGTGGGGAGAGGGGCCTTCAGCCGCTCCAGCAGCGGGTCACCCGGCCGCCCTCGACGGTGAAGTTGAGCCGGCCCACCCGGTACTCCATGGTGATGACGGCGCCCGGCGGCAGGGCGCGCACCATGCTCCAGCCACGTTCGGTGGCCCGGCGCTCGGCCTCGTCGGCGCCGAGGCCGACGTAGGTGTCCGGTTCGTCCTGCGGTTGCCGTGCGGCACTCGGATCGGTTGCCATGAGAGCAACCGTAGGCGCACACGAGCCGTGACGGAAGGCGGCGGCCGACTTGATCGTCACACTTCTGTCACAGAATCCAGGGCAGCGTTTGGCGTGCACCGTTCACTCTTTGGTGGCGACTTTTCCAATCACCCGCCGAATTTGCGGACCCGGCCGCCGAAAAGCGGCCGGACCGGCCGCCACGGAATTCCGGGAAACGGTCCACACACTTCCCTCACATCACATCCCCAGCGTCGACAGCTCTTCATCCGTCAGCAACCGGGACCGAATGAGGAACCGGTTGCCCGTCGGCGCCTCCAGCGAGAAGCCGCTGCCGCGCCCGGGCACCACGTCGATCGTCAGATGCGTGTGGCTCCAGTAGGCGAACTGGTCGCGCGACATCCACACCGCCACCGGGTCGATGCCCAGGACGTCGAGGTCGCCGAGGTGCACGTCGGAGTCCCCGGTGAGGAACTCCCCCCGCGGATAGCACATGGGCGAGCTGCCGTCGCAGCAGCCGCCGGACTGGTGGAACATCAACGGGCCGTGCTGGTCGGCGAGACGCCGCAGCAGCCCCGCGGCCTCCTCGGTGACGGCGACCCGGCCGGCCCTCGGTGCGATAGAGGTCATGGGGTCAGAGTGCTCCCGCCGAGCGCCGCCCGCCAGACCCCCGCAGGACATGCCGGCGGGCGGAACCCACCGTCGACTCCGCCTCGCGCTCCGACAGGCCGGTGCTGACGGCCGCCCCGACCATCTCCGCGGCGACCCGGTCGCCGTGGCCGTTCTCGAAGGCCCGGCAGGCGGCCCAGAACAGCCGCTCGTTGCGCTCCCCCACCGACGAGCCCAGCACGAAACGGATCAGCGGCTCGGCCGTGCCCCCGCCCGTCCCGGCACCCGACCCGGCACCCGACCCGGCGCCCGCCGCCGCGCGGGCGGCACGGCGCTGGGGGGTGGTCAGCAGCAGTCGCAGCAGCCGCTTGGGCACGGCGGCCGGCGGCATCGAAGCCGTCGGCGGGTCCCAGCGGTAGAGCCCGGCGGTGGTCACCGAGCCGGGTCCCACGAGGTAGCCGCCGCTGCCGCGCACGTCGATCCCGTTGCCGAGCCGGCGCACGGAGTTGGGGACGATCGCCTCGGCCGGGCCGCGCAGCCACAGGTGCCGGCCGCCGCTCGGGGTGATGACCGTGCGCGTCCACGGCACGGCGAAGCCCCACCGGGCGGCCAGGTCCACCAGGTCGGTCACGCCGTCGACGCCGTCCTTGCGGTCCAGGTCGAGGCCGATCAGGTAGTGCGGTGAGCGCCCGCACGCGATCCCGTACCCGGCGGCCCAGGGGGCCGCCGCGAAAAGCTCGGCTATCCGGGCGGGCTCGGTGGCGGCGTCGTGCACTCCGTGGCCGAGCCGTCCGCACTGGCCGCGGCACATCCCGCGCCCGGTCTCCCCCCGGTGCGGCGAACGGACCGCCGGGAGCTTGGTCCGCGACAGCGGGATGACGGGGAAGCCGCGCCGCGCGGCGGCAAGCGCGCACTCCAGCGCGCGGTCGTGGTCCGGATGCGTCACGGGGTGCCCCCTCGGTGCGCTACGGCATGGCCCCTTTATCGTACTTTCGTTCGACCCTCCACTCAATGGCGCGCCGACGGCGCGCGGCACGTCCGTTCCGTCCCGGTCCAGCATATGACGGGTCGTCTGCCCGAGAATGTACGGAAGATACGAGTACGGAAGACCGAGTGCCGGCAGGATCTCCTACCGCGAGGGAACGCGCCGATGGGGACGTACGCAGCGCAGACCGCGGCCGATCGGGCGGCGGCGCCCCGGCGGCCGGGACGGCTGCTGGTGGACTGGCTGACCACCACCGACCACAAGAAGATCGGGCACCTCTACCTGATCACGTCGTTCGGCTTCTTCCTCGCCGCGGGACTCATGGCGCTGCTGATGCGCGCCGAGCTCGCCCGCCCCGGCCTGCAGCTGATGTCGAACGACGGCTACAACCAGCTGTTCACGATCCACGGCACGGTCATGCTGCTGCTCTTCGCCACCCCGACCTTCGCGGGCTTCGCCAACGAGATCATGCCGCTGCAGATCGGCTCGCCCGACGTCGCCTTCCCCCGGCTGAACATGCTGTCGTACTGGCTGTTCCTCTTCGGCGGCCTGATCGTGCTCGGGAGCCTCCTGACGCCCACCGGGGGCGCCTCCTTCGGCTGGTTCGCCTACGCGCCGCTGAACAGCCTCACCCGCTCGCCCGGGATCGGCGCCGACATGTGGATCATGGGGCTGGCACTGTCGGGCTTCGGCACCATCCTCGGCGCGGTCAACTTCGTCGCGACGATCGTGGGGATGCGCGCGCCGGGCATGACCATGTTCCGGATGCCGATCTTCACCTGGAACGTGCTCTTCACCTCGGTGCTGGTGCTGATGGCCTTCCCGGTGCTCGCGGCGACGCTGCTGGTGCTGGAGGCGGACCGGCGCTTCGGGTCGCTGGTCTTCGAGCCGGGCAACGGCGGGGCACTGCTGTGGCAGCACCTGTTCTGGTTCTTCGGCCACCCGGAGGTCTACATCATCGCGCTGCCGTTCTTCGGCATCATCACCGAGGTCATCCCGGTGTTCTCGCGCAAGCCGGTGTTCGGCTACGCGACGCTGGTGGGCGCGACGACGGCCATCACCGGGCTGTCGATGGTGGTGTGGGCGCACCACATGTTCGTCACCGGCGCCGTGCTGCTGCCGTTCTTCTCCCTGCTGTCGTTCCTGATCGCGGTGCCGACCGGGGTGAAGTTCTTCAACTGGATCGGCACGATGCTGCACGGCTCGCTGTCCTTCGAGACACCGATGCTGTGGGCCGTCGGCTTCCTGGTGAGCTTCCTGTTCGGCGGCCTCACCGGAGTCATCCTCGCCTCGCCCCCGCTGGACTTCCAGGTCAGCGACTCGTACTTCGTGGTGGCCCACTTCCACTACGTGGTCTTCGGGACGGTGGTCTTCGCGATGTTCGCCGGCTTCTTCTTCTGGTGGCCGAAGTTCACCGGGAAGATGCTCGACGAGCGGCTGGGGAGGATCCAGTTCTGGACGCTGTTCGTCGGCTTCCACACCACCTTCCTCGTCCAGCACTGGCTGGGTGTGGAGGGCATGCCCCGGCGGTACGCCGACTACCTGGCGGCGGACGGCTTCACCGTGCTCAACACGATCTCGACGATCGGGTCGTTCCTGCTGGGCCTGTCCACCCTCCCGTTCCTCTACAACGTGTGGCGGACCGCCAAGTACGGCCGGCGCGTGGAGGTCGACGACCCCTGGGGCTTCGGCCGTTCGCTGGAATGGGCGACCTCCTGCCCGCCACCACGGCACAACTTCTCGACGCTGCCGCAGATCCGCTCCGAGTCCCCCGCCTTCGACCTGCACCACCCGGAGGTCGCCGCCCTCGACCAGGCACGCTCCACCGGCCGCCGCGACGCCGTCGAGCCCGGTGCCGGCGGCCAGGACTGACGGAGCGGGTAGCTGCACCGGCAGCACCGTCACCCGCCCGGGGTTCAGCCCCTCCGCGGCCGCCCGCCGAGCCGCCTGCGCACCGCGGCCCGCAGCTTCTTGCGCAGTCTGCTGGCCCGGCGCTTCGCCGCGCGGGCGAGGTCCTTGCCCGCGTACACCACGCCCATCCCCACTCCGCCGACGTGGCGCCCGGCCGCGCGCAGCCGCCCCGAGGGGCCCGCCCGGCGGGCCAGCAGCTCCTCCAGGAGGCGTTCGCAGCTCCTGGCGATCTCCGCGGGGTCGTACCTGGCGCCCTTGTCCAGGGCCGCCCGGCCCATCCGGCGGCGCAGCTCGTCGTCGTTGATCAGCCGGAGCATGGCCGCGGCGAGGGCGTCGACGTCACGCGGCGGCACCAGCAGGCCGTCGACCCCGTCGCTGATGATCTCGCCGGGACCGAGCGGGCAGTCGGTGCTGACCACCGGCAGCCCCACGCGCATCGCCTCGACGATCGTCATGCCGAACGACTCCATGCTGGAGGAGACCGCGAGCAGCGAGCCCTTGGCCATCTCCGGCTCGATCGGCGTCGCCATCCCCATCATCGTCACCCGGTCGCCGAGTTCCAGGCGCTCGATGAGCTGATCCAGCTTCTCCTTCTGCCCACCGGTGCCGTATAACCGCAGGCCCCAGTCCGGGCGTTCGGCCGAGACCTTGGCGAAGGCCCTGATGAGGTCGCCGTAGTGCTTGACCGGGGCCAGCCGGCCCGCCGCGACCACGTACTTGGCGTCCAGGGCGCTGGGCGCGACACCCGGGTCGGGGACGCTGTTCGGCAGGGCGAGCACCCGTACGCCGGGCAGCCACAGCCTGCGGCGGTAGGAGACGGCGTCGGCCTCGGTCGTGGTGGTGACCGCGTCCAGCCGGGGGTAGAGCCGGCGCAGCCTGAGGACCAGCGCCAGCGAGTGGGTGTCGAGCGTCAGGTGCTCCTGTGCGATCCGGACCACGTGACGCGGCGCCTGCAGGGCGATGTGGACGTTCAGCCCGGGGCGGGTGCCGATGACGACGTCGGCGTCGAGCGCCGCGAGGTGGGCGGCGATCCGCTGGTCGGTGAGGGCGCTGTACTGCTCGTAGCGGTTCTCACCGGTGGGGAAGACCTTCGCCGGCCGGTGGTACAGCGGGTCGTCGAGGTCGCACGCGGCGCTGCCCCTGCGCAGGTCCACCAGGTGCCGCAGCCGGATCCGGGGGTCGAGGGAGAAAGCAGGTTCGTGGCGGTGGCGGTACACGGAGACGATCTCGACCTCGTGGCGCTCGGCCAGGGCGCCGGCCAGGTTGTAGGTCGTGCGGATGGTGCCACCGACCCCGTAGGCGTTGTGAATCAGTATGGAAATGCGCATACGTCCCCGTGTTCTCCCGCTCCCCGCGGACTCCCGCCCGCACTTAGTGCAGGCAAGACGACCGCCCCGGCCCTTAGGTTGCGTTCGTCCACCTTCCCTGCCCCTCGTCGTGTACGCACTGTGATGTCCTTGTGACCGGTCGGTATCATTCCGGATCGCGCCCGTCGGGCACGGTGGCTCAGCTGCGGCACGTCGAAGCAATTGCGCTCCATGTCGCCCCCCTCCGTCACCCGGCCGCCCCGGCGGCCGCTCGCCGCGTCACTCCACCGGGCTACGGACGGACGGGCCCGACGGGTGACGGACGGTTCGGCGAGCACCCGAGAGCGCGGCGGGACCGGCGGGCGGCGCACATCGCGGCTCGGGGCGGACGGACCGTTCAGGGTATTGCCGCCCACGGCGTATTTCCACTAATCGGTTGACATGGCCATAAGGTGACATGAATTCAGGCACATCGTGACCAGGACCCGCCGTTCCCGGCCAGGGTCCACCGGGCTCAGCGCGGCAGGCGCAGCAGTGTCCCGGGCGTGAGCTGCCGGGTCGGGTCGGAGCCGATGACGTCCTGGTTGAGCCGGTACAGCTCGGCCGCGCCGCCGCTGACGTTGAAGCGTCGGGCGACGCCCTCCAGGGTCTCGCCGGACTGGACCGCGTGCGCCCGGCCGGCCAGCCGCAGGCGCTGCGCGCAGGTCGGCCAGGCCTCCCAGCCCTGGTCGCGGAGGATCTCCTCGGCGACGGTCATCTGCTGGTCGGGGGTTGCGCGGTCGGGTCGGGCGGCCAGGTCGAGACCGCCGTGCTCGACCCAGGTGGGCTGGAAGATCTGCAGCCCGCCGTAGAAGCCGTTGCCGGTGTTGGTCTTCCAGCGGTTGCTGCTCTCGCAGGTCGCCAGTTCCAGCCAGACGGGGGCGTGCCCGTCGGCCCGCGCTCCGGGAGCCGGGGCCGCCCACGTGGCGAGCAGAGCGATAGCGGTCACCGCGAGACGGCGGGGACGGGACATGCGGGCCAGGCTAGGCACGGTGCGGCGGGCGCCGTCGCCCGCCGCGCCGTGCGCGCCCCCCGGCCCACCCGGTCGGAGCACGGCCGCCGGGTGGGCCGGGAGTGCGCGGGAGGTCAGACCGACAGCCGCTGTCCCGGGTAGATCAGGTTGGGGTCGGCGCCGATCACGGACCGGTTGACGGCGTACAGCTTCTTCCAGGTCGTCCCGTGGGCGGCCGCGATGCCGCTCAGGGTGTCGCCGCCGCGGACGCTGTAGTTGCCGTGCCCCTTCGCCCGGCTCTGGCCGCGGTCTGCGTGACCGCCGCTGCCGCGCGACTGCTTCGCGGGCGCCGGGGCGGTGTGCCGCTTCGCCTTGGGCGCGGCCGGGGCGGTGCCGCGGGCGGGTGCGTTCCCGTAGGCGCCGGCGCGGGCGGAGCAGGTGGGCCAGGCGCCCCAGCCCTGCGCCCGCTGCACCTTGGCGGCGACGGCGATCTGCTGCTCACGGCTCGCCCGGTCGGCGGTCGCCGCGTACGCGGTGCCGCCGTAGGCGCGCCAGGTCCCGGCCGAGAACTGGAGTCCTCCGTAGTACCCGTTGCCGGTGTTGATGTGCCAGTTCCCGCCGCTCTCGCAGCTCGCGATGCGGTCCCAGACCCCGCCCTCGGCGGCCTTCGCGGGCCCCGCGACGGCCATGAGGGCCAGCGGGGTCAGCACGGTGACGCCGGCTACGACTGCGGACTGACGGTACTTGGCTGATACGGCCATGGAATCCCTCTCCACGGACCCGGGGTTCCCCCATGGCGCCGTACCTCCGGTACGGCACCCGACGGACGGGGTTCCCACGCATCCGGCGCGGCCCCCGTCCCCTTCGCTCGCCGACCGATGGATTTCGGATCCACGGTCACCCTCCGTGCGAGCCCTCCCGGGTGGTGCTCTCTGCACACGGCGGGCAAATCTAGGCAGGGTCGCGTTCCGTCGCCAAACAAACCCCTTACGCCGCAGGCCACTTGAGGGTTACCGGGAGTAAAGACCTATTGAGGACACCGGATTGATGGTGTTTTTTGCGGCATATCCGCACAGCGCATATGCGCCATGTGACCCGACTCATAGGCACGGAGGCTTCCCGGGGTGAAAGGTGGGACTTGGAGTGACCGGCTCCGCACCGCCGCTCACCCTCCGCACGCGGACGCACGAGCACGCGCCAAGAAGGCCGTGACTCCCGCCACAGATCGGCCGTTGTCACTATGTGCCGGGCGAGGCCCGGCAAAGGAGCCCGTAGCCGTACATTTCAAGGAGGCTTCAGTGCCGCCCATGCTCGACGTCAGCGACGAGGTACGAGCCGAGATCGGCGATGAGGAGGCGGCACGCCTGCTGGCGGGCGACAGCGCGCCCGGCACGTACGACTGCACCTCCTGCCGTACCCCGGGGGACACCGCCACGGAGCGCACCAGCACGGTGCTCTTCGTCGGCGAGGAGACCGCCGTGCTCGCCTTCGCCCACGCGACCTGCATCCCCTCCCAGGTCGTGCCCGTCTCGGAGGAGCAACTGCAGGGCGCGGTGCAGAGCATCGCCGGTGAGGAGCCGACCGGCGCCGCGTCGGCCGCCGCTCCGCGCCAGGCGGTGCTCGGCATCACCTGCGGCCTCGTCCTCATCAAGGAGGAGGTGTGCCCGGCCCTGGTCATCGAGCCCACCGGCCCGATCGCCCGCCCCGGCGACAGCGGCCCCGGCGACGACTTCCTGCCGATCCTCATCGAGCAGGGCTTCCTCCCCGTGAACGACCTGTCCACACCGCCCTGCCCGCTGCCCGGCTGGTCCGTGCTGCTGGCCATGGGGCAGCTGCACGCCATCCTGCAGCCCGGCTCCGCCGGCGCGTGGTGGCAGGCGCACCAGCCGCTCGCGGTGAGCGAGGGATGGCGCCAGGCGGTCAACAGGTCCAACGAGGTGTACGTGTACGCCGCCCCGCACGGCACCATCGGCCAGCAGCCCCGCGAGGACCTGCTGCGCGACGCCCTGGAACGCGCCTGCGGGCACGGACTCCTCGTCGCGGCGACGATGCCGCTGTCCGGCACCTGATCCCCCCGGCTCCGGCCAAAGGCGCGTACGGCTGCCCGTACGCGCCTTTGGCCTATGGCAGTGCATATGCGTGATTCATCCGTACGACCCGCATCCCTGCAGATGAGCCGCTCGTTGCCACGACGTGCACACCTTTGACGCTTCCTCACGAGCCCAGTACCGCAGCCCCATCCCCCCCATGCGCACCGCGCAGGAGGCGTCCGTGAGCGAGGGCACGCCGATCTACGACGCGCTCTACTCCGAGTACCGCAGGCTCTTCCGCACCCTCCCCGGCGACCGCACCGGCGAGGAGGACCTGCAGTTCAACGGCTTCGCCGACCGCGGTGGTGTCAACTCCCCCTACCGCTCCGGCCGCCACCGCGGCGACCTCCCGGCCCTCCCCCCGGGCCTCGCGGAGAACCGCATGCACGGCGGGCTCTGACCCACCCCGCACGGCGAACCGCCCGCCCGATCGCCCCTCCTGGGGAGGCGACCCGGCGGGCGGCACCATGTCCGGCCCCGGCAGGGCTACTTCTTGCGGCCGCGCTTCTCCCGCACCCGCAACGACAGCCGGGAAGCGACCCCCCGGACCCCACGAAGAACCGCCCGCCCGATCACCCCCGCAAGGACGACCTGACAGGCGGCACCACGCCTACCCCCGCAGGGGCTACTTCTTGCGGCCGCGCTTCTCCCGCACCCGCACCGACACCTGGATCGGCGTCCCCACGAACCCGAACTCCTCACGCAACCGGCGCTCGATGAAGCGGCGGTAGCCCGCCTCCAGGAAGCCGGAGGCGAAGAGCACGAAGCGCGGGGGCTTGGTGCCGGCCTGGGTGCCGAAGAGGATGCGGGGCTGCTTGCCGCCGCGGATCGGGTGGGGGTGGGCGGCGACGAGCTCGCCCAGGAAGGCGTTGAGACGGCCGGTGGGGACCCGGGTCTCCCAGCCCGCCAGGGCCGACTCGATGGCCGGGACCAGCTTCTCCATGTGCCGGCCGGTGCGGGCGGAGACGTTCACCCGGGGCGCCCACTGGACCTGCACGAGGTCCTTCTCGATCTCGCGCTCGAGGTAGTAGCGCCGCTCCTCGTCCAGCAGGTCCCACTTGTTGTAGGCGATGACGATGGCGCGGCCCGCCTCGACGGCCAGCGAGATGATGCGGGTGTCCTGCTCGGCGAGGGTCTCGCCGGCGTCGATCAGGACGACGGCGACCTCCGCCTTCTCCAGGGCGGCCGCGGTGCGCAGCGAGGCGTAGTAGTCCGCGCCCTCCTGGAGGTGGACGCGGCGGCGGATGCCCGCGGTGTCCACGAACTTCCAGATCTTGCCGCCGAGCTCGATGAGCTCGTCGACCGGATCGCGGGTCGTGCCGGCCTGCTCGTTGACGACGACGCGCTCCTCGCCCGCCACCTTGTTCAGCAGCGAGGACTTGCCGACGTTCGGGCGGCCGATCAGCGCGACCCGGCGCGGGCCGCCGATGGTGTTGGCGAAGGACTGCATCGGCGCCTCGGGGAGCGCCTCCAGCATCGCGTCCAGCAGGTCGCCCGTGCCGCGGCCGTGCAGCGACGAGACCGGGAAGGGCTCGCCGAGGCCGAGGTTCCACAGCATGGCGGCGTCCGCCTCGCCCGAGGGGCCGTCGACCTTGTTGGCGCACAGCACGACCGGCTTGCCGGCCTTGCGGAGCAGCTTGACGACGGCCTCGTCGGTGTCGGTCGCGCCGACCGTGGCGTCCACCACGAAGACCACCGCGTCGGCGGCCTCGATCGCGAACTCGGCCTGCGCGGCCACGGACGCGTCGATGCCGAGGACGTCCTGCTCCCAGCCGCCGGTGTCGACGATCTTGAAGCGGCGGCCGTTCCAGTCGGCCTCGTACGTGACGCGGTCGCGGGTGACGCCGGGGCGGTCCTCGACGACTGCCTCACGGCGGCCGATGATCCGGTTCACCAGCGTCGACTTGCCGACGTTCGGGCGGCCGACGACCGCGACGACCGGCAGCGGGCCGTGGCCCGCGGCCGCGAGGTCGCCCGCGACCTCGTCGAGGTCGAAACCCTCCTCGGCGGCGAGCTCCATGAACTCGGCGTACTCGGCGTCGTCGAGCGCGCCGACTTCGCCGTACTCGTTCTCGATGTCCATGAAAGCTTCTCCGTCGATCGTCAAATGTGCGGGGGCTTGCACGCCCCAGTGTGGATCAGGCCGACGCTAGGAGGCGCGGCCCGTGGTGCGCCGGGCGTACTCGAGGTGTCCGCTCAGGTGCTTCTGGATGCGCACGGTGGCGGCGTCCAGTGCCGTACGCGTACGGCGTCCGCTGCCGTCGCCGGCGTCGAAGGGGTCGCCGAAGACGATGTCGACCCGGCCGCGCACCGGAGGCAGGCCGCGGATCAGCCGTCCCGGCCGGGACGTGCCGAGGACCGCGACCGGCACTATGGGCGCGCCGGAGCGCACCGCGAAGTACGCCAGGCCCGCCCGCAGGTCGGCGAAGTCGCCCTCGCCCCGGGTGCCCTCGGGGAAGATCCCCAGGACCCCGCCGCGCTCCAGCACGCCGAGCGCGCTGGTCACCGCGGTGCGGTCGGTGCTGTGGCGGTCCACCGGGAGCTGGCCGATCCCACGCAGGAACGGGTCCAGCGGCCCGATGAACGCCTCCTTCTTGATCAGGAAGTGCACCGGGCGCGGGCAGGTGCCCATGAGCACCGGCCCGTCCACGTAGTGCGAGTGGTTCACGGCCAGGATCACCGGCCCCGAGGCGGGCAACCGCCAGGCGCCGAGCACCCGGGGGCGCCAGAGGCTGTTGATGATCCCGATGCCGATGCGGCGGCCGACGGCCGCGCCCCTGGGTCCCGGAACCGCGGAGGAGTCGCTCACGAAGCCGCCCGCTTCTCCTCGATGAGGGTGACGACGCACTCGATGACCTGGTCGAGGGTGAGCTCGCTGGTGTCGACCTCCATGGCGTCGTCCGCCTTCGCCAGCGGGGAGGTCTTGCGGCCGGAGTCCGCCGCGTCGCGCCGTACGAGGGCCTCCCGGGTCGCCACGAGGTCGACCTGGGCGCTGCCGGTGGCCTTCAGCTCGCCGCCGCGGCGGGCGGCGCGGGCCTCCGGGGAGGCGGTGAGGAAGATCTTGACGGTGGCGTCCGGAAGCACGGTGGTGCCGATGTCCCGGCCCTCGACGACGATGCCGGCGGGCGCGGCGGTGGCCGCGTCGCGCTGCAGCCCGACCAGGCGGCTGCGCACCTCCGGCACCGCGCTGACGGCGCTGACCGCCGCGGTGACCTCCTGGGTGCGGATCGGTCCGGAGGCGTCCACGCCGTCCACCGTGATCGTGGGCGCCGCCGGGTCGGACCCGGAGACGATCACCGGCTTCTCGGCGGCGGTCGCCACGGCGGCGGCGTCGTTCACGTCGACGCCGTTGCTCAGCATCCACCATGTCATCGCCCGGTACTGCGCTCCGGTGTCCAGGTAGCTCAGGCCGAGCTTGGCCGCGACCGCCTTCGAAGTGCTGGACTTGCCAGTGCCCGAGGGGCCGTCGATCGCGACGATCACCGGATTCGACACAGTCGGGGGACCTTCCTTGTGCATGGAGCAGGTACACGGTTGGCGCAATGCCATCCCCACAAGGTTACCGGCCCACCCATTCGGCTCCGTACCACGAATTCCCAGGCCCCCCGCTCAGGCGCGCAGCGACCAGCCACGCTCCCGCAACGCCGCCGACAAACGCGCCGCCGCGGCCGGCTCCACCATCAACTGAACCAGACCCGCCTGCTGCCCCGTCGAATGCTCGATCCGCACGTCCTCGACGTTGACCCCCGCCGCCCCCGTGTCCGCGAAGAGCCGCGCGAGCTCCCCCGGCTGGTCGCCGATGAGGACGGCGACGACGTCGTAGGACTTGGGGGCGGAGCCGTGCTTGCCGGGGACCTTGGCCCGGCCGGCGTTGCCGCGGCGGAGGAGGTCCTCGATGCCGGCGGTGCCGTCGCGGCGCTTGGCGTCGTCCGCGGACTGCAGGGCCCGCAGGGACTCGACGGTCTCCGTCAGGTCGGCGGCGAGCTCGGCGAGCACGTCGGCGACCGGGCCGGGGTTGGCGGAGAGGATGTCGATCCACATGCCGGGCTGCGAGCCCGCGACCCGGGTGACGTCGCGGATGCCCTGGCCGCACAGGCGCACCGCGCTGTCCTCGGCGTGCTGCAGGCGCGCCGCGACCATGCTGGAGACCAGCTGGGGGGTGTGCGAGACGAGGGCGACGGCACGGTCGTGGGCGTCGGCGTCCATCACGACCGGGACGGCGCGGCAGAGGGCGACCAGCTCCAGGGCGAGGTTGAGCACCTCGGTCTCGGTGACCGGGGTCGGGGTGAGCACCCAGGGTCGGCCCTCGAAGAGGTCGGCGGTCGCGGCCAGGGGGCCGGAGCGCTCGCGGCCGGACATGGGGTGCGTGCCGATGTACGAGGTCAGGTCGCAGCCGAGCGCCTCCAGGTCGCGGCGCGGTCCGGACTTGACGCTGGCGACGTCGAGGTAGCCGCGGGCCAGCCCGCGGCGCTGGGCGTCGGCGACGGTCGCGGCGACGTGGGCCGGCGGCACGGCGACGATCGCGAGGTCGACCCGGCCGGACGGGGGTTCGTCGGTGCCCGCGCCGAGCGCGGCGGCGGTGCGCACCACGGCGGGGTCGTGGTCCTCCAGGTGGACCTCGACGCCGCGCGCGGCGAGCGCGAGGGCGGCGGAGGTGCCGATGAGGCCGGTGCCGATGACCAGGGCGGTTCTCACTGGGCGATGTCCTTGCGGAGGGCGGCCGCGGCGCCGAGGTAGACGTGGGAGATCTCGCCCTTGGACAGGCCGGACTCGACGTGGGCGAGGATGCGCACGACCCGGGGCATGGCGCCGGCGATGTCGAGTTCCTGCGCGCAGATCAGCGGCACGTCGGTGATGCCGAGCTTGCGCGCGGCGACCGCCGGGAAGTCGCTGTGGAGGTCCGGGGTGGCGGTGAACCACACGCTGATCAGGTCGTCCACCGCGATGCCGTTGCGCTCCAGGATGGCGGTGAGCAGTTCGGCGACCTGCTCGTGCATGTGCTCCGCCTCGTCCCGCTCCAGCTGGACGGCTCCGCGGACCGCTCGTACCGCCACGTCATCGCTCCCTGTGTTGCTGCGCGCACGTACCTGGTCAGCGTAGTCGGGGCGGACGGGGCGCGGCGGACACGCCCGCCCTGCGAGACGCCGGGGGTGCTGCGGTACACCATGAAGCATGATCTTCCACCTTGTTCCGCTGGACGACTGGCTGCGCGACCCGGACCGTCCGTACGCGCCCTCGTCGCTCGCCGAGGACGGGTTCGTGCACTGCGCGCCCGACGAGGCGGTTGCGCTCGCCGTCGCCGACGCCTTCTACCGGGGCACCCCGGGCCCGCTGATGGTGCTGCTGATCGACGAGGAGGCCCTGGAGGCCCGTGTGCTGTGGGAGGACGCCGATCCGGTGCCGCCTCCGGGGGTCCCGCAGGAGACGCGCTTCCCGCACGTGTACGGGCGCATCAACCGCAGCGCGGTGGTCGGGATGCTGGAGGTGCAGCGGGACGCGGAGGGCCGCGCGGTGGCGCTGGCGGTGTGGTCGTGAGCGCCGCTTCGTCCTGACACGCCCCTGGACGCGGGGCGGGCCGTCCGCTTCGATGGTGCCCTGACCGCGCGGCCTCGGGGGAGGCGGACATGAAGCGTTCCGGACCGCTCTACACGCTCCTCGCGGGGCTGGCACTCGCGCTGATCATGCTGTCGCTCAACGCGACGACGGAACCGCCGCAGGTGGGGACGGAGGGCGGCGGCCCGCCGGCCGCGAGCCGGACGCCGTCCGCCGCCCCGCCGTCGTCGGCCCCCGCGGCCTCCCCGTCCCGCAGCACCGCGGTCCCCCGCCCGGACGCGGACTACGCGGGCCGCACCGGCGACGACGCGGCGAGCGTCGCGATCGCGCTGCGCGACGGCAAGGCCGTCGCGTACGTCTGCGACGGGCGCACCAAGGAGGCCTGGCTGCGCGGCGACGTCCGGGACGACGGCGGCATGCGCCTGACCGGCGACCGCGGCGCCTTGCTGGAGGGCACCCTGGAGGGCGGCCGCGTCACCGGCGAGGTGCGGCTGCCCGGCGTGGAGCAGCCCTTCACCGCGCAGCGCGCGGTGAAGCCGTCCGGTCTGTACCGGGCGACCGCCTCGGTGCGCGGCGCGCGGGTCGTCGGCGGCTGGATCGTGCTGCCGAACGGCAAGCAGGTGGGGATCGTCTCGCGCGACGGCGAACCGTCGGCGGCGCCCGCCATCGACCCCGCCACCGGCGCCGTGACGGTCGACGGCACCCAGCTCACCGCACGGCCGATCCCCTGACCGTCCGCCCGCAGGCAGGAGCAGGAGCGCCTCATGAACGTGGACCCGAACGCCGCCACCACGTCCTTCCCGGCCCCGTCACCGCACCCCCGGCGGCGGGTCGCCGTGTTCCTCGTCCCCGCGGTCGCCGCCGCGGCGGTCGCGGTCGCCCTCGGCGCGTACGGCAGGGTGCACGACCCGGCCGGCACCGCCTTCAACCTGGCCGGTTTCTCCAGCACGGGCGCGGTCAAGTCCTGGCTCGCCACGGCCGCCTTCGCCTTCGCCGTGGTGCAGGCGGTCTCGGCGCTGGTGATGTACGGCAAGGTGCCGGGCGTCCGCGCCCCCTCCTGGACCGGCGCGCTGCACCGCTGGTCGGGCCGGATCGCGTTCCTGCTGGCCGTCCCGGTCGCCGTGCACTGCCTGTACGCGTTGGGCTATCAGACGTACAGCAGCCGCGTGATGTGGCACTCGCTGCTCGGGTGCTTCTTTTTCGGGGCATTCACCGCAAAGATGCTGCTGCTGCGGGCCGAGCGACTGCCGGGCTGGCTGCTGCCGGTCGTCGGCGGGCTGGTCTTCACGGCGCTGACGGTGCTGTGGCTGACGTCCGCGTTGTGGTTCTTCAGAACGGTCGGGGTGACGACATGAAGCGACGCATGGTGCTGCTGTCCACTGCAGCGCTGGCGGGTTGCAGCAAGTACGGCGAAGAGAGCGCGCCGCCCACGGCGGCGACCTCCGCGCCACCACCGGCCTCGGAGCCCGTCTCCGCGCCGACCTCGGCGCCGGCCTCCGCTCCCCCGTCCGGGAAGGGCGAGGTGCTGGTGAAGGCGGCCGACGTGCCTGTGGGCGGCGGCACGGTGATCACGGACAAGAAGGTGGTGGTGACCCAGCCCCAGGCCGGCGAGTTCAAGGCCTTCTCCGCCGTCTGCACCCATCAGGGCTGCCTGGTGAACACCGTCTCCGACGGCACCATCAACTGCCCTTGCCACGGCAGCAAGTTCCGCATCACCGACGCCTCGGTGGCCCACGGACCGGCCAAGAAGCCGCTTCCCCCGGAGGAGATCACCGAAAAAGGCGGCGAGATCTTCCTCGTGTAGCCCGTACGATCCCCGTCCATGCGCGACCACGATCTCGTACGCCGGCACACCGTCTACGCCTGTGTGATGGGCTCACGCGCCTTCGGCCTGGCCACGGACGGCAGCGACACCGACCGCCGCGGGGTGTACGTGGCGCCCACGCCGCTCTTCTGGCGCTTCGACAAGCCGCCCCGCCACGTGGACGGCCCGGAGCCCGAGCAGTTCTCCTGGGAGCTGGAGCGGTTCTGCGAGCTCGCGCTGCGCGCCAACCCCAACATCCTGGAGTGCCTCCACTCCCCCCTCGTCGAGCACGTCGACGACACCGGGAAGGAACTGCTCGCCCTGCGCGGCGCCTTCCTGTCCCGGCACGTCCACGAGTCCTTCGGCCGCTACGCCGCCGGACAGCTGCGGAAGCTGGAGGCGGACGTCCGCACGCACGGCGCGCCCCGCTGGAAGCACGCCATGCACCTGCTGCGTCTGCTGATCAGCGCCCGCGACCTGCTGCGCACCGGCGAACTGCGCATCGGGGTCGGCGACCACCGGGAGCGGCTGCTGGCGGTCAAGCGCGGCGAGGTCGGCTGGTCCGAGACGGAGTCCTGGATGCTCCGGCTGTACGGGGAGGCCGAGGCCGCCGCCCCGCGCAGCCCGCTCCCGGACGAGCCGGACCGGGCCCGCGTCGAGGACTTCCTCGTCCGGGTCCGGCGGGCGTCAGCCGCCGTCACCGTCCCAGAGGGCGCCGAAGGCGAGTAGTTCGTCGCGGTGCTCGAGCCGCTCCACCCAGGCGTCCGGCCAGGCCGCCAGGCCGTGGTGCGCGCCGGCGAAGGCGCCCGCCAGACAGGCGATGGAATCGGAGTCCCCGGAGGAGCACGCCGCCCGGCGGACCGCGGTGACGGGCTCGTCCGGGAAGAGCAGGAAGCACAGCAGGCCGGTCGCCAGCGCCTCCTCGGCGATCCATCCGGCGCCGGTGGCCAGGCACGGGTCGGCTTCCCGGTCGGGGGCCGCGAGCGCCGCGTCGAGGCGGTCGAGCACCCCGAGGCACTCGTCCCAGCCGCGGCGGACGAAGGACACCGGGCCGTGGTCGTGGGCACGCAGCCACAGGTCCCCGAGCCACCACTCGTGGTACGTGTCGCGCTGCTCCGCCGCGTAACCGCGCAGCAGGCCGGTCAGTTCCCCCGGGGTCGCGCCCCGCGCGAGCAGGTGGACGGCGTGCGCGGTGAGGTCGGAGGCCGCTAGCGCCGTCGGGTGGCCGTGGGTGAGCGCAGACTGCAACTGGGCCGCCCCCGCCCGTTCGTCGGGGCGCAGGCCGGGGACGAGGCCGACCGGGGCGACCCGCATGTTCGCGCCGCAGCCCTTGGAGCCGGTCTGGCTGGCCTCCTGCCAGGGCCGGTCCGGGTGGTCCAGCTTCTCGCAGGCGACCAGGCAGGTGCGGCCGGGGGCGCGGTTGTTGTCGGGCGAGTGGTACCAGTCGACGTACTCCTCGCGCACCGGGCGGGCGAGCCGGGACGGCGTGAGGGGGCCTCGTTCCATCGCCGTGCGCAGCCCGCGGCCGAGGGCGAGCGTCATCTGCGTGTCGTCGGTGACGAAGGCCGGGCGGGGCAGTTCCATCTCCCGCCACGGACCGCACTTGGCGAGGATCGACGGGACGTCGTTGAACTCCGTGGGGAAACCGAGCGCGTCACCGATCGCCAGCCCCGTCATCGCCCCCGAGGCGGCCCGCCTCACGCCGCGGCCACCCGGGTGCGGACGACCAGGTCGTGGAGGGCGTCGTAGGCCGCCGGCTCGCCGGGCAGCCGGGTGTCCCGCTGCGCGTCGTCCAGACCCGCGTGCAGGGCCTCGACGTCGGCGTGGACGCGGCGCGGGTCGAGGTCCATGGCGAGGCCGTGCTCGGCGACGGCCTTCTCGTGGATGAGTTCGCGGACGTACCCGGGGGCGGTGACGTGCTCCAGCAGCGTCGGCAGGTGCGCCTCGACGGTGCCGGTGCGCATCAGGTGGATGCCGGTCAGCAGCACCCGGAAGGTGTAGAGCAGCGGCTTGAGCTCGCCGGTCTTCTCGTACAGCTCCCACTGGGTACGGGCGAAGCCACGGTAGTGGTGGGCGTGGTGGCTGGTGATGACCCCGGGTGCCAGGTCGACCAGTTGGGCGTGGACGCCGCTGGTGTGCACCACGAGCGGGGACAGCAGCTGCTCCAGGACGTAGCCGTTGCGCCGCAGCATGAGCCGGGCGAACTTCAGCAGGTCGTGGGTGACCAGGTCGAGTTCGAGGCCGTCCTGCTCCCACATGCGGGTCTGGGTCTCCTCGCCCTCCCGCAGCCCGATCAGGTCGGACAGCGGGAGGAGGTGGATGCCGCGCAGGTCCACGTCGGAGTCGCGGGACGGGAAGCCGTACAGGTGCGCACCGGAGACGGTGGCGAACAGCAACGGGTGTCCCTGCTGGGCGAGGGCCGGGGAGAGTTCGGGCAGCCCGGCCCCGCGCAGACGTTCGGCGTGGATGGTCATTGCGCCATCCTTCCCGGAACGGCGTCCTCCGGGAAAGTCCTTATCCGATGGGAAGCCGGTCAGAAAACCGGTCCGGCAGGGGGCGCGGACCGGCCCGTGACGGCGGGGACCGGACGGCTCAGAGGTCGACCTCGCGCATGAGCATGCCCACCTCGGTGTTGGTGAGCCGCCGCAGCCACCCCGACTTCTGGTCGCCGAGCGCGATCGGGCCGAAGCTGGTGCGGACCAGCTTGTCGACCGGGAAGCCCGCCTCGGCCAGCATGCGGCGGACGATGTGCTTGCGGCCCTCGTGCAGGGTCACCTCGACGAGGTAGTTCTTGCCGGTCTGCTGCACGACGCGGAAGCTGTCGGCACGGGCCCAGCCGTCCTCCAGCTCGATGCCGCTCTTGAGCTGCTTGCCGATGTCGCGCGGCAGCACGCCGTTGATCGCGGCGAGGTACGTCTTCTGCACGCCGTAGCGGGGGTGGGTGAGACGGTGGGCCAGCTCGCCGTGGTTGGTGAGCAGGATGATGCCCTCGGTCTCGGTGTCCAGCCGCCCGACGTGGAACAGCCGGGTCTCGCGGTTGGTGACGTAGTCGCCGAGGCACTGGCGGCCCTCGGGGTCCTCCATCGTGGAGACGACGCCGGCCGGCTTGTTCAGGGCGAAGAACAGGTACGACTGCGTGGCGACGGTCAGCCCGTCGACGCGCACCTCGTCCTTGTCCGGGTCCACGCGCAGGCCCTGCTCGGTGACGATCTTGCCGTTCACCTCGACACGGCGCTGCTCGATCAGCTCCTCGCACGCGCGGCGCGAGCCCATGCCCGCCCGGGCCAGCACCTTCTGCAGGCGCTCGCCCTCCTGCTCGGCGCCCGGGAAGGTCTTGGGGAGGTTCAGCTTGGGCTTGCTGTGCCGCTCGCGGTTGCGCTCCTCGATCTGGGCGTCGAGTTCGCGCGGGCGCGCGGGTGTGGACTTGCGGGGCCTGCCGGAGGCACCGCCCGGCTTGCCGCTGGTGCCGCCCGGCTTGCCGCCGGTGCCGCGCTTGGCGGCTCCGCCCGCTCCACCGGGGCCGCCGGAGCTGCCGCCGACGTCGTAGCGCCGCTCCTCCGGACGGGGCCGGCCCGCGCGCTTCTGCTGGTCGTCGCGCTGCCCCCCGGTCCTGGACCGGGACGTGCCCCCATCGGCACCCCGGGGATTCCGGTTGCCGCCGCTGTTCCTGCCGCTGCCGCTACTGCTTCGCATCAAGTATCCGTCGTCGAGTCCGGGTCGAATGAGGGGACGCCCTCCAGGGAGTCCGCCTCGACGGCGGCCGCCTCCGGGAGGAACGGGGCGAGCTCGGGCAGCTCGTCCAGGCCGCGCAGGCCCATCCGCTCCAGGAAGTAGTTCGTCGTCCTGTACAGGATCGCACCTGTCTCGGCTTCCGTCCCACACTCCTCCACCAGACCCCGCTGAAGAAGGGTGCGCATCACGCCGTCGCAGTTGACCCCGCGCACCGCGGAGACCCGGGACCGGCTCACCGGCTGCCGGTACGCGACGACCGCCAGCGTCTCCAGCGCGGCCTGGGTCAGCCGGGCCTGCTGGCCGTCCAGGACGAACTTCTCGACGGCCGCGGCGTACGCGGGCCGGGTGTAGAAGCGCCAGCCGCCCGCGATCAGGCGCAGGTCGAAGCCGCGGCCCTGCGCGGCGTACTCCTCCGCGAGGTCGTGGAGCGCGGTGGCGATCTCCCGGCGCGGGCGCTCCAGCACCTTGGACAGGGTCTCCTCGGTGACGGGCTCGTCGACGACCATCAGGACCGCCTCCAGGGCGGGCCTGAGCTCCAGCTCCGCCACGGACAGCAGCCCAGCGGGCGCGCCCTCCGCCGCCTCACCGGTCCCCTCGACCGCCCCGGTCACCCCGGTCACCCCGGTCATCCCGGTCATCCCGGTCACCTCCGTCACGTCAGCCATCCTTCCCGTCCTTCGCGGCGGCCGGCACCTGGTCGAATTCGTCGGTGACGAGCGGCTGGGCCGGTGCCGCCTCGCCGCCCGTCCAGCGGACCCGGAGCGTACCCAGGGCCTCCTCCTGGTCGAGCGCGACCGCCTTCTCCCGGTACAGCTCCAGGAGGGCCAGGAAGCGCGCGACGACCGTCAGGGTGTCGGGGGCGTCGAAGGTGAGCTCCGTGAAGTTCGCCTCGCCGCGCTCGCGCAGCATCGCGATGACGTGCTCCGCCTGCTCGCGGACGCTCACCAGCGGCGCGTGGATGTGGTCCACGTACACCTGCGGCTTCGGCTTCGGCTGCATCGCCTTGACGGCGAGCTGCGCGAAGCGTTCCGGACCGATGCTCAGCACCACCTCGGGCAGCAGCTCGGCGTGCTGCGGCTCCAGTCCCACGGTGCGGGGGTGGTGCAGCGCCTCGGCCTCCAGCCGCTCGGCGAAGATCGCGGCGATCTGCTTGTAGGCGCGGTACTGGAGCAGCCGGGCGAAGAGCAGGTCCCGGGCCTCCAGCAGGGCGAGGTCCTCCTCGTCCTCCACCTCGGCGGCGGGCAGCAGGCGTGCGGCCTTCAGGTCCAGCAGCGTCGCCGCGACGACCAGGAACTCCGTGGTCTGGTCCAGGTCCCAGTCCGGTCCCATGGCGCGGATGTGCGCCATGAACTCGTCCGTCACCTTGGACAGGGCGACCTCGGTGACGTCGAGCTTGTGCTTGGAGATCAGCTGCAGCAGCAGGTCGAAGGGGCCCTCGAAGTTCGCCAGCCGGACGGTGAACCGGCCGTCGTTCGCGGCGGCGCCCTCCTCGGCGCTCCCCTCGTCGCCCGGCTCGCCGGCAGACTGCGCCTGCCCGTCCGGCGCGGCCGGGGGTTCGCCGTCCCCCGCCTCCGGTGCGGGCGGCGGGTCCGCGACGAGCAGGTGCCCCTCGGGCTGCGGGACGGCCTCCGCCGCGGCCTCGACGCCGTCGGGTGACGGCGCCGCCGCGGACATGGTGTGGCCGAACTCACCGCCCGCGTCGCCCGCGCCCTCGTCGGCCACGGCCGGGGGCGGCACGGGGTTCGCGCCGGGGCCGCGGCCGAGGAGGCGGCGGGAGCGCTGCGGGCTGGCGGTGTCGTCGGGGGGCATCGGGGTCCAGATGGTGCTGACGGGGCCGTACGGAGGACGGCACCGTATCGCGCGGAGCGCGTCAGCGGCCGCGCAGGCGGCGTACGAGGATGCTCGCGTCGCCGCGGGACTCGAGGTCGGCCAGGACCACCGCGACCGCTTCGCGGACGATCCGCCCGCGGTCCACGGCGAGCCCGTGCTCCCCGCGCAGGACGAGGCGGGCGTGCTCGAGGTCCATGAGCTCCTCGGCGGAGACGTAGACGGTGATCTTCTCGTCGTGGCGCTCGCGCCCGCTGGGCCGTCTGGGGGCCCGACCGGACTTGCGGCGCGGCTGCGGGGGCTGCGGCGGCTGCGGGGCCGCCTGGGGGCCCGTGGAGCCCGTTCCGGGGGCCTGCAGGCCGCGCCGGACGGTCGGACCGGACGGACCCGCCTGCTCGGGGACGGAGCGGCCCGCGGGGGCGGGCGCCGTGCCGGGGTCGGTGCCGGCGTCCCGTCCGCCGTGCTCGGCGGCTTCGGAGGGCGCCGCGGACTCGCTGACGGGCGCCTCCTCGGGCGCCGGCTCCTCGGCGGGAGCCGGCACGGGCCGCAGCGGGCGTTCGCCGGGCGCGCCGGAGTCCGTGCCGGGGCCGCCGCCGGTGCCCGCGCCGGGAGTCTCGCCGTTGGCGTGCTGCCGCGGCGTCGCGGACTGGAGCCCCCGCCCCCCGGTGGTGCGGAACAGTTCGTCGGCCCCCGGGAGACTCACTCGGCGTGACACCGGGCGAGCACCTCCCTGGCGAGCTGGCGATAGGCGGCGGCACCGACCGAGTTGGAGGCGTAGGTGGTGATCGGCTCACCCGCGACCGTGGTCTCCGGGAAGCGGACGGTCCGTCCGATGACGGTGTGGAAGACGTGGTCGTCGAAGGCCTCGACGACACGCGCCAGCACCTCGCGGCTGTGCACGGTGCGCGAGTCGTACATCGTGGCGAGGATGCCGTCCAGCTCCAGCTCGGGGTTGAGCCGTTCCCTGACCTTCTCGATGGTCTCGGTGAGCAGCGCGACACCGCGCAGCGCGAAGAACTCGCACTCCAGCGGGACGATCACCTGGTGGGCCGCGGTCAGGGCGTTGACGGTCAGCAGGCCGAGCGAGGGCTGACAGTCGATGATGACGTAGTCGTAGTCGGGCAGCAGCGGCTTCAACGCGCGCTGCAGCGAGGACTCGCGGGCCACCTCGCTGACCAACTGCACTTCCGCGGCCGACAGGTCGATGTTGCTGGGCAGCAGGTCCATGCCGGGCACCGCGGTCTTCAGCAGCACCTCGTCGGCCGAGAGCCCGCGCTCCATCAGCAAGTTGTAGACGGTGACGTCCAGTTCCATCGGGTTGACGCCGAGGCCGACGGAGAGCGCGCCCTGCGGGTCGAAGTCGACCAGGAGGACGCGGCGGCCGTATTCGGCCAGCGCGGCACCGAGGTTGATGGTGGACGTCGTCTTGCCGACGCCGCCCTTCTGGTTGCACATGGCGATGATCTTCGCCGGGCCGTGGTCCGTCAGTGGGCCGGGGATCGGGAAGTACGGCAACGGGCGGCCGGTGGGGCCCACGCGCTCACGGCGCTGCCGCGCCGCGTCGGGTGCCAGCGTGGCCGCGTACTCGGGGTCGGGTTCGTACTCCGCGTCGGGGTCGTAGAACTGACCGTCCTGCAGCTCTTCTTCGTAGTGCGCCATGGGGTTCGCGTAACGCGTCTCGTTGTCTGTCCCGGTCCTGCGCGCCTCGAACGTCCGGACGGCCACGGAGGCCACCGGTTCGAGCCGTGCGGAGCCGTCGGTCTGCACGGTCATTCCTGGCTGACCACCCCCGGGAGCAAATGTCGACTCATTCACAAGTCGTCTTACCTCCTTGGTGACCAGGAAACTTCTCAATAGGTCAGCGTTGCAGCATGCCGACGGTTGGCGACTCTATGGCGTGTCGGTGGTTCACAGCAACACAATCCACCGGACACGGCACGATGTGTCGGCAACCGAACGTCTCGCTGTCAAGGGTGTAACGACGACGCCGGGGATGTTTCGCGGGGGGACGAATCGGCAAAACAGTATGGTTCCACGCGAACGGCCGGGCCTTGAGACTCAAGACCCGGCCGTGCGTACCGGATTGGCGACAAGTTGACGCCAACGCGAGAAAAATCGATCAGTCGACCAGCCGGCGTCAGCCGAGGACGGCGGCCAGGTCGACCGCGTCCAGGCCGTGGGCCTCGGCGACCGGGCCGTAGACGACCTGGCCCTCGTGGGTGTTGAGGCCCTTGGCGAGCGCGGCGTCACGGCGCAGCGCCTCGCGCCAGCCGCGGTTGGCCAGCTCGACGATGTACGGCAGCGTCGCGTTGGTCAGCGCGTAGGTGGAGGTGTTCGGCACCGCGCCCGGCATGTTGGCGACGCAGTAGAAGACCGAGTTGTGCACCGCGAAGGTCGGCTCGGCGTGCGTGGTGGGACGGGAGTCCTCGAAGCAGCCGCCCTGGTCGATCGCGATGTCGACGAGCACCGAACCCGGCTTCATCCGGGAGACCAGCTCGTTGGTGACGAGCTTGGGGGCCTTGGCGCCCGGGATCAGGACCGCGCCGATGACGAGGTCGGCGTCGAGGACGGCCTTCTCCAGCTCGAAGGCGTTGGAGACGATGGTCTGCACCTTGGTGCCGAAGATCTTGTCGGCCTCGCGCAGCTTGTTGATGTCCCGGTCGAGCAGGGTGACGTGGAAGCCCATGCCGACGGCGATCTGCGCGGCGTTCCAGCCGGAGACGCCGCCGCCGATCACGACCGCCTTGGCCGGGGCCACACCCGGGACGCCGCCGGGGAGCACCCCGCGGCCGCCGGCCGAGCGCATCAGGTGGTACGCGCCGACCTGCGGGGCGAGCCGGCCGGCCACCTCGGACATCGGGGCGAGCAGCGGCAGCTGGCGGTTGGCGAACTCGACGGTCTCGTACGCGATCGCGGTGGTGCCGGACTCCAGCAGCGCGTCGGTGCACTCGCGGGACGCCGCCAGGTGCAGGTAGGTGAAGAGGGTCTGGTCCTTGCGGAGACGGTGGTACTCCTCCGCGATCGGCTCCTTGACCTTCAGCACCAGGTCGGCGGCGGCCCACACCTCGTCGGCGGTCGGGAGGATCGTCGCACCGGCGGAGACGTACTCCTCGTTCGGGATGGACGAGCCGACGCCGGCGTCCTGCTCGACGAAGACCTCGTGGCCGCCTCGGACGAGCTCGTGCACGCCGGCGGGGGTGATGGCCACGCGGAACTCGTTGTTCTTGACCTCGCGGGGGATGCCGACCTTCACGTCGATCACGGTCCTGTTCACGGGAGTGGAGGGTTTGTGCAGGTCTCCGGACATGTCACCCCATAACGGAGTACGTCGGACCTGACCGCGTTGTGCTGCGGTGTGACCAAGTGTAGTGAAGGAAGAGTCACTGTCCAGCCTTACAAAGTGACTACTTTCAGCGAAGGCATTGGCAGTTTCGTAGGTACGGCCCGCGAACGGCGTGATCTGAGGGCCCCCGGTGGGCCCTTGGGCCCGGAAACAGAGGGGCTCAGTCCTCCTCGGGCTGCGGAATCTCCTCGGCGGGCAGCAGCCGGCGCGCCGCGGCCCGCTGGAGCCGGGCGCCCGCCGGGTCCCCGAGCCGGTCCAGGGTGTCGGCCATGCGCAGCAGCACGGCGCCCTCCAGCCGCCGCTCCCCCGCCTGCCGGGCCCAGTACAGGGCGTCGCGGCAGGTCCGCAGGGCGTCCTCGGGGTGGCCCGCGTACTCCTGGACCCGGGCCACCTCGCTGAGGGCGCGGGCCTGCGCGGGCAGGTCCTTCAGCCGGCGGTGGGCGGCCGCCGCGGCACGCCACTCGCGCAGCGCGTTGCCGTAGTGGGCGGCGTAGGTGAACAGGGCGCCGAGCCTGGAGTGCAGCCGCGCCTGGTGGACCACCTCGCCCCGGGCCTGCCGCAGGGCCAGCGCCCTGCCGTACCAGTCGGAGGCACGCTGCGGGTCGTCCAGCTCCAGGTAGGTCCCGGCGATGGCCTCCAGCGCGCGGCCCTCGGCGTCACCGTCGTAGGCCTCCCGGGAGGCCACCAGCGCGGCCCGGTAGCGGTCGAGGGCGTCGAGCGGGCGGGCCGCCTCCACGTCCAGGTCGCCGATGTTCAGCAGGGCCGCCGCCTTCTCGCGGTACAGCCCGCGCCGCTCGGCCACGTCCAGCACCAGGTGGTGGAGCCGGTAGCGCTCCGGCGCGGTCGCGCCGCCGTCGGGGTCCGCGGCGAGGGCCCGGACGAGCCCGGCCATGAGGCGGCGGGCCAGGGTGTCCAGCTCGCCGTCCGCGACCGCCAGCCGTGCGGAGGCCAGCAGGACCGGCAGCCGCAGCCGCAGCCACCCGGCCGCGACCGGACGGCTGGGGAAGCGCAGCGACTTGGGCAGCCCGTCCGGTTCCGTCTCGCCCTCCAGGCACATCCGGCACGCGTGCAGCAGCCGTACCGTGCGCTCCAGCATCCGGGCGCGGGCGAGCTGCACCTCGGACGGCTTCTCCGTGCTCTCCAGCAGTGCCCGCAGCGGCGGGGTCAGCCAGCCCGGCACGCGGTACTGCGCCGGCAGGTCGCCGGCCGCCGGCTCGGGGTGCAGCAGCCCGCAGCCGGCCAGGTCCGCGAGCGTGGCCTGCGCGGCCTCGACCGAGCAGCCGCCCAGGGCGGAGGCGGTCTGCGCGTCGGTCAGGCCCGAGGGGGCGAGCGCGAGCAGACGCAGCATGCGGGCCACGGCGGGCGACAGCGCTCCGTAGACGAAGCGGAAGGCGCGCAGCAGCTCCGGCGCGGGGGTGGCGCGCGGGGTCGGCGGCGGGGCGGCGTTCGCCTTCTCCTCCGCTTCCCCTGAACCGCCGGCGTCCCGCGCGCCGCCGGACTTCCGCGCGGTCGGGTCGGCGGACGTGCCCGCCCGGCGCAGCACCCTCGCCTGCCCGTCCGCGGCCAGGCCGCGCAGCGCCTCCGGCAGCGGGCCGCTGCCCGTGCGGTACCCGACGTCGGCGCGGAGCGTGCCGTCGCCCCGGGTGGCCGTGCCGCCCGCGGAGGCCGCGGGGGTGGCCGGTCCCGCGGCCGGCTCGGCGGCGTCGGCGTGCAGCCTGCGGGTGGCCTCGGCGACGGAGGTGCGGGGCTGAGCGGCGAGCCACGCGGCGACCAGGCGCAGCGCCGCGGGATGGCCGCCGCACTCCTGGGCGAGGCCCTCCGCGGCCCGGGGGTCGTTGGTGATCCGCACCCGGCCCACGGCCTCGGCCAGCAGGTCGACGCACGCCACCGGGTCGAGCCCGCCCAGGGTGCACGGGCGTACGTCGTGGACGCCGGGCAGCGGACCCTCGGCCGTGGCGACCAGCAGGTTCCCCGAGCCTTTGGGCATCAGGTCCAGCAGTTGGCGGGGGTCCACGACGTCGTCCAGGACGAGGACGGCCTTGCGCCCGTTCAGGGCGGTGCGCAGTGCGGCCTGCAGTTCCTCGCGCTCCGCGGCCGGTTCGACCTCGACGTCCATCGCGCGCAGCAGCGAGCGGGCGGACTGTTCGGGCGGCACCTGACGGCCGTCGTTCTCGCTGAGCCGCACGTAGAACTGGCCGCCGGGGTAGCGGTCGGCGACCTCGTGGGCGAGCCGCACGGCCAGCGCCGTCCGTCCCGAGCCCGGCCGGCCGGCCACGAGGAGCACGCGGCTGCCGTCGGGCGTCTGGCCGCGCACGGCCGCCAGGCCCGGCCGGTCGATGTCGGCGCGCAGTTCCTCGAGCTCGCGGCGGCGGCCGACGAACCCCGGCAGGCCGGGGGGCAGCGTGCCGTGTGCCGGGGTCTGCGACGCCGGCCCCCACGGGCCGTCGTCAGAGGCCGCCGCCGATGCGTCGGCGTCCAGCACGTGATCCGCCACGGGCCCACTCCCGTTCTCCTACGAACGGCAAGAGCCTAGTTCACGGTATGGGTCCAACCCCCCTGCGCGACGCGGCGGATCCGGTCAATGATCACCCTCTCGGACGATCGGATGGTCAGACCGAACGGGTCACACGGAGAACGGTCGCGCGGGCCACTCGGCCTCGGCGGGGCGCAGCGCCTCCAGGCCGTCCCCGGCCCGGGCGGCCTGCAGCGCGAGCACGCCCACCACGAGGCAGTTGTTGTGCAGTTCCCCCGCGAGGACGCCGCGGACCAGCTGGTCCACCGGGACCCGGGCGAACTCCATGTCGGCCTCTTCCTCCGACACCTCGAAGCGCTCGCCCTCCACCTCGGACAGGCCCCGCGCCAGGAAGACCCGCACGGCCTCGTCGCAGCCGCCGGGCGTGGTGTACACGTCCGTGAGCACCCGCCAGTCCTCGGCCTTGACGTGGGCCTCCTCGTACAGCTCGCGCTGGGCGGCGTGCAGCGGGTTCTCGCCGGGGACGTCGAGCAGCCCGGCGGGGATCTCCCACAGCTTCATCCGCACGGGGTGGCGGTACTGCTTGAGGACCAGGACCCGGTCCCGGTCGTCGAGGGCGAGCACGGCCACCGAGCCGGGGTGGACCTGGTAGTCGCGCCGGGCGACGCCGCCGTCGGGCATGACGACGTCATCGGTGCGGACGCTGGTCTTCTTCCCGGTGAAGGGGGTGGCGGTGGCGGTGACCCGCCACTCCTCGGGAGTGTCCTTCAGCATGCTGCCCTCCGTACGCGGTACCGGGGCGGGCCGTTCGCCGGCCCGCCCCCGCAACCGTATCGATCAACCCTTGAGGCGCTCGACGGCGGCCGCGACCAGACCCGCGAACAGGGGGTGCGGACGGGTCGGGCGGGACTTGAGTTCCGGGTGCGCCTGGGTGGCCACCAGGTACGGGTGCACGTCGCGGGGGTACTCGACGTACTCGACCAGCGTGTTGTCCGGGGAGGTGCCGGAGAACACCAGGCCGGCCTTCTTCTCCAGCTCGCCGCGGTAGGCGTTGTTCACCTCGTAGCGGTGGCGGTGCCGCTCCTCGACGTAGGGCTCGCCGCCGTAGACCTCGCGGACGATGGAACCCTCGGCGAGCTTCGCCGGGTACAGGCCCAGCCGCATGGTGCCGCCGAGGTCGCCCTGACCGGCGACGATGTCGAGCTGCTCGGCCATGGTGGAGATCACCGGGTGGGCGGTCGCGGCGTCGAACTCGGTGGAGTTGGCGTCCGGGATGCCGGCCAGGCTGCGGGCCGCCTCGATGACCACGCACTGCAGGCCCAGGCACAGACCCAGCAGCGGGATGCGGTTCTCGCGGGCGAAGGTGATCGCCGAGACCTTGCCCTCCACACCGCGGTCACCGAAGCCGCCGGGCACGCAGATCGCGTCCACGTCGCCGAGCTGACGGGCGGCGCCGGCCGCGGTCTTGCACTCGTCCGAGGTCACCCACTTGATGTTGACCTTGGCGTTGTTGGCGAAGCCGCCGGCGCGCAGCGCCTCGGTCACCGACAGGTAGGCGTCCGGCAGGTCGATGTACTTGCCGACGAGGGCGACCTTCACCTCGTGCTCGGGCTGGTGGACCCGCCCCAGCAGGTCGTCCCACTGCGCCCAGTCGACGTCGCGGAAGGGCAGGTTCAGCTTGCGGACCACGTACGCGTCCAGGCCCTCGGTGTGCAGCACCTTGGGGATGTCGTAGATCGACGGGGCGTCGATCGCCGCGACCACGGCCTCCTCGTCGACGTCGCACATCAGCGAGATCTTGCGCTTGATGGAGGTCGGCACGTCGCGGTCGGCGCGCAGCACGATCGCGTCGGGCTGGATGCCGATGCTGCGCAGCGCGGCCACGGAGTGCTGGGTCGGCTTGGTCTTCAGCTCGCCGGAGGGGCCGATGTACGGGAGCAGTGAGATGTGCATCACGAAGACGTTGTCCCGGCCGACCTCGTGCCGGACCTGCCGCACCGACTCCAGGAAGGGCAGCGACTCGATGTCGCCGACGGTGCCGCCGACCTCCGTGATCACCACGTCCACGTCCTCGGTCGCCATGCGCCGGATGCGGGACTTGATCTCGTTGGTGATGTGCGGGATGACCTGCACGGTGTCGCCCAGGTACTCGCCGCGCCGCTCCTTGGCGATCACCGAGGAGTAGACCTGGCCGGTGGTGACGTTGGCCGAGCCGGCGAGGTTCACGTCCAGGAAGCGCTCGTAGTGGCCGATGTCCAGGTCGGTCTCGGCGCCGTCGTCCGTGACGAACACCTCACCGTGCTGGAACGGGTTCATCGTGCCCGGGTCCACGTTGAGGTACGGGTCGAGCTTCTGCATGGTGACGCGCAGACCCCGGGCCTTGAGCAGTGCGCCGAGGCTGGAGGCCGTCAGGCCCTTGCCGAGCGAGGAGGCGACACCCCCCGTGACGAAGAGGTGCTTGGTCGTCGTGGATTTGGGCGGCAGTGCCAACAGGGGGCTCCCGTGGTCGCGAGGTGGTGGTCGGGACGGCACCATGGTGATGAAGAGGGGTGTCGTCGCGGCGGTTCAGTGGTTCAGGCCACCGGCCCACGGGCTACCAGGGTATCAGTGACGCGCACCAGACGGTGCGGGCGGCTCTCTGACGAAAAACGCGGTCACCGGGAGTTTGGTACGACAAAATGCACCCGACCGGCCCAGCGGGGGCGGTCGTCGCTTCCGCACAGCCCGCGTTGTCGTCGTATCCTGCTCGGACACATCGATTCGATGCGAGTGAACCGGCACGGCACTACCCCGCCCGCTCCCGGGAAAGAGCTCGTCGACAGATCCACAGACCGCAATCACCGCCCCAGTCCCAAGGGGCGCCGCCGTCGTTCGACTGGGAGACCTACGTGGCCGGGCGTATCGAGGATTACGCACTCATCGGCGATATGCAGACCGCCGCCCTGGTGTGCCGGGACGGCACGGTCGACTGGCTGTGCCTGCCCCGCTTCGACTCCCCCGCGATCTTCGCGGGCCTGCTCGGCACCGAGGAGCACGGCTACTGGCGGCTCGGCCCCGCCCACGCGAACGGCACCCCGTCCCCGGCCGCCACCCGGCGCCGCTACCGGGGCGACTCCCTGGTGCTGGAGTCCGAGTGGGACACCCCCCGCGGCACGGTCCGTGTGATCGACTTCATGCCGCCGCGTGACGGCGCCCCCCAGCTGATCCGGATCGTCGAGGGCGTCAGCGGCCGGGTGCCGATGCGCTCCGCGCTGCGCATGCGCTTCAGCTACGGCTGGGTCGTGCCGTGGGTGCACAAGGTGGGCGAGCGCACCGTCGCCGTCGCCGGCCCGGACTCCGTCTGGCACGACACCGATGTCGAGACGTACGGCAAGGACCTCACCACCTACGCGGACTTCACGGTCTCGCCCGGCGACCGCATCGCCTTCACCATCAGCTGGCAGCCCTCGCACAAGGAGCCGCCCCCGCTCGCCGAGCCCGAGGCCTCGCTGGAGGCCACCGAGGACTTCTGGCGCGAGTGGGTCGCCCAGTGCACCTACCACGGCCCCTACCGGGACGCCGTGGTCCGCTCCCTGATCACCCTCAAGGCCCTGACGTACGGGCCGACCGGCGGCATCGTCGCCGCCCCCACCACCTCCCTGCCCGAGGACATCGGCGGGGTCCGCAACTGGGACTACCGCTTCACCTGGCTGCGCGACGCGGCGATCACCCTGTCCTCCCTGCTGCGCACCGGCTACCGCGACGAGGCCCGCGCCTGGCGCGAGTGGCTGCTGCGCGCGGTCGCCGGCGACCCCGAGAACCTGCAGATCATGTACGGCATCGCCGGTGAGCGCGAGCTCGGCGAGACCGAGCTGGACTGGCTGCCCGGTTACGAGAACTCCATCCCGGTCCGGGTCGGCAACGGCGCCGCCCACCAACTCCAGCTCGACGTCTACGGCGAGGTCACCGAGGCCCTGCACCTGGCGCACATGACCGGCCTGGCCCGCAACGACTACGCCTCCCTCCTGCAGATCCGGCTCATCCAGTACCTGGAGGACCACTGGGACGAGCCGGACGAGGGCATCTGGGAGGTCCGCGGCCCGCGCCGGCACTTCGTCCACTCCAAGGTCATGGCCTGGGTCGCCGTCGACCGCACCGTCAAGCTCATCGAGTCCGGCGAGGTCGACGGCCCGCTGGAGCGCTGGCGCGACCTGCGCGACGAAATCCACCGCGACGTGTGCGAGAAGGGCTACGACAAGGAACGCAACACCTTCACGCAGTCCTACGGCTCGCGCGAGCTCGACGCCTCGCTGCTGCTCATCCCGCAGGTCGGCTTCCTGCCGCCGGACGACAAGCGCGTCATCGGCACCATCGAGGCGATCCAGCGGGAACTGTCCACCGAGGACGGCTTCGTGCTGCGCTACCCGACCGACGCCCCGCCCGGCGGCGAGAACCTGGACGGCCTCCCCGGCGACGAGGGCGCCTTCCTCGCGTGCTCCTTCTGGCTCGCCGACGACCTCGCCATGATCGGCCGGGTCGACGAGGCCCGCAGGCTCTTCGAGAAGCTGCTCGCGCTCCGCAACGACCTCGGCCTGCTGGCGGAGGAGTGGGACCCGCGGCTGCAGCGGCAGGTCGGCAACTTCCCGCAGGCCTTCAGCCACGTGCCGCTGATCGACACGGCGCTGCGGCTCACCGCGAGCGGCGCGTACGGCGGCTGACCGCACCGCCGCCGCCCGCGGAGCGGCCCTCAGGGCGAGGTCAACTCGTCGTAGATGCTGAGCACTTGGGCGACCGTGTCATCCTCGGTCGGCCATGTGGCGGCCTGCACGGGACCGGCCGCGGCGAGCCCCGCCCGCCGCGCCGGGTCCCCCAGCAGACGCGTGACGGTGTCCGCGAGCGTCTTCGGATTGCCGTAGGGCACCAACACCGCTGCCTCGCCGACGAGTTCGGGCGTACCGCCGACGGAGGTCGCCACCAGCGGCGCCCCCGCGTGCAGCGCCTCCTGCGCGATCAGCGACCGCGCCTCCCAGCGCGAGGGCAGCACCACGACCTCCGCGGCGGCGAGGAGTTCGGGCACGTCGTCACGGCGGCCGAGCAGCCGCACCGGCAGCTCCTCGGTGTCGATCCGCTCCTGGAGCTCCGTACGCAGCGAGCCCTCGCCTGCGACGACCAGCAACGGCGCCGGGTCGAGCCCCGCCCAGCCGTGGGCCGCGTCCAGCAGCAGGTGATATCCCTTGCGCGGCTCCAGACGGCCCACCGCGAGCAGCAACGGACGCTCCCCCACGGCGAATTCGTCCCGGGTCTTGTGCCGGCGCCGCTCCGCCTCCGCCACCGCCTCCGGGGACGGCGCGACCCGCGGCGGCGCCGGCACCCCGATGGGCCCGAGCCGGGCGTCCCGGCCCCCGGCCGTACGGGCCCGGTCCACCAGGTCCGACGAGGCGCCCAGCACGACCGCCGCCGCCCGCGCCACCCGGCGCTCCAGCAACCGCAGCACCCGCCCCTGCGCCCCCTCCGCCAGCACCGCGCCGTGCCAGGTCACCACCAGCGGCGTACGGCGCCCGCTCAGCGCCATCGTGGCGAGCAGCCCGGCCCGCAGCCCGTGCGCGTGCACCACGTCCGCCCCGGCGCAGGCCGCCCGCAACGCCGTCACCACGGCCGCGTCCGCCCTCGGTTGCGCGCGCCGCGTGATCTCGACCGGAGCGAACCGCGCTCCCGCCGCCCCGAACCCGTACCGCTCCTCGGCCTCGGCCGGGCCGCAGACCGTCACCTGCACGCCGCGCGCCACCAACCCGCTCGCCACGGAGGCGACATGGGCCCGCGCCGTCTCGCCCAGCACGTGGACGGCGTGCAGCTGCCCGTGCAAGGGGCTCGGTGAACTGCTCACGCGGGGTAGGGCTCCTGACTCGGCATCGTGCGGAGGGCGGCGGGGCTTGCTCCCTCAAGGATGCCAGGCCGATAGGCCATCCAGGGAGCGATGCCCCACCCCCACCCGGCCACACGTACGCGGGACCACCCTTACGAGTGCCCCCCGCTCCCCCATCACGCCGACCCCGCACCCGCAAGCGGGAGTACCCGCCCCCGGGCGTGGGACGCGCCGGCGCACGGCCACGGCTGGGGACGGCGGTGCCCCCGACGGACCAGCCACGGACCGGCCGGCGGCGTTGCCGACCGCCTCCGCCCCGGGTGCGGTGCGCGCGAACACCTCCCGGGGGTCTGCCGGACGGCGCCCGGCAGGCGGGACGGGCACCCCGTCACACCGGGGACGGCGGTCGGCCACCCGCCGCGGCAAGGCCGCACCCCCAGTGGCGAAGACGAGACGCCCTCCCGGCGACGAACCGCACCAGCGCGGAACCCCGGCCACGCCCCGCAGCCGCCCCGCGACCCGCACACCCGGTGGCCGGAGCGACGGCCCTCCCGGCCCGGGGCCCACGACAGCGGCCGCGCCACCGGGCACACGGGCCCGGTGGCACACCGGGTACCCCCGGTCCCGGCGCGCGTCAGCGCGCTTCGCGGGCCGCGGCCAGCAACTCCTCCGCGTGCGCCCGCCCGAGCTCCGAGTCCTCCAGCCCCGCGAGCATCCGCGACAGCTCGCGTACCCGCTCCTCACCCTCCAGCACGCGCACCCCGCTCCGCGTCACGGACCCGTCGTTCGTCTTCTCGACCAGCAGCTGCCGGTCCGCGAACGCGGCCACCTGGGGCAGGTGCGTGACGACCACGACCTGCGCGGTCCGCGCCAGACGCGCCAGGCGCCGGCCGACCTCGACCGCCGCCTTGCCGCCGACGCCCGCGTCGACCTCGTCGAACAGATACGTCGGCACCGGGTCCGACCCGGCGAAGACGACCTCGACGGCGAGCATCACCCGGGACAGCTCACCGCCGGAAGCACCCTTGGCGATCGGCCGGGCCGGGGCGCCCGGGTGGGGTGCGAGCTGCAGCTCGACCTCGTCGGCGCCGGTCGCGCCGTAGGCGACCCGGCGGCCGCCGACCTCGACGCCCTCCTCGTCCTCCGTCTGCCGGAGGGCGACACCGACCCGGGCGTGCGGCATGGCGAGCTGCGCGAGCTCCGCCGTGACGGCCGCGGCGAAACGGTCCGCCGCCTCCCCCCGGGCGTCGGTGAGGGCCTGGGCGAGGTCACCGAGCTCGGCGCGCAGCGCGTCGCGCTCCCCGGTGAGCTCCCCGATCCGCTCGTCGTCGCCCTCCAGCTCGCCCAGCCGGGCCGCGCCCTGCTCGGCCCACGCCAGGACGGCGTCGATGGACTCCCCGTACTTGCGGGTGAGGTGGGCGAGGACGGCCCGCCGCTCCTCCACGACCGCCAGGCGCCGGGGATCGGCGTCCAGGTCGTCGGCGTACCCGGCGAGCTCGCCGGCGACGTCACCGAGGAGGATGCCGATCTCGCCGATCCGGTCCGAGAGCGCGGCCAGCGCCGGGTCGTGGGAGCGGACGGCGTCCAGCGCGCGCTGGGCGCCCGCGACGAGCATGCCCGCGTCGACGCCCTCGGGGTCCTCGGGGTTCCCCGCGAGCGCGGCGTGCGCCTGGGTCGCGGCCGACGCGAGCGCCTCGGCGTGGCCCAGCCGCTCGGCCTCCGCGGCCAGGTCGGCGTCCTCGCCGGGCAGTGGCTCCGCGGCGGCGACCTCGTCCAGGCCGAAGCGCAGCAGGTCCGCCTCCTGGGCCCGCTCCCGGGCCCGCGTGGTCAGCTCGTCCAGCTCGCCCGCGACCTCGCGCAGCCGCCGGTAGGCGCCCGCGTACTTGGCCAGCGGCACGGCGACGGCGTCGCCCGCGTACCGGTCCAGCGCCTCACGCTGGCGGGCCGGCCGCAGCAGGCCCTGCTGGTCGGTCTGGCCGTGCACGGCGACCAGCTCGTCCGCCAGCTCGCCCAGCAGCCCCACGGGGACCGAGCGCCCGCCCACGAAGGCCCTGGAGCGGCCCTCAGCCGAGACGGTACGGCTGATGAGCAGCGCACCGTCGTCCAGCTCGGCGCCCGCCTCCTCGGCCCGCACGGCGGCGGGCGCGCCCGCCGTCAGCGTGATCCGCCCCTCGACCGACGCCGATTTCGTACCGATCCGGACCAGACCGGGATCGGCACGGCCGCCCAGCAGCAGCCCGAGACTGGTGACGACCATGGTCTTGCCCGCGCCGGTCTCGCCGGTCACCGCGGTGAAGCCGGGCGACAGCTCCACCACGGCGTCCTCGATGACTCCCAGCGACCGGATCCGCATTTCCTCCAACACGGATACGACCATACGAGGTTTGCGGGCCGCCGCGCGACGGGCCTCACCCCTGAGGGCAAACTCAGTGCGGCGCGCCCCGCCAGCCGGCCACCGGCAGCGCGAACTTCGCGACCAGCCGGTCCGTGAAGGAGGCGTGGTGGAGCCGCGCCAGCCGCACCGGCACCGCGCCCCGCCGGACCTCCACGCGGGCGCCGGCCGGCAGGTCCACCGAGCGCCGCCCGTCGCACCACAGCACTCCGTGCGGAGTCTTCGGCTGCACCTCCACCGCCAGCACCGACTTCGGGGAGGTCACCAGCGGCTTCGCGAAGAGCGCGTGCGCGCTGATCGGCACCATCAGCAGTGCCTCCACCTCGGGCCAGACCACCGGCCCGCCGGCCGAGAAGGCGTACGCGGTCGACCCGGTCGGGGTCGCCATCACCACCCCGTCGCCGCCGAAGCGGGAGACCGGACGGCCGTCCACCTCCGTGACGACCTCCAGCAGCCGCTCGCGCGCCTGCTTCTCCACCGACGCCTCGTTCAGCGCCCAGTCGGTGTGGACGACCTGGCCATCGTTGCGCACCAGGACGTCGATCGTCATGCGCTCCTCGACCTCGTAGTCGCGGGTGACCACGCGGTCGACGACCTTGTCCAGGTCGTCGCGCTCGGCCTCCGCGAGGAAGCCGACCCGGCCCAGGTTGACCCCGAGCATCGGCACCCCGGAGGCGCGCGCGAACTCCGCGCCGCGCAGCAGCGTGCCGTCACCGCCCAGGACGATGATCAGCTCGCAGTCCGCGACGGTCTCCGGGCCGATCTCCTGCACCCGCTGCACCCCGCCGTCCCCGGGCAGCGTCAGGTCCTCGGCCTCCTCGGCCAGCACCCGTACGCCGATGTTGCAGCGCTTCAGCCCCTGGACCACCCGCTCGGCGCTGCGGATGGCCGCCGGCCGCCCGGTGTGGGCGAGGAGGAAGACGGTGCGGCCGGACGTCCCGTGCACCTCGTGCGTCTCGTGCGTCTCGCTCAACGGGGCCCCTCCGCCACAGCGCGGTCGACATCCGCCGGGTCCAGTTCGGGCGCCCCGGCGCGCAGCCACAGAAAGTACTCCACATTCCCCGACGGTCCCGGCAACGGGCTCGCGGTCACGCCCAGCACCCCCAGTCCCAGTACGGCCGCCTGTCCGGCGACCTGTCGTACGGCCTCGGCGCGCAGCTGAGGGCTGCGGACGACACCGCCGCTGCCCAGTCGCTCCTTGCCCACCTCGAACTGCGGCTTGACCATCAGGACCAGGTCCGCGTCGGGCGCGGCGCAGCGTACGAGGGCGGGCAGGACGAGCCCGAGCGGGATGAAGGACAGGTCGCCGACGACAAGGTCCACCGGCTGGTTGTCGATCTGCTCGAGCGTCAACTCGCGGACGTTGGTACGGTCCTTCACGGTGACGCGTTCATCGCTCTGCAGCGACCACGCGAGCTGCCCGTAGCCGACGTCGACGGCGACGACGTGCGCCGCGCCGTTGCGGAGCAGGACGTCGGTGAAGCCGCCCGTGGACGCCCCGGCGTCCAGTGCGCGGCGCCCCTCCACGAGCAGCCCGTGGGGTACGAACGCCGCCAGCGCCCCGGCCAGCTTGTGGCCGCCGCGGGAGACGTAGTCCGGGTCCGAGGCGTCATCGGCGACGACGACCGCGGCGCTGGTCTCCACCTGCGTGGCGGCCTTCGTCGCGGTCGTCCCGCCCACGGTCACCCGGCCGGCGGTGATCAGCTGCCCGGCGTGCTCCCGCGAGCGGGCCAGGTTCCGGCGCACCAGCTCGGCGTCGAGTCGGCGTCGTGCCACGTGAGGTTCAGCTCCTGTTGTCGGCGTCGAGTCCCGTGAGCGTGTCGCGCAGCCCACGGTGTACATCCTCGTACACCTCGACGTGATCCTCGGTGGGAAGCAGGTCGGCATCCCGCAGGCGGACAAGGACGGCGTCCACCTCGGTATTCCCCGTGGTGTCCAGCACGACCCCCAGCGGACGCGGCCCCGCGTCGGCGACCGCCTCCGCCGGGACCGCGGCCTCCGGTGCGGGCGCGGGTGCCACGCCCTCGAGCCCGCTCTCAGTCACGTCCCCTCACCTCCTGCGTGCGGCCCGCAGCCTTCTTGGCGGGGGTCGCCTTCTTGGCCGCGGACACGGTGCCGGAGGCGGTCGCCTTCTTCGCCGCGGCCGCGGTCTTCGCCGGGGCCGCCTTCTTCGCGGGGGTGGCCTTCTTGGCCGCCGTCGTCTTCTTCGCGGGGGCGGGGGCAGCGGTGCCGGACACCGCGGCGGTCTTCTTGGCGGGGGCGGCCTTCTTGGCCGCCGTCGTCTTCTTCGCAGGCGCAGGCGCAGCCGCAGCCGCGCCGGGCGCTGCCGGGGTCTTCTTGGCCGCGGACGCGGTGCCGGAGGCGGTCGCCTTCTTCGCCGCGGCCGTGGTCTTCGCCGGGGCCGCCTTCTTGGCCGGGGCGGTCCGCTTCGCGGCAGGGGTCGCCTTCTTCGCCGCGGGCGACTTCGGCGGGGCCGCGTTCTTCCGCGCGACCGGCACGGCAGCCGTGCCCGGGGCCATGTCGGGCTCCGGAACCACAGCAACCTCAGGCGTGGCGGGAGGCTGCGCCGGCGCGGCGTTCTTGCGCGCCACCGGGGTGGCGGCGGCAGCGCCCGTCCCCGTGGGCTTCTTCGCGGACGCGGGCGCGGGCGCGGACCTGGCGACCGGTGCGTGCTCCACCGGCGGCTGCGGCGGCACGTACAGACCGGGATCCGGCTCCTCGTCCGTCATGTCGGCCCCGGCCGGCTCCCGGTCGTCGTCCTCCAGGTTCCGGATGCGGCGTTCCAGGGCCTCCAGGACGACGCCGACCTTGGTGACCTCGTCCGCGAGCCGCCCGACCCGGCTCATCGCCTTGTCGATCTCCTCGCGGATGAGACCCACGAGCAGGTCGCGGTTGGCCCGTCCCGACGCCATCAGCTCGTCCGCGAGCGTCTGCACCTCGGGCGGGATCCGCTCGCCGATGCTCCGCTGGACCGCGTCGACGTCTATCCCGGTCTGGTCGAGCAGTTCCTTGGCCGCACCGACCGCCCGTCGCCGGGTGGCCTCGGTCAGGCCGCCCGCGATCTGCAGACAGGTCCGCAACGCGTCCCGCATACGCCCTCACTCCTCGCCTTCGCCAGTTCCCCAGAGTTCGTCGGTCACGACGCTACCGCCTATGGCGCCGCGTCTCCCCGACGGTCCCCTGCGGTACGGTCGATCAACACCAGCACGCGCCGACGTCCGAACGGGAGACGCACCACCCATGGCGACCATCGAGGAGTGCCGCAGCGCGCTCGAGCGGCTGTCCGAGAACCTCGCCGGGACCGAGGGCGACCTGCGCAGCGCGGCCGCGCTCGACCGCTCGCTGAGCTGCCGCATCACCGATCTCGACGTCACCTTCGTGGGACGTCTGGTGGACGGCCGCATCCAGGACGTGGTCACCGTGCAGGGCCCGCCGGCCGAGCGCGCCGAAATAAGGCTGACCATGGCCGGTGACGACCTCGTCGCGCTCGTCGACGGCAAGCTGCACTTCGCCAAGGCGTGGGGCAGCGGCAGGGTCAAGCTGGAGGCGGGCTTCCGCGACCTGCTGCGGCTGCGCAAGCTCCTCTAGAGCCCCAGCCGGTCCAGCGCCTTCTCCGCGTCCAGGTCGCAGGAGCCGTCCCCGGCCCGTGTCCAGGCCGCCGCGCACAGCGCCCGCAGTCCGTCCACGGGCTCGCCGTCGCCGTCCAGCAGCAGCGCCCCGTCGCCCGCCGAGGCGGTCCAGCCACCGCAGCGGTACGCGCCCCCACCGGCGTCCGTGACCTCGGGCTGCGGGGTGAGCAGGCCGCGCAGGTCGGCGTCGACGTAGGTGGGCCGGTGCTGCGGCGGAGCGGCGAGCAGCAGCGCGGGAGTGGTGACCCCGGTGAGCACCAGCAGCGAGTCGACGCCGCCCGCGTGGGCGCCCTCGATGTCCGTGTCGAGCCGGTCGCCGACCACCAGCGGCCGTCGCGCGCCGGTCCTGATGACCGTCTCCCGGTGCATGGGCGGCAGCGGCTTGCCCGCGACCTGCGGTTCGCCACCGGTCGCGATCCGGACCACCTCGACGAGCGCGCCGTTCCCCGGTGCCGTGCCACGGGCCGTCGGGATGGTCAGGTCGGTGTTGGAGGCGAACCACGGCACACCGCGGTTGACCGCGTACGCCGCCTCCGCGAGCTGCTCCCAGCCGACCTTGGGCGAGTAGCCCTGCACGACCGCGGCCGGGTCGTCGTCGGCCGAGGCGACCGGCTGGAGCCCGCGTTCACGCAGCGCCTCCACCAGCCCCTCGCCGCCGATCGCCAGCACCCGTGCGCCCTCCGGGACCTGATCCGCGATCAGCCGGGCCACCGCCTGGGCGGAGGTGATGACCTCTTCGGCCTCGGCCGGCACGCCGAGCCGCGTCAGGTGCTCCGCGACGGTCCGCGGCGTGCGGGCGGCGTTGTTGGTGACGTACGCCGGCCGCATGCCGTGGGCCCGCGCCGAGCCGAGCGACTCCACGGCGTGCGCGATCGCGTCACCACCCGCATAGACCACTCCGTCCAGGTCGAGCAGGGCGGTGTCGTACGCCTGGTCAAGGGGGCTTTCACTGCCGGCCGGGCCGGTCCTGTGGGTCATCGGGCGGTCGCTCCTCGTATGTCGTCGATCACTCGGCACACTTCGCGGACATGACCCGCGTAGCATGCCCGGATGAGCAATTCCGGACCCGCTGTACGGGGCTTGCGGCTGGCGCCGTTCCGCGCGCTCCGCTACGTCCCCGAGCGGGTCGGCAGCCTGGCCGCGGTCACCTCGCCACCGTACGACGTCGTCGTCCGGCCCGAGGAGCAGCGGCACCTGGAGACAGCCGACCCGCACAACGTCGTGCGGCTCATCCTGCCCACCGCCGAGCCCCCGGACGGCCGGCACCGCAAGGCCGCATGGGCGCTGTTCCAATGGCAGGAGGAGGGCGTCCTGGCCCTCGACCCCAAGCCCGCCCTGTACGTGTACGAGCAGCGCGAGGGCGATCAGGTGCAGCGCGGCCTCATCGGTGCCCTGCGCCTGACCCCGCCCGAGGAACGGATCGTGCTGCCGCACGAGGACGTGATGCCCGGCCCGGTCGCCGACCGCGCCGCGCTCATGCGTGCCACGGCCGCCAACCTCGAACCGCTGCTGCTGGCGTACCGGGGCGACGACGGGGAGGCGGCCGAGGTCGTCGAACGCACCGTCGCGGGGCCGCCCTTGCTGGCCACGACGACCGAGGACGGCATCCACCACCGTCTGTGGGCGATCACCGACCCGGGGGCGATCGCCGCGGTCGACGCCGACCTGTCCCGGCACCAGGCCGTCATCGCCGACGGCCACCACCGCTGGGCCACGTACCTGCTGCTGCAGGCCGAGCACGAGGCCCCCAGCCCCTGGGACTACGGCCTGGTGCTGCTGGTCGACACCGCCCGCTACCCGCTGCGGGTCCGCGCCATCCACCGCGTGCTGCCGCAACTGCCCGCTGCGCGGGCCGTCGAGGCGGCCGGCCACGCCTTCCGCGTACAAGAGCTGCCCGGCCCCCTCCCGGAGGCCCTGGCCGCCCTGGAGGCCGCGGCGGCCGAGGGCAACGCCTTCCTGCTCACCGGCGACGGCCGCTTCCACCTCCTGGACCGGCCGGACACCGAGGCCCTCGACCGGGCCATCCCCGGGGACCGGCCCGAGGAATGGCGGCAGCTGGACGCCACCGTGCTGCACAACCTGCTCCTGGACCGGATCTGGGAAGTGCCCGACGCCCCCGAGCACATCCACTACATCCACGACACCCAGGCCGCGGTCGAGCGCGCCGAGCAGTACGGCGGCACGGCCGTGCTCATCCACCCGGTGCGCGAGAGCGTCGTGCACGACCTCGCCAAGCAGGGCGTGACGATGCCGCGCAAGTCGACCTCCTTCGGCCCGAAGCCGGCGACCGGCCTGGTGCTGCGCAGCCTGGAACTCGACGGCACGCCTGCCTGAAGCCGCACAACGCGAAGGGCGGCATCCGCGTGCGCGGATGCCGCCCTTCCCCTTGCTCCGGCGATCAGTCCTCGGTGCCCTTGGCGGGCTCCTTGAACGGGTCGTCGAGGAACGCCGTCGGATCGGCCTCGTCGGTCAGGTCGACGTCCGGCTCCCCGGCGTCACCGGCGTCACCGGCCTCGTGGTCCTCGTGCTCCTCGTCGTCGGAGGCCTCGGCATCCGCGGAGTCCTCGGCGGCGTCGTCGGAGTCGTCGCCGTCGTCGTCCCGATCCGCCGTGACGGGCGCGCCGGCCCCGGCGCCCTCGTCCGCACCCTCGTCCAGCGCGTCCACGAAGGCCACGCCGTCCAGCTGCGCCAGCCGGTCGGAGGCGTCCGTGCTGCCGCTCTGGTCGGCCTCCAGCGCCTTGGCGAACCACTCCCGGGCCTCGTCCTCACGGCCCGCCGCGAGCAGCGCGTCGGCGTACGCGTAGCGCAGTCGCGCCGTCCACGGATGCACGGCGTTGGACGCCAGTTCCGGGCTCTGCAGGGTGACGACGGCGGCCTCGTTCTGGCCCATGTCGCGCCGCGCACCGGCGGCCACCAGGCGCATCTCCACCTGACCCGCGCGGTCCAGCTTGTGCACCTCCGGCGCGCCCGCCATCTCCAGCGCGCGCTCCGGGCGGCCCATGCCCCGCTCGCAGTCCGCCATGACCGGCCACAGGTCGACCGTGCCCGTCATCCGCCGGCAGGCCCGGAACTCGGCCAGCGCCTCGGCGTACCGCTCCGTGGCGTACGAGGCGAAGCCGGCCGCCTCACGCACGGCGGCGACACGGGACGCGAGTCGCAGCGCGACCCTGGAGTAGCCGTAGGCCAGGTCCGGGTCCTCGTCCAGCAGCCGGGCCACCATGACCAGGTTGCGCGCCACGTCCTCAGCGAGCGTCTTCGGCAGGCTCATGAGCTCCTGCCGCACGCTGGGGTCGATCTCCTGACCCGTCACGTCGTCCGGGATGGGCAGCCGCTTGACCGGCTCCCGCTCCTCACGGCGCTCGTCACGGCCCCGGGTGTTCTCGAACCGCCCGCGCCCCTGCACGTACGGCCGCCGGCCGCCGCCCTGGCCCCGATCGTCATCACGACGCGGGCCGCGGGGACGCTCGTCCCGACGGTAGCCACCACGGTCGTCGTCCCGGCGCGGCCCACGGGGCCGGTCGTCCCGACGGTCGTCACGGGGACGGTCCTCACGGGGACGGTCATAGCGCGGCCGGTCATCGCGACGGAACCCACCGCGGTCGTCCCGACGGTCATCACGCGGCCGGTCCTCACGGGGACGGTCGTACCGCGGCCGGTCATCACGACGGAACCCACCACGGTCGTCCCGACGGTCATCACGCGGCCGGTCCTCACGGGGACGGTCCTCACGGGGACGGTCATAGCGCGGGCGATCGTCACGGCGGAACCCACCACGGTCATCACGGGGCCGGTCCACACGAGGCCTGTCCTCACGGGGACGGTCATCGCGACGGAACCCACCGCGGTCGTCCCGACGGTCCTCACGCGGCCTGTCCACACGGGGACGGTCCTCACGGGGACGGTCATAGCGCGGCCGGTCATCGCGACGGAACCCACCGCGGTCATCCCGACGGTCCTCACGCGGCCTGTCGTACCGCGGCCGGTCCTCACGCGGACGGTCGTCACGGGGACGGTCCTCACGGGGACGGTCATAGCGCGGCCGGTCGTCACGACGCGGCCCACCGCGGTCATCCCGACGGTCATCACGCGGCCTGTCGTACCGCGGCCTGTCGTACCGCGGCCGGTCCTCACGCGGACGGTCGTCACGGGGACGGTCATAGCGCGGCCGGTCATCGCGACGGAACCCACCGCGGTCATCGCGCCGGTCATCGCGCGGCCGGTCGTCGCGGCGGGGCCCACCGCGGTCGTCACGACGGTCATCACGACCCCGGTCCTCGGACCGCCCACGCGGACGGTCGTCGCGGCGGTAACCGCCGCCGGCCCGGTCGCCTTCGCGCCGGGGGCCGCCGCTGCGGTATCCACCCCGGTCGCCGCCCTGGCGCGGAGCGCGCCGCTCAGGCCGATCAGGCCGTTCCTCGGGCGAGTTGGACATCGACGTGACTCCTGTCGTTTGTGCTGCCGTAGTGCCAGTCTCTCGTACCAGTTCGCGAACCGTGCACCACGCTAAAAAACAAAAGGACCCCCGGTCCCAGCGCTTTGGCCAGGACCGAGGGTCCACAAAGATTGTTCGGCGGCGTCCTACTCTCCCACAGGGTCCCCCCTGCAGTACCATCGGCGCTGAAAGGCTTAGCTTCCGGGTTCGAAATGTAACCGGGCG